>NZ_JBIRCY010000008.1:0-190864 GCF_044326205.1 Mesorhizobium sp. IMUNJ 23232
GGGAGTCGACGCCGGTCTCCGCCTCCGTTTCGCCGGCCCTGCCGGCCGAAACAAAAATGGTCATGGTCAGAGCCGCGCTTCCAGCACGAGGTTGAAGGGCGTTTCGAAGGTGCGGCGGAAGCGGGTGAAACCCGCCTTGCGGAACACCTCCGCCAGCCGCGCCTCGCCGGCCTGCGCGCCCAGCACCAGCCGGCCGCCGTCCGAGATGGCGTGGGCGCAGCAGATGGTGGTGGATGCCGCGTAATACATTCTGGCGACCGGCGAGACATTGTCCTCGACGCGGTCGTTGGCGAATGGCTCGACCAGCATCACGGTGCCGTCGGGCGCCAGCGCCTTGGCGGCATGGGTGGCGGCGGCGACCGGGTCGCCCATGTCGTGCAGGGCGTCGAAGAAGCAGATCAGGTCGTAGCCGTTTCCCGGGTAGGTGTTGGAGCGCGCCGCCTCGAAGCTGGTGCGCGCGGATACGCCGGTCATGGCGGCAAGGGTGCTGGCCTCGGCCAGCGATTGCGCGTGGGTGTCGAAGCCGTGGAACTTCGAGGCCGGAAACGCCTTCGCCATCAGCACCGTCGAATGGCCGTGGCCGCAGCCGATGTCGGCGACCTGCGCACCGGCCTCCAGCCTGCCGACGACGCCGTCGAGCGACGGCAGCCACTCCTGCACGAGGCTGGCCTTGTAGCTGTTGCGGTAGAAGGCTGCGACGCCGCAGGCGAGCCTGCCGTCGTGATCGCCCCACGGGATGCCCTTGCCGGTGCGGAAGGCCTCTACGGCCTTCTCCTCGTCGGCCCACATCGAAGCCGGCACCGCCCAGGCGTTGGGGAAGAAGGTCGGGCTGTCCTCGTCGGCAAGGACCATCGCCTGCTCGGGGGTCAGTTCGTAGGTGCCGCTGACCGCATGGTAGGCGACGTAGCCGCCGGCGACCTGCGCGTTCAGCCATTCGCGGACGTAGCGTTCGGTGCAGCCGGCACGGGCGGCAAGCTCGCGTGGGCTGAGCGGGCCGGCTCCGGCCATCGCCTTGTAGAGGCCGAGGCGGTTGCCGATGCTGATCATCACGCCGCCATAACCTGCGGAAAGGTCGCCGAAGGCGCGCGCGACCAGCGCGTCGAGCTTGGCGGTATCGATGGTATTGTGTCGGATGTGGTCCATTATCGTATCTCCTGTCTGGCCAACCAGGAAGCACCTGGGGCTCACCGACAGATCGCAGAGACGGTGGACGGGAGGCAGAGCCGGAGTTTCCAGAATCGGGTCATTTGTGCCATCGGCGCCGGCAGAGCGACCGTGGCGGAACGATCCGGTCCGGGTTATCCTGCCCGCGCAGAACGCTTGAGGGCGCAGCCTTGACCAGACCGGAGCCGCTGCATGTGAGCCTTGTCGCCATCCCCGAGGCGGTGGTGTCGACGTTGTCAGGGATATTCGACGTGATGAATGCGCCGGCGATGTTGCAGGCGACCGGACAGGCGCCGCGCGGCCGGCCGTTCCGCGTGGAGATCGTCGGGCTGAAATCTGGCCCGCTGGAACTCGCCAGCCGCGTCCCAATCACGGTACAGCGCAGCGTGGCGGATATCGAAGCGACCGACATCGCCATCGTCCCCTCGGTACTGCTCGGGCCTGACGGCTGGCCGAAGGGCCGGCATCCGGAGCTGGTCGAATGGTGCCGGGCCATGCACGGCCGCGGCGCGCTGTTGTGCTCGGCTTGTTCCGGCATCTTCCTGCTTGCCGAGACCGGGCTCTTCGACGGCGTGGATGCCACGGTGCACTACGGCTACGCCAAGACGTTCGCATCCGCCTTTCCGGACGTGCGCGTCCACCCCGAGCGCGTGCTGGTCGCCGCCGGCAGGCGGGAAGAGCTGATCACCTCCGGCGCGGCGATGACGTGGCACGATCTGGTGCTCTATCTCATCGCCCGCTACACCGGAGCCACCGAGGCGCAGGAGGTCGCGCGCTTCTTCGCGCTGCAATGGCATCAGGACGGGCTGGCGCCTTTCATGGTCTTCGAAGGACGCAAGGACCATGGCGACCTCGCCATCCAGGCGGCACAGGACTGGGTGGCGACGCATTTTTCGGTGGCCAGCCCGGTGGAGGAGATGACGCGGCGCGCGGGCTTGAGCGAGCGCACCTTCAAGCGGCGCTTCACCGGCGCGACGGGTCTCACCCCGGTCGTCTACGTGCAGCGGCTGAGGATAGAGGACGCCAAGCGCCGGCTGGAGAGGACCGAAGCCTCGGTGGACGAGATAAGCTGGCAAGCCGGCTACGAGGAGCCGGCCTTCTTCCGCCGCCTGTTCAAGCGCCTCACGGGCCTGACGCCGGGCGCCTATCGCAAGCGCTTCAAGATTCCGGACTATGCCCGCCCGGGCGCGCAGGACGAGCATGGCGGCACCCGAGCGGTGAAGGGACCAATGGCAGGCTGATCACGGGAGCCCGTCACTCCCTGCGGAACAGGCTTCACCCGGCTGCGCAGGATGCGGGCCATGTAGCAGGTCTCGCGGTAGAGGTGCAACTGCGAGGCGGCCTGGCGCACCAGGCGGCCGGAATTGGGCGTCATGCCGATGACCACCGTGCCCATCTGGCGGCGCTCGATCCACAGCCGGCTCACCACCAGATGGTTCGGCACGGCGCAGGAATCGTTGGCGTCGATGTTGGGGTCGTCGAGATGCTGCCGATCACTTCGATCATCGGCAGCGGGCCGCGACAGGGGTCAATAGGTCTCCTCCTAGGCGGTCGATTGCCATGGCGGTGTGCTGGCGGCCCTTCCTACGGCGCACCACCAGCCCCTACGACTTCGGGCAGCTTGCTCCGTCCGCCGCCCAGCGCCGTATCAGTTCGCCAAACACCTCCTGCGTGCCGGGCACCGGTTCGCGACCGGCGCCGGGGGTCCAGCCCCAGCCGACCAAGTCGTCATGCGCCATGTGTTCGACGAGTTCGTCCATGGTCTTGCCGCCGTTGCGCTCGGGATCCTTGATCTGCTCGCAGATCTGGCCGAGCGTCTTGCCTTGCCACGCCATCTCGATCGGCGCGACATGCCAGGCCGGGTTGCCCGGAATGCTCTTGATCGTGTCGGCCTGGCCGACGACGTCGACATTAGCCGGACCGTGGCAGGTGCCGCACATCATGCCGGGCATGCCGATATCGCTGTCGCCGCGCGACACCGGCGGCTGGTGCGGATGCATGCTCATGCCCTGCAGCGGGTGGTCGCCGGCCGGATGGCAATTCACGCAACGCGGATGCTGGATGACCTTTCCCGCCTCCTCGAACAACGCCACGGCGCGTGCCGACTTGTCGGCGATGGAATCGAACTCGCTTGCGGGCTTGAGCGTGGCCGCCGGCTTGTCCTGAGCCATGGATATGTCGGTCGCCAGTCCGATCGCGGCGAAACCCGCCGCGATGCCGGCGATGATCGTCAGTCTGGAAGCGCGCATGATGATCACGACACTCCGCCGGGCAGGATGGGCAGTCTGCGCACCGGCGCTCCGGTCAGGCGCCGCCAGGCATTGGCGACGGCCGGGCCGATCGGCGGGACGCCGGGCTCGCCGACGCCTGTCGGCTTTTCCGTCGATGCAATCACTTCCACCTCGACATGCGGCATCTCGTTGATGCGGATCGAGCGGTAGTCGTGGAAGTTGGACTGCATGATCTTGCCGCCCTTGCCGAGCGTCACCTCGTCGAACAGCACCGCGCCGAGGCCGTAGCCGACGCCGCCCTCCATCTGCGCCCTGATGACGTTGGGATTGATCGGCTGGCCGCAATCGACGGCGCACCACACCTTGTGGACGCGCGGCAATTCGCCGTCGCCGCGCGACACCTCGACGATCTGCGAGACATAGGTGCCGAAACTCTGGACCACGGCGACGCCACGCTCGCGGCCTTCTGGAACCGCGGAGCCCCAGTCGGCCATCTCGGCAACTTTTCGCAGCACGCCGGCATGGCGTGGCTGCTCGGTGAGCATGGCGAGCCGGCCCTCGACGGGGTCCTTGCCGACCTTCTGCATCAGCTCGTCGAGGAAGGTTTCGACGGCGAAGCCGGTGTGGGTGTGGCCGACGGAACGCCACCATAGCGGCGGGATGTTCAGCGGCACGTTGTGCGAGATCACCCTGAGATTGCTCACGGCGTAAGGCAGCGTCGAGGCGCCTTCCACCGACGTCTCGTCGATGTCGGTCGAGGCCTTGCCCATGATCGACTGGCCGACGATGATCTGGTCCCAGGCGACGATCCTGCCGTTGGCGTCGACCGCGCCCTTCATGCGGTGGAGATACATCGGACGGTAGTAGCCGCCACGAATGTCATCCTCGCGCGTCCACATATGCTTCAGCGGACGCGTGCCGCCGCTTGCCTTGTAGACTTCTGCCGCCTCCTGCATGTAGGGCGAGCCGAACTGCGCGCGCCGGCCAAAACTGCCACCGGCGAGCTGGGTGTTCAGCCGGACTTTTGACGGATCGAGACCGACGATCTTTGCCACCGTCATGTGGTCCATGCCGGGGAACTGGGCGCCGTTGTAGACGTCGAGAATCCCGTCTTCGCCCATCACGAAGGCGGCGTCGAGCGGCTCCATCGGCGCATGGGCGAGGAAGGGGAAGACGATCTCGGCTTCCAGCGTCTGCACGCCCGGCTCGGAAAACGCCTTGCCGACGTCGCCGCGATTGGCGGCCTCCAGCCCTTTCTCCGAGAATTTCTTCGCGAAATCGGCGGTAAGCTCGCTGCTGGAACGGGTTTCCGCCTTCGAAAGATCCCACTCGATTTTCAGCGCGGCACGGCCTTTGAGCGCCGCGAACGTGTTGTCGGCATAGACGGCGACGCCTTGCGACACCTGCTTGACGTCGACGACGCCCGGCACCTTGCGTGCCTCGGCATCGTCGAAGGATTTTACCGTTGCGCCGAAATGGCCGGCATGCGCTACAACCGCGACCAGCATGTTGTCGGCAAGAACGTCGAGCGTGTAGATCGCCTTGCCGGTCGATTTTTCCACCGTGTCCAGCTTCGGCAGGTCGTGGCCAATCAGCAGGAAGTCCTTGGGGTCCTTGAGCTTCGGCTCGGCCGGGGGCGTCTGCTGCGCGGCGTTGTCGGCCAGCGCGCCAAAACCGCTTTCCTTGCCACTGGCGGCGTGCTTGATGCGGCCCTTCGAGACGGTGATCTCGGTGGCGGGCACGCCCCATTCCTCGGCTGCGGCGGCCACCAGCATGGCGCGGGCCGTGGCGCCGGCGGTGCGGTACTGCTCGTAGGAATTGGCGATGGCCGAGGAGCCGCCGGTGCCTTGCAGCCCGAACATCAGGTTGGCGTAGACCTTGTCGTCGGCGGGAGAATGCACGGCGCGCATCTGGCTCCAGTCGGCGTCGAGTTCCTCGGCGATCAGCGTGGCCAATCCGGTGAACGGCCCCTGGCCGAATTCGATGTGCTTGGAAAGAATCGTCACGGTATCGTCAGTGCCGACCTTCACGAAGGCGTTCATCTGCGGCAGGGCGGAGCCGCCGCCGGCGGGCACGCCTTGCGAAACGCTTGCCGCAAAGGCTTTCGGCGCGACAGCGATGCCGATTACGAGGCCGGCTCCCTGCAGGAAGGCGCGGCGGGTGGTGGTGATGGACTGGAAAGTCATGGCTCAGCCCTCCATCGTGTCGGCGGCGTCCTTGATCGCCTGCCGGATGCGTTGATAGGTGGCGCAGCGGCAGATATTGCCGGCCATCGCCCCGTCTATGTCCTCGTCCGTCGGCTTCGGCGTCAGTTGCAGCAGCGCCACCGCCGACATGATCTGGCCGGACTGGCAATAGCCGCATTGCGGCACGTCGAGCGCCAGCCAGGCCTTGTGCACGGCCTCGGCCTCGGCGCCGGAAATGCCCTCGATGGTGATCACCTCCGAGCCGTCGACCGTCGAGATCGGCGTGATGCAGGAGCGGCGGGTCGAGCCGTCGAGATGCACGGTGCAGGCGCCGCATTGCGCGACCCCGCAGCCATATTTGGTGCCGGTCAGCTTCTCGAAGTCGCGGATGACCCAGAGCAGCGGCGTGTCCGGGTCGCCGTCGAAACTCTTCTTGCTGCCGTTGAGGGTGAAATTGATCATGGCTTGAGCCTCCGTGGTCTGCGTACCGCTCGGTGACATATTAGATGTCCCGCTTGCCATGGGGATCAATGCACGATCCTCTCAATCTGTTGCACGATCGGTGCGCCGCCGGCCGGCCATCCCGCGAACTCAGGCCGCGACCTTAAATATGAGTAAGGCAGTCAAATTCTTGAGCCGTGACACATGATTGTTATGCAACCTCCATAAGAGCGAAGGGGAATGTAGAACGGCCGCGGGGAAGCGGCCCAATTATCGGAGAGGCGTTTTATGAAAAAGCTTGCACGAGCAACCGTCACGGGCGTGTCGGTGCTGGCCATCGCGGCACCGGCTTTCGCGCAGTCCCCCGTCAAGCAGGTTCAGGACAGCTATTATGTCGCCGCGCAGGCGGCGCTGGACAAGATCATGGCGATCAAGCCGAACACCGGCAAGGCCAAGAACGTGATCCTGTTCGTCGGCGACGGCATGTCGATCCCGACCATCACGGCGGCCCGCATTTTCGACGGCCAGCAGAAGGGCGTCGACGGTGAAAGCAATTCGCTGTCGTTCGAAACCCTGCTGCCCTACGCAGCGCTTTCCAAGACCTACACCCATGACTCGCAGGTCGCCGACTCGGCTCCGACCGCGACCGCCATGGTCACCGGCGTCAAGTCGGTCAACGGCACCGTCGGCGTCACGCAGGCGGTCAAGTACAAGGACTGCGCCAGCGTGAAGGGCGCCGAAGCCACCACGATCTTCGAGCAGGCCGAAGCCGCAGGGATGTCGACCGGCGTCGTCTCGACGGCCCGCGTCACCCATGCGACCCCGGCCGCCACCTATGCCAAGGCCGCCAACCGTGACTTGGAGAACGACTCGCAGCTTTCCGACGCCGACAAGGCTGGCGGCTGCAAGGACATCGCCGCGCAGTTGATCGACTGGCCGGCCGGCAACGGTTTTGAGGTGATCCTCGGCGGCGGCCGCTCCAACTTCATGCTGAAGGAGCAGGCGGATCCGGAAGCCGCCGACAAGACCGGCGCCCGCACCGACGGTCGCGACCTCGTCAAGGAATGGCAGGCCAAATACAATGACGGCGCCTATGTGTGGAACAAGGCGGAGTTCGACGCCGTCGACGCGTCGAAGACCGGCCATCTCTTCGGCCTGTTCGAGCGCAGCCACATGCAGTACGAGACCGACCGCGAGAAGGACAAGGGCGGCGAGCCGTCGCTGGCCGAGATGACCACCAAGGCCATCGACGTGCTGTCCACCAACGCCGACGGCTACGTGCTGATGGTCGAGGCCGGCCGCATCGACCACGCCCACCATGCCGGCAATGCTTATCGCGCGCTTGAGGACACCGTCGCCCTCTCGGACGCCGTGAAGGCTGCCTACGACAAGGTGAACCCGGAAGAGACGCTGATCATCGTCACCGCCGACCACAGCCACGTCTTCTCGATCGCTGGTTATCCGAAGCGCAACAACCCGATCCTCGGCATCGCCGGCACCGGCGACGACAAGAAGCCCTACACCACGCTCGGCTACATGAACGGCCCCGGCGCCAAGCTCGACGAGCCGCGCGTCGACCTTACCAATGTCGACACCCAGGATCCGGACTTCCTGCAGCAGGCGCTGGTTCCGCTCGGCGAGAGCGAGACCCATGCCGGCGACGACGTTGCCATTCTGGCGCAAGGCCCGTGGGCTCACCTGTTCCAGGGTATCGTCGAGCAGAACCTGATTTATCACGTCATCGCCAAGGCGACCGATATGGCCGCCAAGCCGCAGAAGCAGGCTTCGAACTGATTGGCTTCGGCCGATTTTGAACGCTAGATTCGGCGCCGGTTTCGACCGGCGCCGATCGCCTTTGCAAATGAGGCACTGACAGCAGAAGGGGAGATGGCGATGAACCGACGCGACATGCTTTCCGCGATGGCCTTGGCCGCCGCATGGCCGCTTGCGACCGGCGCGGAGGCCGCGGCTGCCGTTCCGACCCTGAAATTCCGCGAGCTCTATATCCGCGGCAACGACCTCACCGACAAGGCGAAGTCGCTGGAAGGCGCCGAGGTCGAGATGATCGGCTATATGGCGCCGCCGCTGAAGCCGGAGATCGATTTCTTCGTGCTGACCAAGCTTCCCATGTCCACCTGCCCCTTCTGCGAAAGCGAGGCGCAATGGCCCGACGACATCGTGCTCGCCCATGCGCAGGGCTCGTTGCGTGTCGTACGCTACACCGACCTGATCCGTGTCCAGGGGCGCCTTGAGACCGGCTTCAAGACCGATGCCGAGACAGGTTTTGTCAGTTACGTGCGCCTGATGGACGTGCGTTACGAAAAGCTCTGAGTCATCCATGGTCGGACTTGCCGGGGAGGCCCGCGGCCTGCGTTTCGACGTGCGGACCGGCAGGCGGGAAATCCAGACCATCGTCGATGTCCCGCATCTGCGGCTGGAGCCGGGCGAACTGCTGGCGCTTGCCGGGCCCTCCGGGTCCGGAAAATCGACGCTGCTCTATCTTCTCAGCGGCCTGCTCGTGCCGTCCGCCGGGCATGTCGCCTGGGCTGGCGCAGATCTGGCCGCGATGGGCGAGGGCGCCCGCGACCGCTGGCGGCGGCAGAATGCCGGCTTCGTCTTCCAGAATTTCCACTTGATCGACGAATTGAGCCCGCTCGACAATGTGCTGACGCCCGGCTGGTTCTCCAGTCTTTCGGTAAAAGGGCTGCACGGGCGCGCCGAGGCATTGCTGGACCGTTTCGGCGTGCCGCGCGACCGCAAGCGCGTCTCGTTGCTGTCACGCGGCGAACAGCAGCGCGTGGCGATTGCCCGCGCCCTGCTGTTCGATCCGGAGGTGGTGTTCGCCGACGAGCCCACGGCCAGTCTCGACGGCGCGTCATGTGCGCGCGTCGTCGCGACGCTGCGGGATCTGGCGCAGGCGGAGCGCAAGACCGTGGTGGTCGCCACACACGACCCGGCGCTGCTGGCCGTCGCGTCGCGTGTCGTTGCGCTTGACCACGGCCGGGTCGTTGCGTCCAAAGCGGTGGAGCCGGCCGAATGAATCCGCTGCCGATCGTCTGGGCGGCGCTGTCGCGCAACCGTTTCACCGCGCTGCTGTTCGTCGGGCTGATCGCGCTCGCCGTGGCGCTGGGCGTCGCCATCAGCGCGCAGGAGCGCGCCTTGCGGCTGGGGAGCGCGCGCGCCGCCGACCGTTTTGACCTGATCGTCGCCGCACCCGGCAGCCAGACGGACGTGCTGCTCTCGGTCGTCTATCTTGATCCGACCGCCGTAGAGCTTCTCTCGCCCGAGATGACCGCAACCGTGCTTGCCGGCGAGCGCGCCGCTTTCGCCGCACCGATCGGTTTCGGTGACAGCCAGGGCGGCGACCCGGTTGTCGGCACGACTGCGGGTTTCGTGGATCATCTTTCCGGAGGGCTCGCCGAAGGCCGACCCTTCGACCGAATAAACGAGGCCGTCGTCGGCGCCCTGTCGCCGCATGCGGTGGGCGAAGAGTTTTCGATCAGCCACGGCAACGCCGACGGCGCCGGCGGCAATGCCGACGACGCGGCGGAAGCGCATGAGCACGACAACCACGCGCATGAGGGCGAAGGCGGAGACGGCGAGGATGCCGGGCACGGCCACGATGCGAAAGAGCAGCATCAGCACGACGGCGAAGAGGCCCATGAGGGCGAGGCCGCCCAAGAACAGGGCCATGACGAGCACCATCACCAGGCCGTCACCGTCGTCGGTCGCATGAAACCCACCGGTACGCCGTGGGACCGCGCCATCGTCGTGCCGATCGAGTACAACTGGGCCGTTCACGGGCTTCCGATCGGCCATGCCGATGGCGAGACCCGCATCGGCCCGCCTTTCGATGTAGCAAAACTGCCCGGCGTGCCGGCGATCGTCATCAAGCCGGAAAACCTCGCCGCCGCCTACGGCCTGCGC
Organism: Mesorhizobium sp. IMUNJ 23232; assembly: GCF_044326205.1. Classification (NCBI taxonomy): domain Bacteria; kingdom Pseudomonadati; phylum Pseudomonadota; class Alphaproteobacteria; order Hyphomicrobiales; family Phyllobacteriaceae; genus Mesorhizobium; species Mesorhizobium sp. IMUNJ 23232. Next base: position 9,950 of record NZ_JBIRCY010000008.1, read on the forward strand.
GACCGCTATCGCACCATCGCCTCGACAGCCTTCTTCCCCGCCGAGGTGCTGGTCGACCTCTATGCGGTGATGGGCAATGTCGCCCGCATCATGGCGGCGCTGACGCTGGCCGCGCAGGTGCTGGTGGTCGCGGCCATCCTGGCCGGCATCCTCGCCCTGCTCGATCTACAGCGCCAGCGTTTTGCCGTGCTCCGGGCGCTCGGCGCGCCGCGCGGCTTCGTCTTCGCCACCGTCTGGCTCTATGTCGCGGGCCTGATCGCCGCCGGCGCGCTGATCGGCCTGCCGCTCGGCTGGGCTTTCGCCGGCCTCGTCACGCGTCTTGTGTCGAATGAGACCGGCATGGCGATGCGGGCGACGCTCGGTCTCACCGAACTGGCGCTGGTCGGGGCGTTGCTCGGGCTCGGGCTGCTGCTGGCGCTCATTCCCGCCGCGATGATCTACCGCCGGCCGGTGGTCGAGGCGTTGCGGGGTTGAGGGTTACTTCACGGGGTTGCCGACTTCGGCGTCGTGTCTGAAACAGGGTTGCCATCGCGATTGGCAAGTTCGATCAGGTTTGCCAGGGCCGCCACGCCGAGGCGGTTCATGTGCCGCCGCTCAAGCGCGACATCGATGCGCATGGCAATCACATGCGGATCGCCGCCCTTCAGATCGGCCAGCCGCTCTATGCCGATCTTCTCCAGATACACCAGCATCTTCGGGCCGATCGAATGGGCCTTCAGCATCTTTTCACGTTCGTCGGGGTCGATCACGCTCTTGTGTTTCCAAAGGCTTGCGGAACCGGTCACCCAACCGTTTCTTAACGTGTAACGGCTAGACCGGAACGACTGGCAGGACTCGGAGAAAGTATCGCGTGCGCTTTTCCGCGGCAACGACGGCCGAAAGGCTTCTGCCCGAGCGCCTCGCGCTCCGGCTGCGGCCGTTCGTCCACCGCATCGATGCCGTCGTCTTCGACCCGGGCGAGCGCGGCGCGGCCAGCCGCATGTCGCTCATCGCCTTCGCCATCCGCGTCGTCAGCGCGGCCATTGCCTTTGTCAGTCAGGTGTTGCTCGCCCGCTGGATGGGCAGCTTCGAATACGGAATCTTCGTCCTGGTGTGGACCACGATGACGATTGCCGGCAGCATTTCCGGCTTCGGTTTCCACACGACGGTCATCCGCTTCATCCCGGAATTCCGCGAAAAGAAGATGATGGCCGAGTTGCGCGGCGTGCTCCTGGCCAGCCGCCTGTTCGTGATCTTCGTCTCCACGGCAATCATGCTCGTCGCCATGCTGGCGCTGTGGCTGCTGTCGGACCGTGTCGAGCCCTATTACGTCGTGCCGTTCATGCTCGGCATGTTCTGCTTGCCGATGGTTGCCTTGTCAGACCTGCTGCAAGGCATGGCGCGTGCCCATTCCTGGGCAATCGCAGCCCTTGCGCCGACCTATCTGACGCGCCCGATCCTGATCCTGGTCTTCATGGTGCTGGCGATCGCGCTCGGATATCCGGCCAATGCCACGGTGGCGATTTGCGCCACCGTCCTTGCCACCTATGCGACGACCCTGGCGCAGTTGATCAGCATCACTGCGCATGTCGACCGCAAGCTGCCGCCCGGACCGCGAAAGATCCGCCTGAAAGCGTGGCTGGCCGTATCGCTGCCGATCTTCTTGGTCGAGAGCTTCTTCTACCTGCTCACCAATGCCGACGTGCTGATGGTCGGCATGTATATGCAGCCCGACGACGTCGCGGTGTATTTTGCCACGGTCAAGACGCTGGCGCTGGTGCATTTCGTGTATTTCGCGGTGAAGGCGGGCGCTGCCCAGCGCTATGCGCAGTTTACCCATAGCGACCGCGCAAGGCTCGCCGAGTTCGCCCGCGAAACCGTCAGTTGGACCTTCTGGCCGTCCGTGCTGATGGCGGTGGTGGTGCTTGTGCTCGGCGAACCGATGCTGGCGCTGTTCGGGCCGGGCTTCGAAGCCGGCTATCCGCTGCTGTTCCTGCTGGTCGCCGGCGTGGTGGCGCGCGCCTCGGTAGGCCCTTGCGAAAGCCTGCTCACCATGAGCGGCCACCAGAATGTCTGTGCCCTCGTGTATGGATTGACGCTGGTGCTCAATATCGGCCTCAGTGTCCTCCTCATACCATCGTTTGGCCTGTGGGGCGCCGCTACGGCCACGGCGACCTCGATCGTCTTCGAGGCGGCGGCCTTGTCTTTCACCGCCTGGCGCAAGCTTGGCATCGTCATGGTCGTCTTTATGCCGCCGCCGGCCGCCAAGGGAGCCCGCTGATGGCTGCACAACCCCTCATCGAAGAGGTAAGCGGCGGCCCCGCCGGCGCTATGATCTCGGGTCTTGCCGGCCTTGCCGGTGCGGTGCACAAGCCTGCGCATGAAGAGCTGATCGAGAGCCGGGGTCCGGTGCGGCGGCTCAGCATCTATGCCGCTTCCGCCGGCTTCGACCTGGTCGAGGAACTTGACTATCTGTGCAAGCGCACGTTGGAGCCTAACGTCTTCTTCAACCCGCGCTTCCTGGCGCCGGCGATGCCACGCCTCGAGGATCGCGAGGTGCGGCTCGCCGTCATCCGCGACGGCGACGAGGACAAGTCGCGGCTGCGCCTTTTGGTGCCGTTCTCCGTCGAAAAACCCGGCGTGCCGCTCGGCGTGTCGATCATGCGCACCTGGTCGAGCCCGTTCGGGCCGCTCGGCACGCCGCTGCTCGACCGCGACGATCCGCAAGGTGTCGTCGGCGATTTCTTCGACATGCTGTCCAGGCCGCACCTGAAGCTGCCGAAGGTGCTGGTGCTGCCGGAAATGCGGCTCAACGGGCCGGTCGCCGCCATGTTGACCTCCGTCGCCGACGCGCGCGGGCTGCCCATCGAGACGACGTCGCCGTTGCGGCGGCCGTTCCTCGAAAGCGAACTCGACGGCGAGGCCTATCTGAAGGCATCGCTGCGCTCGCATCACTATCGCGAGTTCCGGCGCATGAAGCGGCGGCTCGCCGAGAAGGGGTCGCTGGAGCACGTCGTCGCCCGCACGGAGGAAGACATCCGCAACGGCCTCGAAGCCTTCCTGACGCTGGAGGCGTCCGGCTGGAAGGGCCGCCAGCGCACTGCCATGGCGATCGACCGGTTCCGAGCCGCCTTTGCCCGCGAGGCGGTGCATCGGCTGGCCGAGCAGGACATGTGCCGGGTGCATCTGCTGACGCTGGACGGCGAACCGATCGCGGCGCTGATCGTCTTCGTCGAGGCCGGCATGGCCTATACCTGGAAGACCGCCTATGACGAGACTTTTGCGGCGCTGTCGCCGGGCACGCTGCTGATGATCGAGGTGACCAAGCAGCATCTCGACGATCCGAACATCGACGCCACCGATTCCTGCGCGGTGCCCGACCACCCGGTGATGAGCCGGCTATGGACCGAGCGGCGGCAGATGGGAACCGTGGTTATCGGCATGACCCCGAATTCGGACCGCCTCGTCCGCCAGGCCGCCTCGCAACTGCATCTCTATCGCGAGACCCGCAACATGGCGCGCATCCTGCGCAACCGGGTGAAAAATCTGTTCAACCGCGAGTGAGCGCGGGCGGGCGATACGTTCAAGAACGCGCCGTCGATTGGCAATCACCGCCCTTTGACTTCTTCCGGTTTATGTTACTCTGCACGTGAGGGAGGCTAAGGGGGGTGTGTGACGACGGGCATTTTGGCTGGTTCGCCGCAGGAGGAGGGGCTTGCGGACCGCATCTATGAAGCTTCGGTGCTTCCGGAATTCTGGCCGGACGTATTGCGCGACTTCGTTCGATTGGCTGAAAGCCGCGAAGGAGTGATGGTCGCGACAAGCGGCGACGGCTTCAAATGGATCGGTTCGTCGGCCTTCGCCGAAAAGCTCGCGCAGGAACACTACAGCTACGAGGGCGGGGCGGAGCGCTCGCGCCGGCTGATCGCCTTGCAGCGGGCGGGCTTCGCCACCGACGCCGACGTGTTCACCGCCGAGGAGATGCTCAGGCTTCCGCTTTATGCCGACTACCTCATTCCGAACGGTTTTGGGCAGGGAGTAGCCACGGCAATCCAGGTGCCGGCCGGCGACACGATCATCTTTCACGCGGAAGGCTCTCCCCAGGACGGCCCCATCGATCCGGCCGTGATACGGCGTCTCGACCGGCTGCGCCCGGATCTGGCGCGCTCGGCGCTGATATCGGCGCGGCTTTCGTTCGAACGGGCGCGAACCGCGGTCGAGACCCTGTCGGGCATCGGGCTGGCCGCCTGCGCGGTCGACAAGGCCGGCGTCGCGCTGATCGCCAACCGGGCTTTCGAGGCGGAAGACCTTCTCTGGACGACGCGGGGCGGCAACCGTATCGCGCTCCCGGACCGGCGCGCCGACCGGCAGCTCTACGATGCGCTGGGCGTCATCGGCACGGAGCAGGGCGTGCGCTCGCTGCCGCTCGTCGCGTCGTCAGGCGGGGTCCCGGCGGTGCTGCATGTGGTGCCGATCCGCCGCGCCGCGCATGACCTGTTCACGCGGGCAGCGGCCATCCTGGTGCTGACCAAAGCCTCCGAAAAGCCCACCCAGGCGATCTCGCTCCTGCAGGCGCTGTTCGATCTGTCGGCCACCGAGGCGGATATCGCGGCGCGCATCTCGGCCGGCCGCTCGGCCGAACATATCGCGCTCACCGACGCCAAGAGCGTCGACACCGTGCGCAACCAGTTGAAAAGTGTGCTGCAGAAGACGGGCTGCCGGAGGCAGGTCGATCTGGTGCGGCTGCTGACGCAACTGATACCGCCTGTCTCCCAGACCCCGGCGAAGCCAGGCCCGGCCATACTGCCTGAGGGGAGCGTTGGCCGTGCATGAGCCGCTCATAGACCGCATCTACGAAGCCTCGGTCCTGCCGGAGCTCTGGAGCGGCGTCATAACGCAGATGACCGAAGCCGTCGAAGGCCAGGCCGCGCTGCTGTCGACGATCCAGTTGAATTCCGCGCATATCCTCTCGACTTCCGAGGACTTCAAGGAAACATGGCAATACATCTTCAGGAACTTTTCGGGCGCGGCGAACCATAGAACGCAGCGGCTGTTTGCCGCCAGGCATGCCGGTTTCCTGATCGACACCGATGTGTTTGGTGCGGACGAACTGCGGGATGATCCGCTTTACGCCGAGGTTCTGGTTCCGCGCGGTTATGGTAGCGGGGTGGCGACCGCCATCCACTATCCGGATGGGGCGGCCGTCATCGTCAACATCGAGCGGGCGGCCGCACTCGGTCCGTTCGGTCCCACGGCGGTCGGCCGGCTCGATGCGTTGCGGCCGCATCTGGCGCGTTCGGTGCTGATCTCGGCGCGGCTCTCCTTCGAGCGGGCGCGGACGGCCGTCGAGACGCTTTCCGGCATCGGCCTGGCTGCCTGCGCGGTCAGCCAGATGGGCGCCGTGCTTGTCGCCAATCGGGATTTCGACGCGAGCGGCTCGCTTTGGACGACACGCGGCGGCGACCGGATCGTGCTGACCGACCGTCGCGCCGACCAGCAGCTTTATGAGGCGCTCGGCACCATCACGACGGAACAGGGCGTGCGCTCGCTGCCGCTGCTCGCGCCGATGGGCGAAGCACCGGCCGTGCTGCATGTCGTGCCGATCCGCCGCGCCGCCCACGACCTGTTCAACCGCGCGGCCGCGATCCTGGTGCTGACCAAGGCGTCATCGGCGCCGACGCAGGCGACCTCGCTGCTGCAGGCGCTGTTCGATCTCTCGGCCATCGAGGCCGACATAGCGGCGCGGATTTCGGCGGGCAAGACGACCGAGCAGATCGCACTGACGGACGGCAAGAGCATCGACACCGTGCGCAACCAGGTGAAAAGCGTGCTGCAGAAGACCGGCTGCTCGCGGCAGACGGACCTGGCAAGATTGCTGGCGCAGTTGATCCCGGCGAAGGCGTAGGTTCCGCTCGAAGCATGATATGGACGAGGCTGGGGTCGCCGGCGAAATAAACAGGCTCTCCATCGAACCGTTGCAGGGCTGTCCGGCCAGCGGATGAAACCACACAGAGGTTTCCGACCGGCGGGGAGTGGCCAATAGCAGCTTTGCGAACCTCGGTTCACCAGTGAACGCCGTTAGCCCATATGGGTTATGACCCTCGCCCGGCTCTTCGATATCCTCAATTTGCGGTGGTGCGCGACCGGCCCGGGGGGTGCTGGGCGCCGCATCTGCGGCCGGCGGGCAGATCAGGGATCATCGCCCGCCGGCCGATACGAGTTTTGTGGGACGCTGGCCCTTTGTCCCGCTGGCCATCTCCTTCGGTCGAGGGAGGTGGCCTTATTTTATCCGGCCGATGCAGCGGCCCGGCGTATGTGAAATCAGGACAGTCTACGCGAACGCGCCGTGGCAGTGCTTGAACTTCTTGCCGGAGCCGCACGGGCAGGCCTCGTTGCGGCCGACCTTGCCCCAGGTCGAGGGTTTTGACGGGTCGCGATCCTCGGGGGCGACGACGCGCTCGACGGCGACGCGGGTCATGACCTCGGCGTCGCCGAAACCCTCGTTGAAGTCGTCCTCGCCGGTGGTGGCGTCGATGTGCTGGCCGAAGACGTCCGGCGCTTCCGGCGGCGGCGCGTCGGCCGCCTCGCGCACCAGTTCGACGCGCATCAACTGCGCCGTCACCGACTGCTGCAGATTGCCGAGCAGGGTCTGGAAAAGCTCGAAGCTTTCGGACTTGTACTCGTTCAGCGGATCGCGCTGGGCATAGCCGCGGAAGCCGACGATCGAGCGCAGATGGTCGAGATTGACCAGGTGCTCGCGCCACAGGTGGTCGAGAGTCTGGAGGAGGAAGGACCGCTCGACATAGGTCATCACCTCGGGGCCGAACCGCTCGGCGCGATCGGTTGCGGCATCGTTGGCGAGCTTGGTGATCCGCTCGCGGATGACCTCCTCGTCGATGCCTTCCTCCTTGACCCATTCCTCGATAGGCAGGTCGAGATTGAGATATTGCTGGACGCCCGCCTTGAGGCCGGCGGCGTCCCATTGCTCGGCATAGGCATTTTCGGGGATGCATTTGGCGACGAGGTCGTCGATCACGTCCTGGCGCATCTCGGCGACGGTCTCCGAGAGGTTTGTGCCGTCCATCAGTTCGAGGCGCCGCTCGAACACCACCTTGCGCTGGTCGTTCTGCACGTCGTCATATTTGAGCAGGTTCTTGCGGATGTCGAAGTTGCGGGCCTCGACCTTCTTCTGGGCCTTTTCCAGCGCCTTGTTGATCCAAGGATGGATGATCGCCTCGTCCTCCTTGAGGCCGAGTTTTTGCAGCATCCCGTCCATGCGGTCGGAGCCGAAGATGCGCATCAAATCGTCCTGGAGCGACAGGTAGAATTTCGAGCGCCCGGGGTCGCCCTGGCGGCCGGAGCGGCCGCGCAACTGGTTGTCGATGCGGCGGCTTTCGTGGCGTTCGGTGGCGAGCACATAGAGGCCGCCGGCGCCGATGGCCTTTTCCTTCAGCCGCTCGACATCGGCGCGGATCAGGGCCTCGCGCGCCTCGCGTTCCGGACCCGGCCCCATCGCGCCGAGTTCCTCGGTGATGCGCATGTCGGCATTGCCGCCGAGCTGGATGTCGGTGCCGCGGCCGGCCATGTTGGTGGCGATGGTGATGGCGCCCGGCCGGCCGGCCTGGGCGACGATGCCGGCCTCCTGCTCATGATAGCGCGCGTTCAGCACCTGGAAATCCTTGATGCCTTCCTTGCGCAGGCGCTCGGCCAGATGCTCGGACTTTTCGATCGACGTGGTGCCGACCAGGATTGGCTGGCCCTTGTCGGACGCTTCGCGGATATCGCGGATGATCGCCTTGTATTTCTCCTCGACGGTCCGGTAGACCTCGTCATCCTCGTCGAGGCGCATGACCGGCTTGTTGGTCGGCACCTCGGTGACTTCCAGCCCGTAGATGTTGCCGAATTCCTCGGCTTCCGTAGCCGCCGTGCCGGTCATGCCGGCCAGCTTCTTGTACATGCGGAAGTAATTCTGGAAGGTGACGGAGGCCAGCGTCTGGTTTTCCGGCTGGATCTGGACGTGTTCTTTGGCCTCAAGCGCCTGGTGCAGGCCTTCCGAATAGCGGCGGCCGGGCATCATGCGGCCGGTGAACTCGTCGATGATGACGATCTCGCCGTTGCGGACGATGTAGTCCTTGTCCTTCTGGAACAGGCGGTGCGCCTTCAGCGCGTTGTTGACGTGATGCACCATGGCGACGTTTTCCACGTCGTAGAGCGATTCGCCCTTGAGCAGGCCGCGCGCCTGCAGCATGTCCTCGACCTTTTCCGTGCCGCCTTCGGTGAAGATCGCGGTGCGCTGCTTCTCGTCGATCTCGTAGTCTTCCGGTACCAGCGTCACGATCAACGCGTCGACCGTATTGTACATGTCGGAGCGGTCTTCCAGCGGACCGGAGATGATCAGCGGGGTGCGCGCCTCATCGATCAGGATGGAGTCCACCTCGTCGACGATGGCGTAGTTGTGGCCGCGCTGCACCATCTGGGCGCGCTCGTATTTCATGTTGTCCCTGAGATAGTCGAAGCCTAGCTCATTGTTGGTGGCGTAGGTGACGTCGCAGGCATAGGCGGCGCGGCGCTGCTCGTCGGAGAGGCCGTGGACGATGACGCCGGTGGTGAGCCCGAGGAAGCCGTAGATGCGGCCCATCCATTCGGAGTCGCGTTTGGCGAGGTAGTCGTTGACGGTGACGACGTGCACGCCCTTGCCGGCCAGCGCATTGAGATAGACGGGCAGCGTGGCGACCAGCGTCTTGCCCTCGCCGGTGCGCATCTCGGCGATGCCGCCATTGTTCAGCACCATGCCGCCGACGAGCTGCACGTCGAAGGGGCGCATGCCGAGCACACGGCGCGAGGCCTCGCGCGCCGTGGCGAAGGCCGGGACCAGGATGTCGTCGAGAGTGGCGCCGTTGGCGAGATCGGCCTTGAACTGTTCCGTGCGGGCGCGCAGTTGGTCGTCGGAAAGCGCCCGCATCTCGTTTTCGAGGCCGTTGATGGATTCCACCCGCGGCCGCGTCGCCTTGACGCGGCGGTCGTTCGAGGAACCGAAGATCTTACGGGCGAGACCGCCGAGACTGACCATCCAAGGCCCTTTCAAAAATACGGTATTCCGGCGCCTTCGCTGGCGGACGGCAGTCCGGGCCTGAGCGTATCGCAACGGAAGAAGGCGCCCGGAAATCGTTCTGGACGCCAAGACGATGGACAGATAAGAGGGGGCACTTTCGATGTCAACGCCGCGGCAATGCTTGAAGCGCCGGCAAATCCGGCCACATTCCTCCCCAACAGCCGCGAAAAGCCTTCCCACCGGAGAGTAACCGATGATGTTCCGTTCCCGCCGCGCCAAGCTCGCCAGCCTTGGGCTCGCGGCAATCCTGCTCGCCGCCGCGCCAGGCGCCGCGCTGGCGCAGGAAGCCGCCGCCGATGCCACGAAGGCAGCCCCTGTCGATCCGAACAAGGTGATCGCCACGGTCGACGGCCAGCCGGTCACCGAGGCCGATCTGCAGCAGGCCATCCAGGATCTCGACCAGCAGTTCGCCCGTCTGCCCGAGGACCAGAAGCGCGCCGCCGCACTTTCCGCGGTCATCGAGATCCGGCTGCTTGCCGACGAGGCGAGGGCGAAAGGTTTCGACAAGTCGGACGAATACAAGCGGCGCATGGCTTTCCTGGAGCAGCGCGCGCTGCATGGCGAAGTCATCGAGAAGGAAGTCGCCGCCACAATCACCGACGAGGACATCCGCAAGCGCTACGACACCGAGATGGCCAACACGCCGCCGGTCAACGAGGTGCATGCCCGTCACATCCTGGTGAAGACCAAGGAAGAGGCGGAGGCCATCGTCAAGCAGCTCGACGGCGGCGCAAAATTCGAGGACATCGCCAAGGAGAAGTCCAGCGATCCGGGTTCGGGCGCGCAGGGCGGCGACCTCGGCTGGTTCGGCCCGGGACAGATGGTGCCGGAGTTCGAGAAGGCAGCCTTCGCGCTGGAGCCGGGCTCCTACACCAAGGAGCCGGTGCAGTCGCAGTTCGGCTGGCATATCATTCTGGTCGAGGACAAGCGCGCCAAGCAGCCGCCGGCCTTCGAGCAGGTCAAAGAGCAGTTCCGCTCTCTGCTCCTGCGTGAGAAATATTTCGCGCTGGTCAAGCAGGTGCGCGCCGCCGGCAAGGTCGAGGTGACCGACCCGGACCTCAAGAAGGGCGTCGAGGCGATCGAGCAGTCGGAGAAATAAATCCGACGCTGTTACAGAGCGGCAGCTTCGGCGTTGCCGCTCTTGGACTGGAGTGCACTTTTTGAGGTTTTTCGTGTGATTTTGTGTGAATTGGCGGGTTTCTAGCGTTACCTCAGAAACAAAGCCACATGACAGAGGCATTTTCCTGAAACATGATGCCGCTAGATTCCCTCGTATCGGCGGGGGAGCGAGGCGACATCAGACGCCACCGGGTTTCTCCTGCTCAACAAAACGCCGTCGGGATGCCAGCGAGGTAACAGCCTTGCCGCGGTCTCGCCCGGCCTGAGCCCAGGAGAGAGCAATGACCAAGCTTATCGCGATCGCGGCTTTGGCCGCCCTTACTTTCGCCGGCAACGCGGCTGCCGGCGAGCTGAAGCCGATGCATTCGCGGAGCATCGATCTCGGCACGATGGCCGGGAACGCCTATTACACCGTCGAGCCGGAAGGTTTTCATGTCGTCGCCACGCTGATCGGGGACGACGCCGAGACCCCGGTTCGTTTCGAAGCTGTCCTCGTCTCCGGACAGACGGTCAAATTGTCCACACCCCGAGAAGTAGGGATGCCGCCGATCATGGTCGAAATCAGCCGCGTGGCCGACCAGGTCGTGATCCAGGAACCGGCCGCGATCAACTGATCCGGGATGGCGCGGCCGCAAGACGCCGCGCCCAGGTCCATAATTTCGGCAACCCGCGCCGCGCACTTTTGATGCGCGGCGTTTTCTTTTGAGCCATGCATGAACGCGCCGGGTGGCGAAAACGCCTTGCGCGGCCCCGACGCATCGGGCAAACGGAGCGCCGTCCCGCAAGCGCTCCGCCCACGAGGCCTCGATGTCCGCCACCGTCTCTCCGCTCGCCCCGAAAAAATACCCGAAGATGCCGGCTGTCGAGGGCGTGCGCATCGCGACCGCCGAGGCGGGAATCAAGTACAAGGGCCGCACCGACCTGCTCGCCATGGTTTTCGACGAAGGCACCACGGCGGCGGGCGTGTTCACGCGATCGAAATGCCCGTCCGCGCCGGTGGATTTCTGCCGGCAGAACCTCTCCGGGGGCAAGGCGCGGGTGCTGGTGGTCAATTCCGGCAACGCCAACGCCTTCACCGGCAAGAAGGGCCGCGAGACGACTCGGATGACCGGCGAGGCCGCCGCCAAGGCCGCCGGCGCGTCGGCTGGCGAAGTGTTCCTTGCCTCGACTGGCGTGATCGGCGAGCCGCTCGATGCCGGCCGGTTCTCGCATTTGCTCGCCGACATGGCCAAGGAGGCAAAACCCGACCGCTGGACGGAAGCGGCAAAAGCGATCATGACCACGGATACCTATCCGAAACTCGCCACCGCGACGGTAAAGATCGGCGGCGCCGACGTCGTCATCAACGGCATCGCCAAGGGCGCGGGCATGATCGCACCCGACATGGCGACGATGCTCTCCTTCGTGGCGACGGACGCACCGATCGATGCACCCGTGCTGCAGGCGCTGTTGTCTAAGGGCGTTGGTTCGACCTTCAACGCCGTCACCGTCGACAGCGACACCTCGACCAGCGACACGCTGATGCTGTTTGCAACAGGAGTGGCGGAAAAGCGTGGCGCGCCGCGCATCATGGAAGTGGGCGACGCCCGGCTCGGCCAGTTCAGGCGGGCGCTGAACCGCGTGCTGAAGCAGCTCGCGCTGCAGGTGGTGCGCGACGGCGAGGGCGCGCGCAAGCAGGTGGAAGTGACGGTGACCGGCGCGAAATCGGCGCGCTCGGCCAAGCGCATAGCGCTGTCGATCGCCAATTCGCCGCTGGTCAAGACCGCAGTGGCCGGCGAGGACGCCAATTGGGGCCGCGTTGTCATGGCCGTCGGCAAGGCCGGCGAGCCCGCCGACCGCGACCGGCTGGCGATCTGGTTCGGCGACAGCCGTCTGGCCTTCGAGGGCGAGCGCGACCCGGCCTATTCGGAAGCCGCGACCTCGGCCTATATGAAACGTGACGACATCGCGATCCGTGTCGACATCGGGCTGGGACGCGGCAAGGCGACGGTCTGGACCTGCGACCTCACCAAGGAATATGTCGCGATCAATGGCGACTACAGAAGCTGAGACCGAGGCGATGGGCATCGTCCCCATGCCGGAACTGATGACGGTGCGCCGCTTCGAGGCGGCGGGGTTTCGCGCCTGGCCGGCCGGTTCGGTGCACTACGACGGCGCCTGGGCAATAAGGCTGACCAACGGCCATCCGGCCAAGCGGCTGAACTCCGTCAATCCGCTCGACCCCGGCGATACGTCGGACATCGAGGCCCGGCTGGAACGCGCCTCCTGGCGGTTCGGCGCGGCGGGGCGACCGCTGACGATGCGGCTTTCGCCGCTGGCTGCCAGCGCGATCTCGGACCATCTCGACCGCCTGCACTGGTCGCGTTTCGACGAATCCCTGGTGATGCGGCTGCCGCTCAGCGAGGCGGCAGTGGACGAGGCGATGGACCAGATACCGATGAAGGATGTCGGCCGTTTCGTTGGTGCTGCGGTCGCCGTGCGCGGCCAGGATGCGGCGTTGGGGCAGGGGCTGGCTGGTGTCATCGAGGCCGTGGAGCCCGAAGCCGGGCTATTCGTGCTGGAACAGGACAACAAGCCGCTGGCGACGGCGGTGTGCGTGCATGATGGCGATCTGGCGGGGCTGTTCGAGATTGCGACAGCGGCGGCGGAGCGTGGCAAGGGCCATGGAAGACGGATCGTGCTTTCGGCGCTGAAATGGGCGCGGCTGCGCGGCGCGCATACGGCGTGGCTGCAGGTGGAAGCCGGCAATGCGCCGGCGCGAAAACTCTACGAGAGCATCGGGTTCCGCGAACTTTATCGGTATCATTATCGGCAGCCGTCGGAAGCGCAGTCTTGAGCGCGACGGAAGCGAAGCCGGGAAAACCCATCCTGCTGGTGTCGGCCTGCGCGCTGGTGGACGCCGACGGCCGCGTGCTGCTGTCGCAGCGGCCGGAAGGCAAGTCGCTCGCCGGACTGTGGGAATTCCCCGGCGGCAAGGTCGAACCCGGCGAGACGCCCGAGGAAACGCTGATCCGCGAATTGCAGGAGGAGATCGGCGTCGAGACGCAGACCGCCTGCCTGGCGCCGCTGACCTTCGCCAGCCACACCTACGAGACGTTCCACCTTCTGATGCCGCTGTTTGTCTGCCGGCGCTTTTCCGGCATCCCTCGGCCAAGGGAAGGGCAGGTGCTGAAATGGGTGCGGCCGAAAAACATGCGCGACTATCCGATGCCGCCGGCCGACTACCCGCTGATACCGTTCCTCGTCGACCTGCTTTGAACCCACGGAGCGGTGGCGGGCCGGATTAAGAAAAAGTTTATTCGAATGTGAGCGAATGAGGGTCGCAATCGGCGTCGGGCAGGCCGATTCGGCAGGCGGGCAGGGCGAAGCATGGCTTGGGACGATCGGGATTTCGACGATATCCATCGCGGCCGCTCAAGGCTGGAGGCGGCGGGCGGCGGCGCGTTGCGCATCGCCCTGCTTTTCGGCTCCGCCGCCGTGGCGCTCGCCCTCGTCGTCTCGCAGATCCTCGACAACCGGTTGGGCGGCCGCGTCGCGCAAGGCGACATGTCTCCCGGCATCGACCTGATGTCGACCGGCTCGATCGGCTACAACGGCACCTATACGATCCGCAAGAGCGTGCTGCAGCCGACGCCGACTTCCGTCTGCATCCTGCGCGACAACGGAACGCGCAGCGGCGATTGCTGAGCTGCAAGCTTCGCGCAAGCGATCGCCGCAAATTTGCGGCGGCATTTCATCGGGCATTAATGCTGCGGCGTTAACCTTCCTTAATCTCTTGCCTCTAGGGTAAAAGGCAGAGGGCAGGGCCGATGAACAAGATGATCCGTCGATTTCTGAAGGATGAAGATGGCGCCACCGCCATCGAATACGGCCTGATCATCGCACTCATCTCTCTCGCCATCGTCGCCGGCGTTGGTAGCCTCGCCGATCAGCTTGAGTTCCTCTGGGGCAGCAACGAAGGTGAGATCAGCAAGGGATTGAACTTTCACTGAGTGTCGCCGGATTTCCACGCAGATTTTCGAGACGGGTCGTCAGCCGCCGCGCAGCGCCTCGGCCAGCGAGACCTTTGCCGAGCCCGGCTTCAGCGGCTTCTGCTGCGTCGGCGAAGGCGCCCAGCCCGACATCCAGACGATCGAGAAGGTTGCCCTGATCCTGCCGTCCGGATCGGAGAATCGTTCGGCATAGATCTGCGCGGCGCGCAGGAACAAAGCGCGTGTCGCCGGACGACGGGAGCGGGCGGCGAGCGTGTTGGTGGCGCCCATCGCCCGGAGATCGCGCATCAGGGCGAACATGTCGGCATAGCGCACGGTGACGGTCTCGACGTCAGCCACCGGCAGCGCAAAGCCGGCCCGCTGCAGCAGCGCGCCGACATCGCGGACATCGGCGAAAGGATATACGCGCGGGCTGGCGCCCCCATGAATCTCGCTTTCGGCAGCAAGCAGGCTTTCGCGCAGTTCGGCGAGCGTGCCGCCGCCGGCCATAGCGCCGAGGAACAGCCCATCAGGCCGCAAGGCGCGGCGGATCTGGATCAGCAGGCCCGGTATATCGTTGGCCTCCTGCAGCGACAGCAGCGAGACGGCGAGGTCGAGGCTTTCGGGCTCGAGCGGAACCGTCTCGGCCGGCGCCAGTCTACCGTCGCCGCCATCGAGGAAGGCGCTGTCGGCCTCGATCCTGGTGATCGTATCGGCCTTGCCGCTCGTGGTAATGACTTCGCGGGCATCCGGGGTGACGCATAACATCGCGGCCGCGTGGGGGAAACGGCGCTCGACCGTGGCAAGACGGTCGGCAAGGTCTTCGGCAATGCGCCGCATCAGGAAATCGGCGCCGGCAACCGGGTGGGCCAGCGCACGGCGCTTGTGCTGCAAAGACAGGTGTGTGTCGAAAATCGGCTGCATGGTCTCGATTGCACCACACGCGACGGCTTCGCGCGGTTCTGCTATTTTCCCGCTCGGGGAACCCTTCACATGGCGGATTGGGGCGCTGATATCAAGGAATTCGCGGCGACGGCGCTGAAGATGCCGGCGCGCATACTGTTTCCGCCCGTCTGCGCCGGCTGCGGGCGGCAGGTCAGCCAGCCGGGCTCGCTGTGCGGCGTCTGCTGGCCGAAGCTGCGTCTGCTCGACCGTCCTTGGTGCCCGGTGATGGGCACGCCGTTCACCCACGACATGGGCGAGAATTTCCTTTCGGCGGAGGCCATTGCCAACCCGCCGCCATTTGCGCGGGCGCGCGCGGCCGTTGCTTACACCGGCGTGGCGCGGCAGATGGTCCAGCGGCTGAAATACAACGACCGCACAGACCTCGCGCCATGGATGGCTGAATGGATGGTGCGGGCCGGCTTCGAACTGTTTCCCGACGCCGACCTGATCGTCCCGGTGCCGCTGCACCGCTGGCGCTTTTTCCGCAGGCGCTTCAACCAGTCGGCGGAACTGGCGCGCACCGTCAGCCGCATGACCGGCGTGCCGTTCGATCCGGTTGCCGTGCGCCGCGTCAAGATGACAAGCCAACAGGTCGGGCTTGGGCACAAGGAGCGTGAGGAGAATGTGCGCGCCGCCTTCGCCGTGCCGGCTGCGGCGAAGGCCAGGCTGCGCGGCAGGCGCGTGTTGTTGATCGACGATGTCTATACGACGGGAGCAACGGTGTCGGCGGTGACGCAGGCGCTGCTCAAGGGCGGCGCCTCGGCGGTCGACGTGCTCACCTTCGCGCGGGTTCTGCCGGGGGACTTCCTGCCGGAAGAGTGAGCGACTATATAAACTTGATCACAGAGGCATGACGGCATGGCCGACGTCACCATCTATACACGCATGATGTGCGGATACTGCGCCGCGGCGAAGAGCCTGCTGGAGCGCAAGGGTGTCGCCTATACGGAACACGACGCCAGCTTTGCGCCGGAACTGCGCTCCGAGATGATTTCGCGGGCCCATGGCCGTTCCACCTTTCCGCAGATCTTCGTCGGCGACGTGCATGTCGGCGGCTGCGACGATCTCTATGCGCTGGACGCGCAGGGCCGGCTCGATGGTCTGCTTGCGACCGGCACATTGAACTGAGGAGATTTTTGATGAGCATCTTCAAGGCCGCCGCGATCCAGATGCGGTCGGGCACCGAGCCCCGCCGCAACGCCGCCGACATGGAAGCGATGGTGCGCGAAGCCGCCGCGCAGGGCGCTACCTATGTGCAGACGCCCGAAATGACCGGCGCGCTGGTGCGCGACAAGGACGCACGGGCAAGCGCCTTCACTACCGAGGAGAAGGACGTGGTGGTCGCGACGGCTGCGCGGCTGGCCTCCGAACTCGGCATCTATCTGCATATCGGCTCGACGGCGATCCTGCGCACCGACGGAAAACTCGCCAACCGCGCGCTGCTGTTCGGCCCCGACGGGTCGCTGCTCGCCTCCTATGACAAGATCCACATGTTCGACGTTGATCTCGACAATGGCGAGAGTTGGCGCGAATCCGCGGCCTATGAGGCCGGCGCGGGGGCGACGGTGGCCGACCTCGCCATCGCCCGGCTGGGTTTTGCAATCTGCTACGATCTGCGTTTCCCGCAGCTTTTCCGGGCCGAAGCGCTTGCCGGCGCCGATGTGCTGACCGTTCCGGCCGCCTTCACGCGCCAGACCGGCGAGGCGCACTGGCATATCCTGCTGCGTGCCCGCGCCATCGAGAACGGCGCCTTCGTCATCGCCGCCGCTCAAGGCGGCAAGCATGAGGACGGCCGCGAGACTTATGGCCATTCGCTGATCGTCGATCCGTGGGGCAAGGTGATCGCGGAGGCCGACCATGACGAGCCCGGCATCGTGATTGCCGAGATCGACACGGCGCTTTCGGCGCAGGCGCGCAAAAAAATCCCCAATCTGAAGAACGCGCGCGAGTTTGCCGTCAACCATGTGGCGCGGCCGGAGCCCGCGCTGCGGGGAGCCGCATCTTGATCCGTTTTTCCCTGCATTGCGACCACGAGCACGAATTCGAAGCGTGGTTCCGCAACAATGACGACTTCGACACCCAGAAGAAGCGCGGTTTCGTTGAATGCCCTGCATGCGGCTCGAAGAAGGTCGAGAAGGCGCTGATGGCGCCGTCCGTCTCAACGGGCCGCAAAAAGGAAAAGATCGCGCTGGCCATGGGCGAGGCGCAGAAGCAGGCGATGGCGCAGTTGAAGGCGCTGTCGGAAAAGATGCGCGAGAACGCCGACTATGTCGGCGACAAGTTCGCCGACGAAGCACGAAAGATCCATTTCGGCGAGACCGAGGCGCGCGGCATCTATGGCGAGGCGACGCCCGAGGAGGCCAAGGGCCTGCTCGACGATGGCGTCGAGTTCATGCCGATCCCGGTTTTTCCCGACGATCGGAATTAGGACTTGGCTGCCAGCACCGCTCCTTCCGATTTCAAGCCCGCGTCAACGCCTCACGCTTCCTGATTGCCGGTGGCGCCGCGTTGCGCCAGGCCATCAGGCAGGCGCTGTGCAGCGTGGTCTCGTCCGCAGCCGACAAAGTCACTTCCGTCCAGCCCTGCCGGCCCCAGCCACCCTTGATCGGGCGGAAGATGTCCGGCTCCGCCTCAGTCAGCATCGCCTGCTCCTCCGGCGTCAGCTTCAGCACTGCTTGGCCGCCGGGCGGCAGGCTGGCGAAGATGCGATTGCGCACGCGAAAATCCGGCTTGCTGAAATGTGATTTCTCCTCGGCTTCGGGCAGGGCGAGCGCGATGCGGCGGAAGTCGTCGGCTGTCATGATCCTGTCCCGAGCGCGGTTTGCGTCATGTCGAGCGCCATCATGCCGTCATCGGTCACGCCCGTCTTGAACATTTGCAACCTGCCGCGAGACGGGACCTGCGTCGCTCGTTCGCTCGCCGTGGCTTATGTGCCCGTCGAAGACGACGCGACGCTTTGTGTTGCGCCCGCGAAGGCCTTTTGTAACCGTCTCGGAGACCCGGCGCCTGCCCACCGCCGGCAAAGGCGCTTTCGCACCTGGAATTGACGATTGGCTTTATCTGCATGCACTTGTATTGATGTGACCGATACTTTTAACAAAAATAGTATTTCTTAAGGCTCATCCGGAAGACATAGTTCTGAATTGCAGCCTATCGTAACTGGCCCAAGTCATATATTGCAACTGGACCTATCTCGGGCAATGTTCCTTCCCTCGCCAAGGGTGTAATTTGCGACCTTCCACATATTTTGTGTGGTAATCAGCATAAAATCGGTGCTCGAATCCCAGCGTCCACTGCCGGGCGGGCAAGAGCCGTAGCAAGGAAAGAACGACTATGCCACTCGGTCAGATGGACGTGCTGACAGCGGTCGGGGATTCGGTCCTCAACAAGATGGATTTCTCCGTCGACGGGCTTCACATCCGCGGCGAGGCCTACCGCAAGATTTTCGAACTCATCCGCGACGACCAGATCCTGGTCGAGACCGGGGACGATGAGGGGCTCGCATCCTACGACTCCGATACGGATACGCTCACGACGCAGAAGGCCGATTCGCCGCCGGACCTCTTCAACAGATCGATCCTGATCCACGAATGCACCCATGCCATCAAGGACATGGAATATGTGCAGATGACGGCCAAGGCCAACGAGTCGGCCGCCTATCTGGCGCAGGCTGTATATCTCCTGCTGAGCAATTCGAACCCGACGATTCCCGCCGGCTGGGGCGTCGTCAAGATGGCGATCGGGCTCGCGAAACAATTCAAGCTGGACAGCGATCCGGGTTCGGGCCTCCGAATCTCCTATGAACAGATCGTGCCGCTGGTGAGGCGGCTCGACGAGCATCCCGGCTACCATTCCGAACAGGCCCGCATAGCTTTGGCCAACGGCATCTCCGCCAAGGCGCCGAAACATCTTCGCGTCGAGGGATCGCCGGATCGGATCGGCCCCAGCACGGCCACCGCCACGATCGGCTTCCGGGTTCCGAACGAAGAACTGTTCGGCTTCGACAGTTTCCGGCTCAAGCCGGGCGCGGAGCAGAGGCTGCGGGAGGCGGCCGCCTACATCAAGCAAAGGCTCCAGCCCGACCACAAGATCTACATCACCGGCCACACCGACAATGTCGGCGGCGGCGGCTACAACAAGCGTCTCTCCCGCCAGCGCGCCCAGGCGGTCGCAGACTTTTTCGTCAGGGAAAAACTGTTCGACGCTTCGCTGCTCAGGCCGGGCGGCGATGGCGAGGACCATCCGGTCGCCGACAACGGCACGCCCGAAGGGCGGGCCCTCAACCGGCGGGTGGTCATCGAGGCGATGTAGGAGCAGACAATCCCGCGGTCAGGCCACCGATGGCTTTTCCGCCATCACCATGTAGTTGACGTCCATGTCCTTCGACCGCTGCCAGCGGTCGGCGAGCGGGTGGTAGATGACGCCCGTGCGGTCGACGATCGTCATGCCCGCCTCGGAGAGCGCCTTTTCTAGCTCGTCGGGGCGCACCAGCCGGCCGTACTGGTGGGTGCCGCGCGGCAGCCAGCGCAGCACGTATTCGGCGCCGATGATCGCCAGGCCCAGCGCCTTCAGCGTCCGGTTGATGGTGGCGACAAACATGATGCCGCCCGGCCTCACCATTTCGGCGCAGCGCGAGAGGTAAAGGCCGACATCCGAAACATGCTCGACCACCTCCATGTTAAGAATCACGTCAAATTTTTCGCCTGCATCGGCGAGATCCTCGGCGGGCACGGCGCGATAGTCGATTGTCACCCCTGATTCGGCCGCATGCAGCTTCGCCACCTCGATGTTGGTGGCCGAAGCGTCGGCGCCCACCATCTCGGCGCCCAGCCGCGCCATCGGCTCGCACAAGAGGCCGCCGCCGCAGCCGATGTCGAGGAAGCGCAGGCCCTCGAATGGCCGCGCTGCGTGGATGTCGCGGCCGAATCGCGCCGCCACCTGGTCGCGGATATAGGAAAGACGCACCGGATTGAACTTGTGCAGCGGCCGGAATTTGCCGTTCGGGTTCCACCATTCGGCGGAAAGCGCGGAGAAGCGTTCGACTTCTCCCGCGTCGATCGTCGATCGTCGGGGCTCTGGCATCGCGGTGGTCTCCCTTGCGCTACAGGAAGTCGGGCGTGTGCGCGGGAAAGTCAAGCCGTCGCCTTGATGCCGCCGCAAGGGCGATGCGTCGGGCTTGAGCCGACAAATCTTGGCCTGGCGGCCTTCTGCGGCGATAGCGGGCTTGCGAACCGGGGGCTTTCCCGGCATTTGACGGGTGAAGCCGACGGAGAAACGGTACAGAGCCGCAAGACGAGGGACACGGTTTGCATCAAGACGTCACGCTGATCTCCACGATAGCCGTGTGCTTCGTGCTCGCCTCGATCTTCGGCTATGGCGCCGACCGCCTGAGGCTGCCGCCGCTGGTCGGCTATCTCGTCGCCGGCGTCATGATCGGTCCGTTCACGCCGGGGCTCGTCGCCGACGGGGCGCTTGCCCAGCAACTCGCCGAAATGGGCGTCATCCTGTTGATGTTCGGCGTCGGCCTGCATTTTTCCGCCCAGGACCTTCTCGCGGTCCGCGGCGTCGCCATTCCGGGCGCGATCGGTCAGATCGTGCTTGCCACATTGCTCGGTGTCGGCCTCGCCTCGATCTGGGGCTGGAGCCTCGGCGCCGGCATTGTGTTGGGCCTCAGCCTGTCGGTGGCGAGCACCGTGGTGCTGCTCAAGGCGCTGGAGGAGCGTAATCTCCTCAACACGCCAAGCGGGCGCGTGGCGGTCGGCTGGCTGATCGTCGAGGATCTTGCCATGGTGCTGGCGCTGGTCCTGCTGCCGGCGCTGGCGGAGATGCTGGGTGCCGACACAGGCGCGGTCCATGGGGCGGAGGCCGGCGGGTCGTCGCTGGCGCTGACGCTGGCGATCACGCTGGCCAAGGTCGCGGTGTTCGCGGCATTGGCAATCTTCCTCGGTCCGAAGGTCGTGCCCTGGGTGCTGACCAAGGTGGCGCGCACGGGTTCGCGTGAACTCTTCACGCTCTCGGTGCTGGCGCTGGCCGTCGGCATCGCCTACGGCTCGGCGCAGGTGTTCGGCGTGTCCTTTGCGCTTGGCGCATTTTTTGCTGGCCTCGTGCTCGGCGAATCGCATCTCAGCCATAAGGCGGCTGCGGAATCCCTGCCGTTGCAGGACGCCTTCTCTGTGCTGTTCTTCGTGTCCGTCGGCATGCTGTTCGATCCGTCGGTCATCGTCGAGGACCCGCTCGACGTGCTCGGCGTGCTGGCGCTGATCATGATCGGCAAGTCGGTGATCGGGTTCCTGATCGTCATCCTGCTGCGTTACCCGGTCAGCATGGGCCTGATGGTGGCCGGCAGCCTGGCGCAGATCGGCGAATTCTCGTTCATCCTCGCTGCGCTCGGCCTCGGCCTCGGCCTGATGCCGACCGAGGGGCGGGACCTGATCCTTGCGGGCGCCCTGCTATCGATCACGCTCAATCCGCTTGTCTTCTATGCCACCGGCGAATTGCAGAAATGGGTGCGGGTCCGCTGGCCCAGCGTGACCGCAAGCTATGGACGGGCCAATCACGACGTGCTGGTCAAGGAACTTGGCCGGATCCGGGCCATGCAGGAGGCGCGCGACGAGGCGCGGCATGTGAAGATCCAGGAACTGCTGACGACCTTCCCGCTGCTGTCGCTGGTGCCGCCCGACGACCAGGAGGAACTGCTGCTGCTGTTCAGGCCGGCATCCGCCTCGCCCGGCGAGCGGGTGATCCGCACCGGCGACCGGGCCGACGGCATGTATTTCATCTCCTCCGGCGCGGTCGAGGTGCGGGTCGGCGGACGCTCGATCCACCTCGAGGCCGGTTCGTTCTTCGGCGAGATGGCGCTGCTCAGCGGCTCCCGGCGCACCGCCGACGTGATCGCCGTCGACTTCTGCGAATTCCAGTTCCTGGAGCGGCGCGACTTCACGCAGTTCATGGCAAGGCACCCCGAATTGCGCGCCGCCGTTGACAAGATGGCGCATGAGCGAATCGAGGCGAACCGGGCCGCCAGCGCCGAGGCCGAGGAGAACGGCGCGGAAACCGCGAAATAGGCCGCGCCGGCATCAAGCTTTGGCCGAAGCATGCCTGCGGCGATGCTTCGGCCAGGGGCAGGGGAGCTTCCTGCCCTAAGGTCAGATCACCACGAAGTCGGCCGCCGTCAGATCCGCCAGATTGGCGAAGCTGGCGAACTTGACGTTGCCGAAAGCGTCACCCGAGCCGTCGGCATCATAGTAGAGAATGCCGGTGTCGGAATTGTAGATGATCCGGTCGTTCGCATCCTTCGGGTCGTCGGCGATGTCCTTGAAGGCGGAGGCCGCGAGTGCGCCGGTCGTCAGCGCCGTGAAGACCACGTTGTCGAGCTGTACCCTGTCGGCGGCGACGTTGAAGTCGGCGATCGCATCGACATTGCTGCTGTCGTCCAGCTCGGTGTTGAAGACAAAATCGTCCTTGCCCGCTCCTCCCGTCAACCTGTCGTTGCCACCATAACCCTTGATCGTGTCGTAGCCGATGCCGCCGTCAATCCGGTTGCCGCCATTCGAGCCGTTCAGGGTGTCACTAAAGTCTGAGCCGACCAGGCTCATGATCGAATTATAAGTGTCGCCGGCCGCGTCGCCGGTATTGATTGAGGAGTTGGCCAGGCTGGCGACCACGCCAGCGGTGGCGCCGAAATACGACGCCGTGTCCGATCCGCTTCCCCCGCTCAGATAATCGGCACCGGCGCCGCCGATCAGCGTGTCGTTGCCGTTCTGGCCGAAGAGCTTGTCGTTGCCGGCATAACCCTTGATCACGTCATCGCCGTTAATGCCGCGAATATCGTTGCTGCCGTTGCTGCCGTTCAGCGCATCGCCGAAGCGCGAACCGATCAGGTTCTCGACGGAGTTATAGGTGTCGCCGTTGGCATCCCCGTTGTTGATGGCGGCGTTGGCCAGGCTGGCGACCACGCCGACAGTGGCATTCGCATAGGATGCAGTGTCGTTGCCCGATCCGCCGTTGAGCGCGTCGCTGCCGCCATTGCCATAGAGCGTATCGTTGCCGCTAAGGCCAAAGATTTGATCGTTGCCTGCTACGCCCTGAAGCGTCTCGGAAGCGGCTGTGCCATAGATGGGCAGCAAAGCCACATCCCACGGCGTATCGATGTCGAGTCCGGCCATGCGCGCTTCGATCGTGAGATTGGTCGGATCGATCACGCCGGTGAGGTCGCGGTCGGCGACGAAGGGCACGAAACCCGCGTTGAGCGCGTTCGTCACGAACGCCTCCTGCTTGGCGTCCTGCGTCGGATACGACGTTGCAAGCACGAATTTGCCTGCGTTGATCGCGTTCTGCAGGAACTCCAGGTCTCCGCTCGTCCAGGACGAAGTGTTGTTATCGTTGTACCAAAGGTCCTCTACGCCGACGCCGTCGATGGCATTGAGATATGCGGTGTTCGGCGCGTCCGGGTTCGATTCGTTTGCCGCGAGCAATCCGACCGCGTTTTGCGGAATCACTTTGAAATTCGGATCGATCGCCTTGGCGTACTCAGACAACGCGATCACGAAATCGATCATCTCCTGGCGGATATCCGACCCGGAATAGGCCGCGCGCACTTGCGCGACCTCGTATGCATCGACGATGTCGAGATACATGCCGTTATAGCCGAGGGCGATCGCTTCATCGACACGTTCGAACATGATCGACTGCCACGCCGGATCCCAGAATTTCACCGAGAAATTGCCGGCCCAATCGGGATTTTCGCCGAGCACGAACGACGGTTTGTTCTGGTCCCAATTCCCGTCGGTCCAGTAGTCGCGATAGTCCTCGGCTTCGCCGATGCTCAGATAGGTGAAGAGGGTTTTGCCCTGGCCTTGCAGCGTCTGGACCTGCGACGCGCTGAGGCCGGATTCGTCCATGTCGATGACGGCAGCCCGGTACGATTGCGCCGACAACGACGAGAAACTGGTGTTCTGCAATTGATAGAGAAATGGAAGGGTCATGAGTCTGCCTTATTTTGCACAGCCCCGACTCGCCCAGATCAAGGCTTATGTCGGCGCGGTCCGCCCAGTCAAGCTCGCTCCGATTGCAAGTAATGCCGCGAATTCACGCATGCGGCGACATGGGGTGGCCGGCGAATTGCGCTTCGACGGCTCCAATCTTCTTGGCAATCTGAACGGCGACAGGTCCATCGACTTCCAGATTTTGCTGGCCGGGTCTCCGATGCTCACCGTCGACGATCTTGTGCTGTAGCGGTTGCCGCTACCGGGGCTGGCCTGTGCCGGGGGGAGTGGGGCCGGTCCCGGTTTTTTTGCCTGCGGGGGCGACAGGGATCGGCCGAAGCATCACTTGCGGCGATGCTTCGGCCGGCAGGCAGGGGAGCTTCCTGCCCTGAGGTCAGATCACCACGAAGTCGGCCGCCGTCAGATCGGTCAGATTGGCGAAGCTGGCGAACTTGACGTTGCCGAAAGCATCGCCCGAGCCGTCGGCATCGTAATAGAGATTGCCGGTGTCGGAGTTGTAGATGATCCGGTCGCTGGCATCCTTCACGCTGTTGGCGATGTCCTTGAACGCCGAGGCGGCAAGCGTGCCGATCGCGGACAGCGCGCTGAAGAAGGCGCTGTCGAGGTCAATCGTCTCGGCCGTGGCGCTGAAGTCGACGATCGTGTCGACATTGGCGACCGCATCCAGCGCAGCGCTGAACACAAAAATGTCGCCGCCCGCGCCGCCGGTTAGTATGTCGTTGCCGGCGCCGCCGGTGATGACATTGGCGCCGCTGTTGCCGGTGAGCGTATCGTCGAAGCCGGAGCCGGACAGGTTCTCGATCGAATTGTAGGTGTCGCCGGCTGCATCCCCGCTGTTGATGGCGGGGTTGGCGAGGCTGACGGCGACCCCTGCCGTCGCGCCGAAATAGGACGCGGTGTCGGTGCCCGTTCCGCCGCTCAGATAGTCTGCGCCGCTGCCGCCGATCAGCGTGTCGTTGCCCTCGCCGCCGGCCAGCACGTCATCATCGCCATAACCCTTGATGATGTCGCTTCCCAGGCCGCCATTGATGGCGTTTGCTTCGTCGCTGCCGTTCAGGGCGTCATCGAAGCTCGAACCGACGAGGCTCTCGATCGAAATATAGGCATCGCCGTCGGCATCCCCGCTGTTGATCGAAGCGTTGGCGAGGCTGGCGATCACACCGGTGGCGGCATGCTCATAGGATGCGGCGTCCTTGCCGATACCGCCGGTCAGCAGGTCGAGGCCGCCGGCGCCCTCGAGCGTGTCGGCTCCGGCGTCGCCGAACAGTTCGTTGTAGAATTCGTTGCCGGTGATGACATTGTCGAGCGTGTTGCCCGTGCCATAGACGGCGCCGCCTTCGAGCGCGAGGTTCTCGACATAGTTGCCGAGAATGTAGCTGACCGTCGAATGAACGGTGTCGATCTCGGGCGTCGAGGACTCGAGCACCTGGTCGCTAAAATTGTCGACATAGTAGGTGTCGGCGCCCTGGCCGCCGCGCAGGATGTCGGCGCCGGCGCCGCCGTCAAGAATGTTGTCGCCGAGATTGCCGTTGATCTCGTTCGCGGCGCCGTTCCCGGTGCCGCTCACCGCTCCGCCCTGCAAGGTCAGCACTTCGACCTTGTAGGGCAGCGTATAGCTGCTGGCGGTCGAATAGACCTTGTCGTGGCCGTTGATGATGCTGGTTTCCTCGATGAAGTCATTGATGTTGTCGACGTAATAATTGTCGTCGCCCGCGCCGCCGAACATCCGGTCCGCGCCCTGGCCGCCATCGAGCCGGTCGTTGCCGGACATGCCGTAGAGCTGGTCGATGTCGCCATTGCCGTAGAGATTGTTGCCCACGGCGTTCCCCTGGATGTAGTCCTGGCCCGAGCCGCCCTTGGCGTGTTCGATGACAGCGCCATAGGCGATGGCGACGTTGCCGGTCAGACCGAGGATCGAGGAGTACGCGCCCTCACCGAGGTTGATGTACTGGGTGTCGTAGTAGAAATGCGTGTCGATCGTGTCCGTGCCGCCGCCGTCCCATATGGCGAAGATCGGATGATCGTTCAGGTTGAAGTCGTAGACCTCGCGCCCGGCATTGCTGTTGAAGCCGTAGGTCGTGTTGCCGGCGCGGGTCGTATAGTCGGCCCCGTATTTGGCCTGGATCGCCGCGATGTCGTAGAGCATCGGCGTCGAGGAGTAGAAGTCCGTCGAATATTCCTCGTCCTGGGTCCAGGCCTGCTGGCTTTCTCTGTAGGCGCCGAAATAGGACATGATCGTATACTGGCGGTTGTCCTGCGCGAACTCCGCGTCATTCGCGTAGGTGGCGCTGCCGTTGTATTGGCCTGGGTGCGACAGGCCGAGGGCGTGGCCGATCTCGTGCATGTAGGTCTGGAAGCCGTAGCCGCCGAAGAACAGGTCGGCGTCGTCATCCTGGGTTTCCCAGGTCGAGTCGAACCACATCTGCTGGCCGATGATCGTATCCTGGCCGTTGGCGCCATAGTCCAGGATCGGCGAGGCATGCGTGCCGCCCGAGGTGGAAGAGTAGGCGAAGGTGATGTCCGCCGCCGGATCGTTGTTGCTTTCGGTCAGATTGATGGCGATGAGGTCGTCCCAGAGCTCGAAAGCGAGCCGCGCGGAGTTTTGCATCGCCGTGGTCATCGTGACCTGGCCGTTGGCTTCCTGATGGACGGGAAGGTCCGGGTCGTTCGACGGCGCCGTGTCCGGCATCGAATAGGTGACCGTCTGCCCGCTCCAGGTGCGGGTGTGGCCGGCGTCGCCATTGGTCCAGCTCGTGTGCAGTTTTTCGATGATCTGGTCGAGCGTAAGGACCGGCGGCGCCGCTTCGGACGAGCCGCCGGGGCCGGGGGCATTCGGCTCGTTGTTTTCCCCGAATTCATGGTTGTCGTAAGCCATTGTCAAACCTCCAAATTGGCGTGTCCCGGGAAATCGGGTCGATCCGCCTTTGTCGCCCTTATGGTGGCGGCGTGTTTCGGAGCTTTGCCGGGGTCCGGCTCGTTCTGTTAAGAATGTGTCGCCGGCCCGGAATACTGCTCCGGCGTATGAGGATTGCCCGCCACTGCAGGGCGAGGGGTGGCGGTCATCCCGCCGTCACGCCGGCGTCAGGCACGCTTCGCCGGTGGATGGCCCTGCCCATCCGACGTCAGCGGTTGGCAGGACACGAACGTCCCCTAATGTCAGCGGCGGTTTTGTTCTGGACGGAGCGCGAGGGTTGCGACCGGCTTCGATAGGTGTCCGGCAGGACAGCTCGAAGAACGGGCGCCAACCGGAAGGAGGAACCGCAGGCGAAAGTTCATTTTCTCTCGGCAGGGAGGCCATTACAGTCCAGACGCTGGGCCTAAGAGGGGTGCCCGTCCCCCGGCACGTCGCGTTGGATATGAAGGAAAGGTGCCTGTGAAGAGCCGGCCCTTGTCCGCCCCTTGGTCATGCTTGTTGCGCGAATATCCACGCGCGTCGCGAGCAACTCCCTGTTTCTGCTTGGTTTTACAAGCATGACATTCTTTTCGAACGGCCGTTCGCCCAAGCCGGGAGGACCGTGAGGCACGCTGCTGTTCTTCGAAAAATTTAACCTTTTCAATGTGTTGCACTGACAGCGTGGTGGCTGCTTCGTCATCGTCAAGGATTATTTTCTTAGGACGCTTGTATTTGTTCCCTTTATGTTCCATACTGAATGTTGGCCTTGTCCGGAGGAGGCGGCGGTGGAGTATGGAGACGCGAGTGCAACAATCGAGCGATATCGGCAGGCGCTGAAGCACATCCTCTTGATGCTCGTCGGCATGGCCGAGATGGGGTTCGGCAAGGCGGGCGCTCGAGAGCCAGGCGCTGGGGGACAGTTTACTTTCTTTCCGCAGAAGGGCGAAGCCGCTTCAAGGCTGGAGCAGGCGGAAAAAAGTAAACTGTCCCCGGCACTTAATCCCGCACTTACGCTTCCCCGCCACCTCTACCGCGCCATTCTTCTCATGCTGCGCCCTGCCGAATCCGCCGCGCGGCGGCTGATCATCGTGGCTGCGCAAGGCATCGTGGTGACGCTGCCGCCGTTTCGTCCGCGAAAGCCGAAGCCGAAAATTTCCGACACGGTGGCCGCCATGCGCCGCCTCGGCCTTGCCGTCGCCCTGTCGCAGGAGGATTTTGCCCGCTACGAAGCCGAGCGGAAAGCCGCCGAACGGCGTGCCGCACGGCCGCGCGGACTAAACCTGCCGCTGCTTGATGCGCTGAAATATCCCTTCCGCATCCGCCGCAAATATGTGCCGGCGCATGCCGTGCCGCGCATCCGGTCGCTCGACGTTGATGCGCCACGCATCCCCCTGCCGCCGCCGCCTCCGCTGCCGTCGCGCGACGATCCGATCAATGCGGCAAGGCTGGCGCTCAGGCTGGACGCGCTGGGTCAGGCACTCGACGATCTTCCGGGACAGGCGCAGCGTTTCGCCCGCTGGAAGGCGCGCAATGACGCAGGCCTTGCGCGAGACAAGCAAGCTCGCGACGCGGCAACGGCGCAGGGCAAGCCAGGCCCGGTCCGGTTCCGGCGCTTTTCACCGCTGAGGCGCGGGCGGCCGCCCGGCGGAAGATTGCCGCGCTTCGATCCGGATGTTCCGAAACGCAAGAACATCCGCGAGGTCGACGAGATCCTGGCGCACGCCAATGCGATGGCGCTCTACGCGCTGGAACCGCCGCGCAGGGATACGTCGTGACAGCGATGCCCTGTCGACCTGGCGATTCTCAAAAAGAAGATTATCTCAATGGCTTAACGGTCAACCGGAAAAATCTGGGCGTGGCAGCGACGACGGCTGCATGCAGGGGACAGTTTCCTTAATTCCGCAGAAGGGCGCAGCCGCTTCAAGGCTGGTACGGGCGGAATTAAGGTAACTGCCCCCGGCTTTGGCGCCGGCCCGGCCGCGACGGCCGGCGCGTACTGTTTCACGGCGTGCGGAGCCGGGCCCGGAGGCCCGGTTCCCTCAGATCACCACGAAATTCGCGGCCGTCAGCTCGGCCTGGTTGGCAAGCGTGGCGAACTTGATGTTGCCGAAGGCGTCGCCCGATCCGTCGGCATCGTAGTAGAGATTGCCGGTGTCGGAATTGTAGATGATCCGGTCGCTAGCATCCTTCGGCCCGCTGGCGATATCCTTGAACGCCGATGCCGCGAGCGCGCCGGTCGCCGTCAGCGCCGTGAAGAAGGCATTGTCGAGCTGCATCGTGTCGGCGGCAACGTTGAAGTCGGTGATCGTGTCGACATTGGTGCTGTCGTCGAGCGCGGTGTTGAACACGAAATTGTCCTTGCCCGCGCCTCCCGACAACGTGTCGTTGCCGCCATAACCCTTGATGGTGTCGTAGCCTGCACCCCCGTCGATGACATTGACAAGATTGTCGCCATTGAGCGCGTCCTCAAAGCTCGAACCCGTCAGGTTCTCGATCGAAACATAGGCGTCGGAGGTGGCGTCGCCGGAATTGATCGAGGAGTTGGCGAGGCTGGCGACGACGCCGGCCGTCGCGCCGGCATAGGAGGCG
Source organism: Mesorhizobium sp. IMUNJ 23232 (assembly GCF_044326205.1). Taxonomy (NCBI): domain Bacteria; kingdom Pseudomonadati; phylum Pseudomonadota; class Alphaproteobacteria; order Hyphomicrobiales; family Phyllobacteriaceae; genus Mesorhizobium; species Mesorhizobium sp. IMUNJ 23232. Next base: position 39,563 of record NZ_JBIRCY010000008.1, read on the forward strand.
GTGTCGGTATCCGCGCCGCCGTCGAGTATGTCGGCCCCGACGCCGCCGATCAGCGTGTCGTTGCCGGCTTCGCCGTGAAGCTGATCGGTGCTGCCATAACCCTTCATGGTGTCGGCGCCGCCGCCGCCCTGGATGAAATTATAGGCGTTGTCGCCGTTCAGCGCGTCGTCGAAACCGGAACCGGTCAGGTTCTCGATCGAGACAAAACTGTCGCCGGCGGCGTCGCCGCTGTTGATCGCCGGATTGGCCAGGCTGGCGATGACGCCGGCCGTGGCGCCGGCATAGGAGGCGGTGTCGGTATCCGCGCCGCCGTCGAGCATGTCGGCCCCGACGCCGCCGATCAGCGTATCGCTGCCTGCCTCGCCGAAGAGCATGTCGGCGCCGCCATAACCCTTGACGGTGTCGATGCCGCCGCCCCCCTTGACGATGTTGACGTCGTCGTCGCCGTTGAGCGTGTCGCCGTACATCGAGCCGGTCAGGTTTTCGATCGAGACGTAGCTGTCGCCGGCGGCATCGCCGCCATTGATCGCCGGATTGGCAAGGCTGACAACAACGGCGGCCATCGCGTTGGCGTAGGAGGCGGTGTCCGTGTTCGCGCCGCCGTTCAGCGCATCCGCGCCGCCGCCGCCCATCAGGACGTCATCGCCGCCGCCACCGCTCAATGCGTTGTTGCCGAGGTTGCCGGTGATGACGTTGTCCAGCGCGTTGCCGGTGGCGTCGATGTCGGCGTCGCCCTGCATCGTCAGGTTTTCGAAATTGGCGCCGAGCGTCCAGTCGACGAAGGTGCCGACTTCGTCGGTGCCCTGGCTCGCCTGCTCGGAGACCTGGTCGCCGGCGTCGTTGACGAAATACAGATCGTTGCCCAGGCCGCCGGTCATGATGTCGTCGCCACTACCACCGCCGAGCGCATCGTCGCCGGCGCCGCCATTCAGAATGTCGTCGTTATCGCCGCCGAAGAGCGTGTCGTTGCCGCCCGCGCCGCTCAGCGTATCCTCTCCGCCGAGGCCGTTGACGATGTCGCGCAGCGCGTCGCCATCGAAAACGTCGTCGGCCGCATCGCCGGTGGTGTGGCGGACGATCTCGTTGATCTCGGCCGAGATCTTGTCGCCATTGTTGTCGCCGCCTTCGCCGTCCATGTCATAGCCGTCCTGCCAGACGGTCACGTATTGGCCTCCGGACAGGGCGGCGATGCTGGGCTTGCTGTCGAGATCGGTGCCGCCACTGGTGATGACGAATTCGGCCGTCGCGGCAACGCCGTCCTGGGTATAGACGCGTCCATAGATGTCGGCGTCGCCGGGCGCGGAGGGGCGTGTCCAGGACACCAGGATCATGCCGTTTTCCAGCACCGAGATAGCAGGCTCGCGCTCGTCGGCGCTGCTGGTGGTGTTGACGTGCAGATAAATACCGGGCACCTCGTTGTTGCCCTGGGCGTCGAAGATCTGCATGGTGATGCCGTTGCCCAGCGCACCGGGCTCGTTCCAGCCGCTGTCTGTATAGACCACCGCGAAATTGCCGTTGGGCAGTGCCACGAGTTTTGATTGGGTGTTGTCGCCGCCGGCGGCGATGACGAAGTCGGCCTTGCGCACCGAACCGTCGGCATTGAAGACGGCGCCGCGGATCTGCTGGTTGGCCGGGTTGGTGTCGGTATAGGTGACGACGTAACCGCCGTCGGCGAGCACCGTGATGGCGCTGTCGTTCTGCACGCCGGCGGCGGCGAATGTGTTGACCTGCTGCGTCTCCGAACCACCCGGATGTGTGCGATATACATAGACATTGCCGTTGTAGGTGTAGGTATAGGCGATATGTCCGCCGTCGAGGGCGGCCACCTGCGGATCCTCGAAGTTCGCTCCGACCCCGAGGCTGAACTCCGGGCTGATGATCGCGCCGGTGGCGTCGAATATCCGACCGTTGATGCCAGCCTCGCCCGATTGGTTCTCGTCCCAGACGAGCATGACGTTGCCGTCGGAGGTTTCGGTCAGCGTCGGCTGGCCGATCGCCGTCGTGTCGCCGTTGGAGGGTATCTTGTCCTGATAATTGCCGATCCGGTTGAAGCCGGAATCGTAGAAGTCCACCATGATGTAGCCGTCGCTGGTGTCATGATTGTTGTAGGCGACGACGAAGCCGCCGTTGGACAGAGCAAGCACGGTGGGCGAAAGCTGGTCGACGAGGCCGAAGCTGTTGGCGTCGAACTGGTGCTTGACCGGGTTGCTGGCGTAGGTGCTGGTGAGTGACATTGACGTGGTCCTTTCGGGATGATCGGGTTTCCCGGCGTCCGATGGCGCCGGCGGGAATGAGCACAGGCAGGCGCGGCCGGCCGGCGAAATGACGGCCGCCATGGTCGGCGGACGGCATGGCCGCGTCCGGTTTCAGCGTTTCGGAAAGTGCGTTGGGGAGAGACTGCGGCGATGGCGTTTCACGCCGATTTCAGGGCAGGCCGGTTTTGTTTCATTCTTGTCGGGATGGCAGGCGCGATCGACGCGACGGCGCTTGGCCATCGCGAAGGGCTGTTCGGGATCAGCGCGCTTGAGGCAGGCGCGGCCGAGTTAATCTACCGGGCCAGCGTCAGAAGCGCATGCAGCAGCACGTTCGTCCCCGCGGCAAGGTCTTCCGGGGAAGCATATTCCTTCACATTGTGGCTGACGCCGTCGCGGCATGGCACGAAGATCATCGCCGTCGGGGCGACCTTGGCGACGTTGGCGGCGTCGTGAAGGGCGCCGCTCGCCATGCGCCGGTAGGAAAATCCCTGCTCTTCGGCGCCGCGCTCCAGGGCCTCGATGCAGGTGTCGTGGAACACCGTCGGAGGGACGGCGATGCGGTCGGAGATGTCGACCTCGCAGCCGGACGCCTTGCCGGTCGCCGCGCAGGCTGCCGCGCATTCCCGGCTCAGCCGTTCGAGTGTATCGGCATCCGGATGCCTGATGTCGACGACGAAGGACGCATGTCCGACGATGGTGCTCGGGCCGTCCGTCGCCGTCCGCAACTGGCCGACGCTTACCCGCGCCGAGGAGCCGTACCGGCGCCCGATTTCGTTCAGGGCCACCAGCATGCGGGCCGAGGCCAGCAGCGCGTCCTGCCGCTGGTCGAGCGGCGTCGTGCCGGCATGCGCGTCGGTCCCCCTGACCTCCACGTCGAGCCAGCGCAGCCCCTGCACGGACGTGACGATCCCAACCTGAAGACCTTCCTGTTCGAGGATCGGGCCCTGTTCGATGTGCAGTTCCAGGAAGGCGCCGAGCGGAAATTTTTCGGCGCCGTCGCCGAGCCAGCCGCGCTCGCGCGCTTCTTGCCGGAACGGTGTGCCGTCGGCAGCCTTGACGCGGTCGAGCGCTTCGTCGTCGAGCAGGCCGGCATACCAGGCCGAGCCGAGAAGGCCGGGTGCGTAGCGCACACCTTCCTCGTTCGTCCAGTTCACCACCGCCAGCGGCGCGGCGGTCTCGATCCCCTGATCGTTCAGTGTCTCGATGACCTCCAGAGCGGCGAGCACGCCCGAGATGCCGTCGAAGCGGCCGCCATGCGGCTGCGTGTCGAGATGGCTGCCCGAGGCGACGGGCAGGCGTCGGGGATCACTGCCCGGCCGGACGGCGAACATGTTGCCGGCGCCGTCGACATGGACGTCGAGGCCGGCCTTCTTGCACCAGGAGGCGAGCAGCGCGCGGGCCTGCGCGTCCTCGGCCGACATGGCGAGGCGGCACGACCCGGTTCCGTCGATCGCGCCTATATCAGCCATTTCCATGTGCCGTGACCACAGCCGTTCCGCATCGATCGAGATGGCCGAACGCGGCCTGTTTGCCGGATAGTTCATCAGAGGGTCCTTTCCTTGCGCCCGCTGACGAGCTGCGAAACCATCACGGCAACCACCAGCGCCCCGCCGTAGAAAAGGTCGTGGACAAAGGTGCGGAAGCCGAGCACCGACAGGCCGTTGATGCCGGTGACGAGAAAGTAAACGGCGATGACCGAGCCCCAGGCATTGAAGCGGCCGGGCTTGATGCAGGTAGCGCCGAGGAAGGCCGCTGCGAAAGCCGGCAGGAGCAGCGTGGTGCCCGAGGTGGGATTGGCCGAGCCCGTCGTGCCCGTGTAGAGGATGCCGGCGACCGCGCCCATCATGCCGGACGCCATGAAGGCCATCATGCGCACGCGGCCGACCGCCACTCCCGTCAGGCGCCCGACCTCGCGTCCGCGCCCGGTGAACAGCAATTGTTGGCCGAAGGCGGTGTAGGACAGGACGTACCAGACGAGCGCCGCAAGCACGATGGCGTAATAGAAGCTCAGCGGGATGCCGAAGAGCCGCTGGATGATGACGTACTGCATGAGCACGCGCGCCACGCCGCTGATCGTCTGGCTGTCGCTGATCCAAAGCGTGACGCCGTGCAGGAATGTGCCGACGCCGAGCGTGACGATCAGCGAATGGACACGGAAGTAGAGCGTGATCGCGCCGTTGATCAGGCCGACCACGGCGCCGGCGGCAAGCGCGATCGGAATGATTAGTCCGATCGGCACACCCATGCGGGCACTGAGGATTGCGGTCAGCATCGACGTGAAGGTCAGGGTCTGCGCGATCGAGAGATCGAAATCGCCCGCCGTCAAAGGAATGATCAGTCCGAGCGTCACGATGACCAGGACTGCTTCGGACCCGAAGATGCTGGAGAAGTTGGACCAGGTGAGAAAGCTCTCGGGACGCATCGCGCCGAACAGGGCGATGACCGCAAGCCACACGATGAGGAGGCCGAACCGTTCGAGCTGGTAGCCGGGATTAGCCATGATCGTTCCTAGGCAGCATGAATTCTGGTTTCCCCGTAACAGGCCGCCTCGATGCCGGACTTGGTGACTTCGCCGCCCCGCAGTTCGGCCTTGACCCGGCCGCGCTCGAACACCAGCGCGCGATGCGCGATCATTTCGAGCTGCTCGAATTCGGAGGTCGCGCAGATGACCGAAGCGCCCCTGGCGCAGGCTTCGAGCAGTCGGTCGTAGATCTCACGGCGCGCGCCGATGTCGATGCCCTGGGTCGGTTCGTCGAGCAGCACGAGGTTCGGATCGAGCTGGAGCCACTTGGCGAGCAGCAGCTTCTGCTGGTTGCCGCCCGACAGCTCTGATGCGGCCTGCCGCGGCGCCTGCGCCTTGACCACGAAGCGGCGCATCAGATCGGCCGTCCTGGCTTGGCGCTCCCGATGGTCGAGCAGGAAGCGGTTGTCGCCGCGCGCGGCCATGGGCAGCATGGCGTTCTCGGTGAGGCTGAGATCGAGGGCGAGACCGAGTTTTTGCCGGTCGGCCGGGATGAAAGCGATGCCGGCAGCCATCGAATCCGCCGGCTTCATGGCGGCGAGATCGTGGATCGCCCCGCCCATGTCCAGCCGTCCCGAGCGCGCGGCATGGGCGCCGGCCAGGAGATAGGGTACCTCGTCGTAGCCGGAGCCGATCAGGCCGGTGAGACCCAGGATCTCCCCGGGGGCGACGTCGAATTCGAGACCGCTAACGACCCGGCCGGCAAGGCCGGTGACGGATACCGCAGGCTTCGTTGCGGCGGGTGCGGCATCGACAAGCCGCTCCTGCGTCAGGGAACGGCCAACGATCGCTTCGACGATGCGCGCCCGGCTGGTGGTGGCCGTGTCGAAACTGTCGATCACCTCTCCGTCGCGAAGCACGGTCGCGCGGTCGGTGATCTCCATGACCTCGTCGATGTCGTGCGAGACGAAGATGATGCCGACACCCGTCTGCTTCAGCCGGCGCATCATGGCGAAGAGCTGGCGGACATCTTCGATCGGCAGGAAGGGCGTCGGCTCGTCGAGGACGAGCAGGCCGGGCGTCGCGTGCTCGTTGTGCGACCCGACACGGTCGGCCGCGCGCACGATGGCAAGCTGCGCGCGCTTGACCGGCGAGAGGTCGCCGACAGTCGCCCAAGGGTCGAGGTCGAGATGATGCCGCTCGAAAAGCCGTCGCGCGCGAGCGGCCTCGGCGCTCCAGTTGATGAACCATTGCCCGGCGCGGCCGTGCTCTCCGGCGATCAGGTTTTCCAGAGCCGTCGCCTCGGGCAGGAGGCCAAGATTCTGGTGGACGAAGGAGAGGCCGATCTTCTCGCCGCGGCCGAGCGGGATCGGCAGGGGAACCGGCCTGCCGTCGAGTTCCAGGCTGCCCTCGTCCGGCTTGTGGAAGCCGGAGAGGATCTTGATGAGCGTGGATTTCCCCGATCCGTTCTTGCCCAGCAGACCATGGATCTCGCCGGGCATGACGGCAAGGTCCGCGCGCGATAGCGCGTGGACCCCGCCAAAGGACTTGGTCAGTCCCCTGATCGCCAGCCGGGGAACAGTCCCTGTGGTCACTCGGCGATCTGCCAGAGCTTGCGATAGCCCTCGACATAGGCGTCGCCATAACCCTTGGCGGCATCGGCGGGGTCGCCGGTTTCGGCGATGTTGCCGGCGTCGAAGATGCGCAGCGGAACTTTCGAGTCGCGGATCGTCTCCTTGCCACAGAGCAGGCGCATCTCGGCGTCGAGCATGGCATGGGCGATCCAGTCGAGGTTCTCGCCGATATCCATCTCCACGTCGCCGGTGCGGATCAGGTCGAGCGCGAAGGGCGTCCCGTTGAAAGTCGCAACCTTCACCTTGTCGCCGCGGTCGGCGATGGCGATCGCCGGCGTGACGAAACTCGACATGCTGTCATAGATCGGGATGACATAGTTGAGATCGGCGTTCGCCTGCAGGGCGCCCGCCACGGTCGGCTGGATCTTGGTCGCCCAGTCGGTGATCGGCACGTTGACGATCTCGTACTTGCAGTCCGGGCAGCGTGTATCGAAGGCTTCCTTGAGGCCGCCGACGATCGAGTCGGTCGACAGCGCCTCATTCGAGACCACCACGAGGGCGTTGGTCTTGCCGCCGGTCTTGGCGATGGTCCAGTCGGCCATCAGTTCGCCGGCCTTGCGGTAGTCGATGGCGACAGCGGCATCAACGCCCGCCGGCGCATCCTGCTCCAGTCCGGTCAGGTGCGAGGTGACGACCTTGAGGCCCTTGGCCTGGGTCTGCATGACCTGCGGCTCGAAGAAGCGCGGATCAGCCCCTGCCAGCAGACTGACCAGATTGAAACCGTTGTTGGCGGCATAATCCATGCCCTGGATCCATTGCGTGGGATTGCCCTGGTTCTCCCACTCCATGTGCTCGAAGCCGAGCTGCCCGGCGATCTTGGACTTGTGGTCGCTGATGGTCTTGATGAACGGGATGGCGCTCGACGCCGGGATCGTGAAGATCTTCTTGCCGGCCATGCAGGCCTTGGCGTCGAAGGGCTCACCGGCCGGTACGAAGTCAGGAATGCCGGCATAGGCGGCGATGTTCGCCTTGGCCTTGTCGACGCCTTCCTGTGCCGCCGCCGGCAGCAGCGCGGCCAGCACCAATGCCGAAGCCACGCCTGTAATCGATGCAATGCGTTTCATCTGTTTCTCCTCTGTGAGACGCCGTGGTTCCCTTTAGTGTTGTCCGCGCAGCGTGCGTGTCGCCGCGCGGTCGATGGTGTTGCCGTCCAGGGCAACGCCGTAGTCGGACCGCGCCGTCTGCGCGTCGATCAGTCCGTCCAGAACATCGTCGAGCACGGCGTCGGGATCGCGGGTCATCGGGTCGCCGTACCCACCGCCACACGGCCCGTAGGCGGTGATGCGATCTCCCTTGGCGAGATGCCGGTATGGAATCTTCGACGGCAGGTCTTCCGTGCCGCCGGCCGCGCGCAACAGTTGCACCTTGGCCGGGGAGCCGTCGGCGCCGCCGAGAAAACCCCAGGGGCGGAAGCGCTGGCCGTCGCCCTCGATGGAAACCGCGCCGTCTTCCAGCAGCTCGAACGAGCGGATCGACCCGATGCCGCCGCGCGACGCGCCCGCGCCCGCCACGTTCTCGCGCAGCTCGTAGTTGAGGACGCGCAGCGGCAGATGGGACTCGATGTCCTCGATGGGATTGTTGCGGGTGTTGGCATAGAGCGTGTCGACCGCATCCATGCCGTCCTTGCCATACCGGCCTCCATAGGCGCCTTCCATGATCTCCATGTGGACCCATGGCGCGCCCTGCGAGACGCCGCTGAAGGCCATGACGCGCAGATTGCCGATGCCGGCGCTGACCTGCTGCGGGACAGCCGGGGCAATCGCCTTCATCACCGTATCCGCGACGGCGTTGCCCGGGCAGAAGCGGGCGATGACAGGGGCGGGGAAGATCGGGTTCGCCAGACAGCCTTCGGGCGCGAAGATGGTAATCGGGCGGGTGAGGCCGCTGTTCTGCGGGATCGCGCCGTAGACGTCGCTGTCCAGCAGGATCGAGCGGAGCGTCAGCCAGACCGCGCAATCCACCGTGCCGACCAGCGGCATGTTGATGGGCTTGTTGGGCGTCTGGGGCGCGGTGCCGGTCAGGTCGACATGGATGTCGGAACCCTCAATCGTCAGCGTGACCTCGATCGGCAGTTCCTTCAGCGCCGGGTCCGGGCTGTCGAGATAGCCGTCGATGAAGGTCCTTGCGTTGTAGCGGCCGTCCGGAATGCGCGCGATGGCGTCGCGCATCAGGTTTTCCGAGTAGTCGAGTAGGTCCTCATAGGCGCCGGTGACGGTGTCGAGACCGTATTGTTCCAGCAGCGCGGCGTAGCGTTCGGCGCCGATGCGCGCGGCCGCCACTTGCGCCTCCATGTCGCCCACCACCAGGTCGGCGATGCGGATGTTGCTGCGCAGGATCTGCCAGACGGGCTCGATCTTCCGGCCGGCCTCGTAGACACGCACGGCCTTGAATTGCAGGCCCTCGGCATAGGTGTCGACGGCATCTACGATGCCGCAACTGCCGGGAGTCAGCGCGCCGATGTCGAGATGGTGCGCGGTTGTGACCGAGAAACCCGCGAGCTCACCCTTGTGGAAGATCGGGACCGCGAAGCCGACGTCCGGTCCGTGGGAGGCGCCGCCATAGGGATCGTTGTGCATGAACACGTCGCCGGGGCTGACCTTGTCCCCGCGCTTGCCAAGCTCACGCAGGATGCCGGCGATGTAGCCGGGGATCGGCCCGGACTGCAGCGGCGTGCTCATCGTGCATTCGCAAAGCTGGCGGCCGGTGGCGTCCGTCAGCGCGGCGCCAAAATCCTCGCTCTCACGGATGATGCTCGAATAGCTCATCCGCATGAGCTTGTGGCCCATTTCGATGGCGATATTTTCCAGCGCTCCGTGAATGACCGCTGCAAGGAAAGGATCGACGCGCGTCTGCATGATTTTCCCCTCAAGCCTTGTGATCGCGCGTCATGCGCACATTGCCGTGGCGATCGGCCCAGTAGGTCCAGCCCGGCGGGACGACGGTGGTGGTGTCCGTCTGCAGGAGGATCGCCGGTCCGCTGAACCTGCGGCCGACCGGAAGCGAGGTCCGCTCGATATGCGGCGTCTCGAATGTCTCGAGCACATCGTTGACGCGGAAGACGCAACGCCCGGCGCCGACCTGCCTTGGCTCGCCGGATACCTTGTAGGCCGGCGGCTCGGCGAGCTTGTCGACCATGCCGAGGCCGCGCACCTTGACCGTGACGATCTCGATCGGGCTGGCCTCGAAGGCGTGGCCGTATTCTTCGCGATGGCGATCGTGGAAGGCGCGCCAGACGGCATCGAGCGCTGCCTCCGTCAGGGCGCCGTCCGGCACGTCGATCTTGAGCTCGTAGCCCTGGCCGACATAACGCAGATCGGCCTGTCGCAGCATGCGCACGCGCTCCGCCGGAACCTTGTCGCGTTCGAAGATCGCGCCGAGTTCCTCTTCCATGTCGTCGAAGAGGCTCTGGAGCCGGGCGATGTCGAGCGCGCCCTTGACCGCGAAGGCTGTTCGCAGCGCGTGATATTCGAGGTCGGCGGTGAGCAGGCCGACCGCCGACGTTATGCCCGGATGCGGCGGGATCAGCACGTCCCGCATGTCGAGCATGGCCGCGACTTCGGCTGCGTGCAGCGGACCTGCGCCGCCGAAGCCGGCAAGCGTGAAGGCGCGCGGATCGATACCCTTCTGCACCGTGCGCGAGCGGATGGCATTCGCCATGTTGCTGTTGAGGACGGTCAGCGCGCCTTCCGCGGTTTCCTCGGGCGAGCGGCCGAGCCTGCCGGCCAGTTCGCCGATGACACGCGCCGACGCCTCCGCGTCGAGCGACATCCGCCCGCCGAGGAAGTTGTCGGCGACCAGCCGGCCGAGCACCAGATTGGCGTCTGTGACCGTCGGCAGAGAACCGCCGCGGCCGTAAGCCGCCGGTCCAGGGTCGGCTCCTGCGCTCTGGGGACCGACACGGAACGCCTTGCCGCGGTCGATATAGGCGATCGAGCCGCCACCCGCGCCGATCGTGTGGATGTCGATCATCGGCAGCATCACCGGGAAGTCCGCGATTTTTGCGCTGCGTGCATCCGCCTCCGCGAGGCGCCCGTCGCGGATGATGCCGATATCGGCGCTGGTGCCGCCGATGTCGAGCGTGACGAGCCTATCGGTTCCCGCATGTTCGCCCACCCAGGCGCCACCGCGCACGCCGGCGACGAGACCGGAAAGCAGCGTGGTGGCCGGCCGCTCTGCGATCATCTCGGGTGTGGCGAGGCCGCCGGAGGAGGTCATGACGCGAAGTTCGCCGGTGACGCCCAGTTTCCGCAGCTCATCGCTGAGATTGCCGATGTAGCGGCGCACCTTGGGGCCGATGAAGGCCGACATGGCGGCCGTGGTGAAGCGCTCGAATTCGCGGAACTGCGGCGAGACCTCCGCCGAGGTCGTCACAAAGACGTCCGGCAGGATGCTACGCACGATCTCGGCGGCGCATCTTTCGTGGGCGGGATTCACGTAGGAGAACAGGAAGCCGATCAGGATCGCCTCGACGCCGGCCTCGCCCAGTTCGCGCGCCGCGGCGGCGACGGCTGCTTCGTCGAGCGGGAGGAGTTCCACACCCCTGGCATCGAGGCGGCCGGCGACGGTCCTGCGGAAGCGGCGACGGATCAGCGGGCGGCTCTGCCAGGGCAGGTCCTGCATGATCGAGTAGTGCTGCGGGCGCTGGTGGCGTCCGATATGCAGGATGTCGCGAAAACCCTCGTTGGTGATCATGCCGGTGACGGCGCCGTCATGAACCAGCATCGCGTTGGTGCCGACGGTGGTGCCGTGGAAGATCGCCTCGATCTCATCGGGCGTGACGCCTGCGATCTCGCAGATTCCCCTGATGCCTTCGATCACGCCCTCGGCGGAATTGTTCGGTGTCGACGGCGTCTTGTGGATCGTGACCGTCCCCTTCGCCAGGTCGGCCAGGATGAGGTCCGTGAACGTTCCTCCGACGTCGACGCCCAGTGCAATCATTCCAACCTCCAGCAGGGTATGGCGGAACATTGATCCATTTGGATTGATCTGGCAAGTTGAATCCATATGGATATATATTAAGCCACAACGAGGCCGAGACGGGAGCCGCAGGCAAACCATCCTGGGACCGGCGATATGAACGGAGGAGCAGCGATGAGCGCCAAGAAGCTGTTGGACAAAATGTTTGCAGGCGACCTGCGGGAGCTGACGGTGATCAGCTACGTCGTGCTTGGCAACAACGCCGTCACCAACCGTTTCATCGAACGGCGTTTCCGGATGCCTGTACAGGCCTGGTCCGCGCTCTATGCGGTGAAGATGTTTCCGGGAATACGCGCCAAGGAAATCCGGCTGCTCTTTCCCCGGCCACAGAACACCATCAGCCGGGCAGTCTCGCTGCTGGAGGAGCGCGGTTATGTCATTCAGGAAACGTCCGACTCGGACGGACGCGAGAAACGCCTTTTCGCGACGCCGTCAGGGGAAGAACTGCTTACCGAACTCATCGACGTTTCGCGCCGGCGTCAGGAAGAGTGGCTGGCGCCCTTGTCGCAGGCGGAGAGAAAGACGTTCTTCGAATTGGCGAGGAAGATCGCCGAAGGCCCCAATCTGCTGAAGTCCGAAATCATGAAGGGATGACGGCGCTCAGACGACGCTTCCGTTCTTGTCGAACATATGCGTTCGCGCGGGATCGAGCATCAGGCCGATTGGCTCGCCCGTCCTGACGGCAAGTTCACCGCCGCCCTCCACGACGAGTTGCCCCGCTGGGGTAGACACATAGACGATCGTAAGGTTGCCCAGGCGTTCCACGAGTTGTACGTGACCGGTCAGATGCGCGCCCGCTTTGCCGGGGTCGGTGATGGCGATGTGCTCGGGGCGGATGCCGATTTCGGCAGGCGTCGGAGAAGCGCCGCCGGGAACGCTCCGCGCCCGCACCGTCAAGCTGCCCGATGCCGGCTGGCCGGCGGCGTCGAAGGCGAGCGTGATGTCGCGGCCGGCCACGCTCCTCGGCGTCACGGCCAAAAAATTCATGGTCGGCGAGCCGATGAACGACGCCACGAACTTGTTGTCGGGTTTCGCATAGAGCTCCAGCGGCGCGCCGACCTGGGCGACCACGCCGCGGTCGAGCACGACGATGCGGTCGGCGAGCGTCATCGCCTCGACCTGGTCATGGGTGACGTAGATCATCGTCGCCCCAAGCGTCTTGTGCAGCTTCGCCAGTTCGATACGCATCTGCACGCGCAGCATGGCGTCGAGATTGGAGAGCGGCTCGTCGAACAGGAACACCTCGGGCTCGCGCACCAGTGCCCGGCCGATGGCGACGCGCTGGCGCTGTCCGCCGGAAAGCTGCGCCGGCTTGCGGTCCATCAGATGGCCGAGCTGGAGCAGGGCGGCGATCTCATCGGCGCGTTTCGCCTGCACCTCGCGCGGCGCGCCTGCGACCGAGAGCGAGAAGGCAATATTCTGCCGCACGGTCAAATGCGGGTAGAGTGCGTAGGACTGGAACACCATGGCGATCCGGCGTTTTGCCGGGTGCAGCTTCGTGACGTTGACACCATTGATGAACACCGATCCGGCATTCACCGGCTCCAGGCCGGCGATCATGCGCAGGATCGTCGACTTGCCGCAGCCGGACGGGCCGAGCAGGGCGCAGAACTCCCCCTTGCCGATCCCGAGATTCAGATTGGTGATCGCGGTGAATTCGCCGTAGCGCTTGCTGACTGCGCGCATTTCGACGTGCTGCAGATCCAGCTCTTGCCCGTGCCCGGTGATGCGGGTCTGCATATTCATGTCTCGGCAAGCCAGATCATCATCGAGCCCTTCTCGCGGTTGTTCCAGAGATAGTAGGGCAGGGCGGTCAGCCTGGCCGGCGTCTCGGCCGGCGGATCCGTTCGATAGAGTGTGCCATGCCAGCCGTCGTCGCCGACGCGCGCTGCCTCAGTCGCGAGGGTGACGATCCCGTCGAACAAGTCGTGACGCTGCTCGACCGTGATCTCGGAGTGCCGCGGCAACCTCAGCCGTTGCACCGGCCCGCCTGGATTGTCGGTTTCCTCGACACAATAGACGAGTGGCCCGCGCTTCAGCGCCACACGACCGACATCCATGGGCACCGAGGGATGGGCATAGATGCGTTCGGGCGGCATCGGCAGTTGGAGATCGACGATATCGCCCGCCTGCCAGCGGCGCAGGATGGTGAGATAGCCGTTGACGGTCGCCGGTTCCACGGCGACCGTCTGGCCGTTGACCGATGCGCTCGCGCCACGCGCCCAGCCGGGAATGCGCAGCTTCAGCGCGAATTCGGCCGGTGTCTCGGGCGCGACTTCGATGCGGATGTCGCCCGACCAGGGATAGGAACTGACCTCGCGAAGGGCGACCTTGCCGGATTTGAGCGTGACCTCTGTCGAGATACCGCCATAGAGGTGGAAGGCGATCGCGTCGTCGCTGTGCGAGACGAAATAGCCGCCGACCGAGGCGACGAGGCGCGACGCATTCATCGTGCAGCACGGGCAGGTGTGCCAGGCCCAGCGGCTGTGGCGGCCGTTGCTGTCGAGCGGATTGGAATAGAAATAATGCTCGCCGTCGCGGGAGAGACCGCCCAATGCGTTGTTGAACAAAGCCTGTTCCAGAACGTCGGCATATTTGCCGTCGAGGTCGAGATGCAGCATGCGCTGCGCCCAGAAGATCAGGGCCACCGACGCGCAGGTCTCGGCATAGGCGGTGTCGTTGGGCAGGTCGTAGTCCTCGGTGAAGCCTTCGTTCGCTTCAGCCGGGCCGAGACCGGAGGTGATGTAGATTTTCGAGGCCATGACATCGGTCCACAGCACCTCGCAGGCGCGTTTCAGGCCATCGTCCTTGAGTTCCGCCGCGAGATCGGCCATGGCCGAATACATGTACATGGCGCGCACCGCGTGGCCGACGACCTTGTCCTGCTCGCGCACGGGCCTGTGCGACTGGTTGTATTCGTAGCTCTTCGCCCAGAAATCCCCGGGATCCTCGCCGCGCGCCACCGCTTCCTGGTCGAAATAGTGTGGCTCTCTTCCGCGTTCGTCGATGAAATAGGCGGCGAGATCGAGCTGCTTCCTTTCACCGGTCAGGCGGTAGAGGCGGATCAGCGCCAGCTCGATTTCCTGGTGGCCGCAATAGCCACGCCTCTGGCCGGGACGCGGTCCGAATGTCTTGCGCACGTGGTCGACATAGCGCTCCAGGATGGAAAGCAGCCGGCGTCGGCCGGTCGCCAGGAAGTAGGCGATCGCGCCCTCGATCAGGTGCCCGAGATTGTACAGCTCGTGATTGTCGCGCAGGTTGGTCCATCGGTTTTCCGGCTCGCGCTGCAAGTACCAGCAGTTGAGGTAGCCGTCGGGCGCCTGGGCCTTTTCGAGATCGTCGGTGATCTTCTCGATCTTGGCTTCGATATCGGCGTCGCGACGGTGCGACAGCGCATAGGATGCCGCCTCGATCCACTTGCCGACATCGGAATCCCAGAACACCTGCACGGTGAAATCGTGGTGGTTGCGCGGATAGCGCAGCGGCGGCGGTGGATTGGGTAGCGTCAGCGAGTCCAGTATCCCATGCCTGCCGAGCTGCACATGTTGGCTGGGAATGGTGCGTGCCAGAACCGTGTCGAGGCGCTCGCGCCAGAACCGGCCTTCGAGGTGAACGTCGACGAAGCGCACCGGTGCAAATTGACCCATCACAAATCCCTTCAAATTCCCGCTTCGCCTTCGGCAACGGACGACTGCCGCACCACCAATGAGCAGGGGCGGCGCTGGACGCCGCCGATGCGCTTGCCGGAAATCATGTCGATCAGCCGGTCGCCGGCCTCGCGTCCCAGCGCCTTCAGGTTCATGTCGATGCTGGTGAGCGGCGGCCGCGTCGCCAGCGTCATGACCTCCCAATTGTCGAAGCCGACGATGGCGACATCCGCCGGGACCGCCAGGCCCATCTCGCGCAAGGCGTCGGCCGCGCCGCGTGCGATCTGGTCGTTGCCGCAGAACAGCGCGTCGGGCTTTGGCGTGCCCCCCTGGAAGAGGCGCGCCACGGCCTCGCGGCCCCAGGCTTCCGACCAGACGCCCGGGAGGTAGAATAGGTCGGTCCGCGGAAGCCCGGCGGCCGCGAGCGCAGAAAAGTAGCCGGCCCTGCGCAAGCGCACGGCCTCGAAATGCTCCGGGCCGGTGATGTGCGCAATCCGCTTGCGGCCGAGGCTCGCCAGATGCTCGACCGCCAGCACCGCGCCGCCCTCGTCGTCGGGCAGCAGCGACAGGGCGTCCGGATCATCGGCCTGGCTGAACACGTAGACGGTCGGCAGCCCATGCGCGAACGGGCCGATCGGCGGACGCTTGTCGGCGCGCCGCGCCGTTACGACGAGGCCGTCGACCCGTTTGCCCAGGAGTTGGTCGACATGCTGGCGCTCGCGGGCGGGATCGTCGGTGGCGTTGCACATGAAGACCGCGATCCCCTCGTCGGCGAGGCGCTCCTCCAGCGCCTCGACGATCGGAAAGGTGAACCTGCCGAAACTGTCGTTGGAGATGATGCCGATGGTTCGCGACTTGGCGCGGTGCAGGCTCTGGGCCAGGTCGTTCGGCCGGTATCCGATTTCCCGGGCGACGCGCAGCACCTTATCGCGCGTCTCCTGGCTGAGCCGCCCGCCGGCGTTCAGCGCCTTGGAAGCCGTGCCGATCGAGACTTCGGCGATGCGGGCGACGTCGCGGATCGTCGGCGCGGCACGCAGCGGTGCTCTGGTTTCATCGGGCGCGGCTGGCGGTGGGGCGGTCTTGTCCATCCATCCCGCTCCTATTTGACGGCGCCGTTGAGGAAACCGGAGACGTAATATTTCTGCAGCAGCAGGTAGAAGGCCATGCACGGGATGATCGAGATGGTGATGCCGGCTTGAAGCATGCCCCAGTCTGTGCCGCCGATGCTGGTCTGCTGGCGCGCCGCCGCAAGCACCAGCGGCAAGGTGAAGGCGCTGTCCTTGTTCATGAGCACCAGGGCCGCGAGGAATTCGTTCCAGGAGGTGATGAAGGCGAACAGCGAGACCGTTATGATGGCCGGCACGATCGCCGGCAGAAACACCCGCACCAGCACCTGCCAGCTATTGCAGCCGTCGATCACCGCCGCCTCTTCCAGTTCGCGCGGCACCGCCTCGAAGGCGTTGCGCATGATGTAGATGCTGAACGGCAACTGGATCGCGGTGTGGACGATCGCCAGCCCGACCAGCGAATTGTGCAGCTTGAGCTGGACGAACATGAAGAACAGCGGCGTGAGCAAGGCTTGGTAGGGGATGATCAGGCCGAGCAGGAGGATGAGGAAGAAGATTTCCTTGCCGGGCACCGGAAACCGGCCCAGCGCGTAGCCGGCGGGGATCGTCAGCCCGAGGCAGAACAGGATGGTCAGCAGCGCCGCACCTGCGCTGTTGCCGAGATAGGTGAGCAGGCCGGCCTGGAAATTCCACAGTCGGTGGTAGCTGTCCAGGCTGAGCCCGTGCGGAAAATAGGTCGGCGGCACCGCGGCCGCTTCGACGGTCGATTTCAGCGACGCCAGGACCGAGGCGACGAGCGGCAGCAGCATGATGGTGCAGGTGAGCACGCAGGTGGCGGCGACCAGATATTTCGCGCGGCCCTCGAACAGGCGCTCCACGCCGCCGCGCCAGCCGCTCCCGGCTACCTGCCCATCCGCGGGAAAGCCGGTGCTCACACCCATGCCCGATCCCGCGGTCACCCATGGCTCCTGCGCGTGAGCACGATCTGGAAGACCGTGAAAACCAGGATGATCGCGGCGAGGATCAGCGACAGTGCCGAGCCGTAGCCGAGCTTCAGGTAGGGAAAGGAATTGAGATAGATCAGGAAAACCGCCGTGGTCGTCAGGTTGCGCGGCTGGCCGGCGGTCATGATGTAGAACTGGTCGAAGGCGAGCAGCGAGCCGATGGCGCTGACCAGCGTCACCAGCAGGATGGTTCTCGCCGTCAGCGGCAAGGTGATGCGGCGCACCCGCTGCCAGTAGGTCGCGCCGTCGACCATCGTCGCTTCGTTGATCTCGCCGGGTATGGCCTGGATCGCCGCGACGAACAGGATCGTGCCGAAGCCGACCACCTTCCAGACGATCGACGCGATGACCGCCCACAGGGACACGTCGGCGTCGGCCCCGAACCACAGTACGGGTTTCGAGACGAGGCCGAGGTCGAGCAGCGTGCGGTTGACCAGGCCGAAATCGTAGCTGAACAGCCAGTACCAGAGCAGGCTCGACGCGCCGAGGCCGATGACCACCGGCGCGAAGACCACGCCGCGGGTGAATTTGCGGAACGGCGTGTTGGTGGCGGTGAGCAGCGCGATGAGGAAGCCGAGGATCATCAGGATCGGGGTGATGTAGAGTGTGTACTTGAAGGTGAAGCCGAGCGCCGTCCAGAGTTGCGGATCGTGCCAGGCCTTCACGAAATTGCCGGCGCCGACAAATTTCTTGGCGGCAATCAGCGACCAGTTGTGCAGCGACATCCAGATCATCTGAAGGAACGGATAGACGGTGAAGGCCGAGACGAAGGCGAGCGCCGGCGCGAGATAGAGAAGCCCGACATATCTGCCATTCACCGAATGCATCTTCAGCCGTTTTCCTGAACTCTGCCGACCGGAAATTCTTTCAAAAAGCGGCCGCGGCGGCGCTTGCCACCGCGGCCCAAGGGAGAACGCTCATTCCGCCGCGATTGCCTTCATCTGCGCCTTGGCGTCGGCGATGATCGTGTCGAGGTCCGTGTCCTCATAATAGGCGCGCTGCAGCATCTGCAGCCACGGGCCCTGCGGCGAGTTGATCAGTTCGAAGAATTTTAGCGTGTAGGGGGTCCTGGCGACCGCGATCGCCTTGGCCACCTGCTGCACCTTGGGCTCGGCTTCGAAGTATTTGTTGTCGGTCATGTCGCCGCGCGTCGTCATGTTGAGCATCTTGGCGTAGACCTCGACCTGGGTCTCGTCCGACAGCAGGAACTTCATGAAGTCGACGGCGTCGTCGACCCGCTTGCTGCCCTTCGGGATGGTCACGATGTCGCCGCCTGCGAAGGAGGAGACCTCGCCGCTCTTGACGCCCGGCAGAAGCGCGATGCCGAAATCCATCGTCGGGTTCTGCTCTTTCGCCAGCGTGATGTTGAAGTTGCCGGTGCCCATCATGCCGAGCTTGCCGGAGCCGAAGCGCAGGTGGAACGTCTCGCCAGTCTCGGCGCGGGCGTCCTCATGGACGTTGCCGGCCTTGATCATGTCGCGCGCCCATTGCAGCACTTCCTTGACGCCGTCGCCATTGAGCGGCTCGCCATTGGCGGCCTCCGGCTCGATCGTGGCGCCGCTCGCCCACATCAGGGGGCCGACGGTGAAGATGTTGCAGCCGGCGCAGGAACCGGGAAGGAAATAGCCCTTCACGTCGCCGCCGAGCGCGGTGATCTTGTCGGCGTACTCCCTGATTTCGGCGAGGCTGGTCGGCGGCTTCTCCGGATCGAGGCCGGCCTTGCGGAACAGGTCCTTGTTGTAGAACAGCGCCGAGACGTCGGCATAGAGCGGCACGCCGTAGAGCTTGCCCTCATAGGTCGACACCGCCATATGACCGGGGCTGGCGGTCTTCAGTTCGGGCCAGTCCTTGACCTTGTCGGTGATGTCGACCAGTTGCCCGGCGGCCTCGAACTGCGGGCCGTAGATCAGGTCCATGCCCATCAGGTCGGGCACCTCGCCGCTGGCGATCGCCTGCGCGATCTTCGGCACCATCTCGGTGTGCGGGATGTAGGTGAGATTGATCTTGCGGTCGGGGTTCTTTTCGTTCCAGGCCGCCACGAGAGCGTCCACCATGCCGGCGTTGCCGCCGCTGCGCTCCCACATCTGCAGATCCTCGGCCATTGCCGGAAACGCACCTGCAAGCACAAGCGCCGCGAGCCCGACGAGCGATGTTTTCAACCTTGGCAAACTCATAGGTTCCTCCCTGTTGCCAATTTTTTATGCGTAGTCCTGCAAACTCCTCCATCTGGGAAAAGCTTTTCCCTCACTCCAATGGGTTCGCTGCGGTTGGCATTGGCAGCGATTTGGGAAAAGCTTTTCTCATGCGATTTACCGCATATTTCCCAGCATCTGACAAGCCTGGAAATCGAGACGGAAGGCGAATACTCCTTGCCGATGCAGCATAGGCGGTTCGTCACGTTGTCATTAAGTTCCACGCTGAATCGCGTCGTCCAATGCCTGCCCGCCAATGGGGGCTACCCGATCGGCCCGATGTTACGGGGCATATCGGGTAAAGACGTAGTCATGGTCCTGCACGCGCGCTTCGTGGCAGGCGAAGCAGGTCTCGTGCTGCGCCTCGTCGACCGGCTTGCCGTCTATGAACCTGCCGAAGCCCCAACCGCCGGTAGCGGCATATTTTTGCGAATCCTTGACCATGACCTGGACGGTGGTGGCCGAACCCGGGATGGTGGCGGATTCGAACTCCGGCGATTGAGTGCGCTTCCAGGCCAGCTTGACGAGCACCGTGCCGTCCGGAAACGGCAGGGTGTCGGTCCGATAGGCCTTTGTCGCCAGGGTATTCCCGACGACCGCACGAAGTTCGTCAAGAGGATCATCTTCCAATGCCGGCGCCACGAGTTCCCAACTGCGGTATCCATTGGGGACCGCGACGCCATAGATCGGAGACGCCGTGGCGTCCTGAGCCCGAACGCTGTCGATCACCACGCAGGTGGTCGCGAGAGCGACCGACAAGGCGATCACGGTGGCCACTGCAACATTGCGTCTCATGCTAGCCCCTCCGCGGTCAGAACTGGTCGACATCGATGACGGCCTGGGCAAAGGCTTGCGGCGCCTCCTGCGGCAGGTCATGCCCGATGCCGCCGGTGATGAGCCGGTGTTCATACTTGCCCGAGAACTTCTTCGCGTAGACGATGGGGTCGGGATGAGGAGCGCCATTCGCGTCGCCCTCCAGGGTGATGGTAGGCACACTGATGACAGGACCCTTGGCCAGCCGATCCTCGAACGCGTCATACTGAGGCTCGCCATCAGCCAGACCGAGCCGCCAACGGTAGTTGTGGATGACGATGTCGACGTGATCCGGATTGTCGAAGGAAGCCGCGCTGCGCGCGAAGGTGGCATCGTCGAAATTCCACTGCGGCGACGCAAGTTTCCAGATCAGCCTCGCAAAATCATGCGTGAACTTTGCGTAGCCGGCACGACCGCGTTCCGTCGCGAAGTAGAACTGATACCACCATTGCAGCTCGGCTTGCGGTGGCAGCGGCGATTCGTTGGCCTGACGGCTGCCGATCAGGTAGCCGCTCACGGACACCATTGCCTTGCAACGGTCGGGCCAGAGAGCGGCGACGATGTTGGCAGTCCGCGCACCCCAATCGTACCCCGCAACGATCGCCCGGGGGATTTCCAGGGCATCCATCAAGGCTATCACGTCGGCTGCCAGCGCAGCCTGCTGGCCGTTTCTCAGCGTCGTATCCGACAGGAACCGTGTGCTGCCGTAGCCCCGCAGATGGGGCACGATCACGCGATAGCCCTCCGCCGCCAGCATTGCCGCGACATCGAGATAGCTATGGATGTCATATGGCCAGCCATGCAGAAGGATCACCGGCGGCCTATCCGCCGGACCTTCTTCGGCGTATCCGATGTTGAGAAGACCGGCATCGACCTGCTTCAGCGAGGCAAATGACGTTCGTGAGCTCGCACTGGGAGCAGTTGTTGCTGTCTGCGTCCCGCTGCCCTGTGCGCCAGCATGGGTTATCGAGCCTAGCTGCGCTGCTGCGAAGGTCGCCGCAGCGATGCCCAACAGTCGCCGGCGCGGGTGGTCGATTTCGTCGGGAGCCAATATTGCCTTCATCGGAGCACACCTTTCTGGAAACATTTCATTATGTGCAGCCTGCGCTACCGCAACGCCACGATTGTTCACAAGCCTCGCCGCCTTAAGCTTGAACTCGCGCCTGATCTTTCGCATCCCCACTCTCCAGTTCTGTCAAACGCCTTATCTCGGTGTCCACGAGACCGGCAGCAGGCCAGAAGCCTGTCTGAGGCGGTCAATCGACATGAGCCGGGGCAGGGCGCTCGAGCGTGGGAACTCCGCACCGCCATAGATCGCGCCGCCTTTCTGGCTGATCGAGGCGAACCCAATAGGGCTAGACCTGATCTGAAGTCTGCTGAAGTCCTGCTTGCCACGCTCAGTTCGGATCAAAGCGGTGGAGCCGGGTAGCACCTCATCGGCTAGGTCAATTCTGAGGTGCTAGCGCCTCGGCAGATGAAGGTCGTGCATCGGCATCATGTTGTGGTTGAGATGCGTCATGATCCAGATCGAACCGAGCACCACCAGCACGACGATGAAGACGCCAAAGGCGAGCGCCAGCACGTTATTGGTGTTGTCTGGACCGGTGGTGAGGTGCAGGAAGAAGACGAGGTGCACGCCCATCTGCGCAATGGCCAGGACGACCAGCGCCGAGATGATCGCCGGTCCATAGATCAGGTCGCTTTGCGCGGCAGCGAATGACGCTGCGGTGAGCATGATCGCCAGCCCATAGCCGATCAAATAACCTTGCAGGCCGCCGGCCGGCTCTCTTTCATTGATACCTTCTTCGCCGGGCGCGGCATCGTCCAAATCGGATGTTATGTGGGGGCGGGCATCATGGTCTGTCATATGCTCGCTCCCAGCAGATAGACGAGGCTGAATATCGCGATCCACACAATGTCCAGCGCGTGCCAGAACAGGTTGAAGCAGTGCAGCCGCCGCAGGAGATCGGGCCTGAAGCCCTTGAACCACAACTGCGCCATCATCGTGCCAAGCCACAGCAGTCCAAGCGATACGTGCAGACCGTGGCAGCCAACCAGCGCAAAGAACGAGGAGAGGAAAGCGCTGCGCCCGGGTCCGGCGCCTTCTCCGATCATGGCGGTGAATTCCTGGATTTCGAGCACCAGGAAAGCCACGCCGAGCACACCGGTGACCAGCAGCCAGATCTGCGTCCAGACCACGTCGCGGCGGTGGCTGGCCAGGCTGCCGAGACCGCAAGTAAAACTGGAAGTGAGCAGCAGGGCAGTCTGGGTCGCGACCCGCTGAAGATCGAACAGTTCGCGTCCAGTGGGACCACCGTCCGCCGCGCCAGACAGCACGGCATAGGCCGCGAAGAAGGCCGAGAACATGATGATGTCGGACAGGAGGAAGATCCAGAATCCGTAGGCCGAGGTCACGAATCGCGACGCCGGGCCACCTCCGCCGTGGCCCGTGGCGTCATGTCCGTACGCGTGTCCGCCAGCATGTCCGCCGCTGGCTGCGGACCGCGGCAGGGTTCCAGCCACCGCGCTCATACGACCTGCTCCCGGCGTCCGAACCACGCCCTCCGGGCCTCCAGGCGGATTCTGTCCACCCGTTCCACCTCTTCCGCAGGGATCTCGTATTCGGCCTCGTCGCGCCAGGCAAAGACCACGAAGGTGGCATAAGCGCCGACGGCGCAGAGGATTGCCAGCCACCAGATATGCCAGATGAGCGCGAAGCCGATGAACGTGGCGAAGAAGGCAGTCACGAACCCGGTCGGGCTGTTCCTCGGCATCTCGATCGGTTCATAGGTGGACGGCTCGTCGAGCGACTGACCCTCGATCGCCCGCTGCTTGAGGCTCCAGTACGGCTCCTCATCTTCCACGTTCGGCAGATGCGGAAAATTGAAAGCCGGCGGCGGGGAGGGGGTCGACCATTCGAGCGATCGGCCGTCCCAGGGATCGCCTGTCACGTCGCGCAACTCGTCGCGGCGCCGGATCGATACGAAAAGCTGCATGACCTGGCACGCGGCGCCGATGATCATCACGCCGATGCCTGCGACCGCAACCATGAGCGAGGGCGCCCAGGCATCCACGGGGACATGCTGCAGACGGCGGGTCATGCCCTGGAGGCCAGCGATGTAAAGCGGCACGAAGACGAGTATGAAGCCGGCGAGCGTGAACCAGAACGCAGCCTTGCCCCAGCCTTCATGCAAGCGGAATCCGAATGCCTTGGGGAACCAGAAGGTCAGGCCCGCGAAAGCGCCGAAAACGACACCGCCGATGATGACGTTGTGGAAATGTGCCACCAGGAACATCGAGTTGTGCAGAACGAAGTCCGCCGCAGGGACAGCAAGCAGCACGCCGGTCATGCCGCCGACGGTGAACGTCGTTATGAAGCCCAGCGCCCACAGCATCGGCGTGTCGAAGCGGAGCCTGCCACCATACATGGTGAAGAGCCAGTTGTAGATCTTCACGCCGGTGCCGACCGCGATGACCGAGGTGGCGATGCCGAAGGCGGCATTGACGTCCGCGCCCGCGCCCATCGTGAAGAAGTGGTGGAGCCAGACCATGAAGGAAACCACGCAGATGAACAGCGTCGCCGCGACCATCGACCGGTAGCCGAATATCGGCTTGGACGAGAAGGTCGAGAATATCTCGGAGAATAGCCCGAAGGCAGGCAGCACGAGGATGTATACCTCGGGGTGGCCCCATGCCCAGATCAGGTTCACGAACATCATCGGATTGCCACCGGCTTCGTTCGTGAAGAAGTGGAAGCCGAGATAGCGATCGAGCGTGAGCATCGCCAGAGTCGCGGTCAGGATCGGGAAGGCGGCGACAATCAGCATGTTGGAAGCGAGCGCCGTCCAACAAAAGATCGGCATCCGCAGATAGCCCATCCCGGGCGCCCGCATCTTGAGGATGGTCGTTACGAGGTTGACCCCGGTCATCAGCGTACCGACCCCGGAAATCTGGATAGCCCAGAGATAGTAGTCTACGCCCACCCCGGGCGAGTATTCCGTTCCGGACAGGGGCGCATAGGGCAGCCACCCCGTTCGCGCGAACTCGCCGATCACGAGGGAGAGGTTCACCAGCAGCGCACCCGTGGCTGTCAGCCAGAAGCCGACGGAATTGAGCGTGGGGAAGGCCACGTCTCTTACGCCGAGTTGCAGCGGCACAACGAAGTTCATCAACCCGATCATGAACGGCATGGCCGCGAAGAAGATCATGATCGTGCCGTGCGCCGAGAATATCTGGTCATAATGATCCGGTGGCAGATACCCCGCTCCATAGATCGTGGCAGCCTGATGGGTGCGCATCATGATAGCGTCGATGAAACCGCGCAGCAGCATCAGCATGGCGAGCACGATGTACATGACGCCGATGCGCTTGTGGTCGACCGAGGTGATCCATTCGCGCCAGAGATAGGGCCACCACCCCTTCACGGTGATCCATGCGAGCACGCCCATGACAGCGAGGAAGACGATCAGCGCCGCGATGAGGGGGATCGGTTCGTCGAAAGGGATGGCGGACCAATCCAGCTTGCCCAGCATGGTTCAGCCTCCGCTGCTATTGTCTGCAATCGAGACCGGCGTGACGCACATGCTGGCGTCTATCGGTTCGGGATGGACTTCGGGCTTTCCGCCACGCCCACTGTCCGGCCCAGGTCCGGGCGGCAATTTTTGAGCCACCACGGCGTCGAACAAGCCGGGTTGGACATGCGCATAGGTGAATGGCGCGATGTCGTGGCTCTGCCGCGCAAGCTCGCGATAGGTCTCGGCATTAAGGACGCCGTTGCCGCCGCGCAGATGCGCCGCCCATTGTTCGAATTCTTCCGGGGTCAGAACGCGAACCCGGAAGTTCATGTCGGAAAAGCCATCGCCGCTGTAGTGCGCGGCCTGGCCGTAGAGATCGCCCGGATTGTCGGCCTGAAGGTTGAGTTCGCTCTCCATGCCATTCATGGCGTAGATCATCGTACCAAGCTGCGGAACGAAGAACACGTTCATCACGCTCGACGAGGTCAGGCGGAAGCGTACCGGCGTTCCCGCCGGCATGACGAGTTCGTTTACGCCGGCAACCTGCTGATCCGGATAGATGAACAGCCATTTCCAGTCGAGCGCGATGGCCTGGACCTCCAGCGTCTGCTCGGGCGGACCGAGCGGTTTGCGCGGGTCCAAATCATGCGAACCGTAATAGATAAGCCCGCCCAGGAAGAGGATCGTGAGTGTCGGGATGGCCCACACGATCAGCTCGATCCGTCCCGAATAGGTGAAGCCTGGATCATACCTGGCCTTGGGATTGGAGGCGCGGAACCACCAGGCGAAGCCCAGCGACGCGACGATCGTCGGCACAACGATCACCAGCATGACAGCCAGCGAATTGAGCAGAATCTGTCTGTTGCCGTCCCCGACCGGACCCTGCGGATCGAGAATGCCGCCCTCGCAGCCGCTTAGCATCGACGCGGTCAGTGCGATTGCGGCCAGTCGCGCCGATAACCCGGGTTTTATCGCCGATGCCTTGGCAATTTGCAGGCGATGACGCGGTCGCTGGATTTCATTCCAATGGTCGCGCGGGAGAAGGCTCGACATAAAGGCAAAGTAGGTCGGCATACAGAACATGATCTGCTGTTCCGGATCTGCGGGATACTACCCTGGTTGAAGACACCGAGATTGCCGGTATAGGCGGGCGTTTTTGCAAGGACGGTGGCGTTTGACGACCTTCGTAGCGATACTGATGGAACTGGATACAGCATGCAAGCTCATCGACAGTGCAGGGCCGCAAATCCTTTCCGACAGTGGTGGCTGCACGAAAGTCGGATCCCGTCCGCTGGCGCCGCGTTTCGTTCTCGGCACCCCGGCCGCCCAACGCATGCCCAAAATCGTTGCCGGGATGTTGCGCGAAAGATGTGGAGCGCATTTACTTAAGAGCCATGGTCCGTCGATTTTACAGTCTTCCCTCGCTTGTTGCGCTTGCCGCCTTCGAGGCCGCAGCACGGCATCTGAGCCTGACCAAGGCTGCCGAGGAGTTGAACGTCACGCCAGGCGCAATCTCCAAGCAGGTGCGGATATTGGAGGAGGAACTGGGGAGTCCGCTTTTCCTCCGCCGTCACCGCGCGCTTGAATTGACCCGTGCCGGCGAGACCATGGCAGCGGCGCTGCGCGAGGGGTTCGAGCGTATCGCATCGACGTTCCTGCAGATAAAATCGGCTGGCGGCCAGTCCAGCGTGACGATCGGATGCACGATGGCGATGGCGCACCTCTGGCTGATGCCTCGCATGAGCGCGTTCTGGAGCAGTCACCAGGACATTGTCGTCGACCATGTCATTTCCGATCAGCCGCGCGGTCTCGACCGCCCCGACATCGACCTGCGGCTGCGCTACGGCAATGGAGACTGGCCGGACGAGATGTCGGCGAAACTCTATGACGATCGTATTTTTCCAGTGGCCAGCCCTGATTTTGCGCGCGAGCATCCGGTCAAGACAATCGAAGACCTATCAAGGCTCCAGTTGCTGTCCGTTGAAGGAATAGACTGGGATTGGACGACGTGGGCCGATTTCATGCGCGAAGTCGGCGGTCCGGACCGGCGCCTCAATGTGCGGCGTTTCAACAGTCACGTGATTGCCTTGCAGGCTGCGCGCAGCGGCCATGGCGCGGTGCTGGGTTGGGCAAGCCTGGTCACGCCACTCATAGAGGCCGGCGACCTCGTGCAGCTTACCGATGCGGAAATCGCAGCGCCACATTCGTACTTCGTTACATGGAGCGCACGCCGGCCGTTGAGCACACCCGCCAGCATTCTCAGGAACTGGCTCCTGGCTCTTAACGATTGAGTTCAACTCAATCGAAGCCGGTTGCTTATTCGCTTGAAGAAACGCCCGCGAGGCGCTCTCCTTATCGGAAGGGAGTTTGCATCATGAGCGCTACGGAAACCATCCAGGCCGAACTGCCAGCAGCGCACCGCCGCGGTGGCGGACGTATCGGGCGCAAGGCGCTGCGCAGCGCGCCCGTCACCTCTTTTCCGACGCTGGTTCGCAATATCCCCGTCTATCAGATCGTTCCCGATGAGGCGATCGAACTGATCCACGAAGAGTCGCTCAAGATACTTGAGGAAATCGGCTGCGAGTTTCGCGACGACGAAGCGATCGCATTGTGGAAGGCCGCCGGCGCAGATGTCACCGGCACCCGCGTCCGCCTTGACCGTCACCTGCTTATGGACCTGGTTTCCAAGGTTCCCGCCGAGTTCACACTGAACGCACGCAACCCCGAGCGGTCGGTGCGGGTCGGAGGCAAGAACTCGATTTTTATCCCGATGTACGGCGCGCCCTACGTCCGCGACCTCGACAACAACCGCCGCTACGGCACGCTCGAGGATCTGAACAACTTTCACAAGCTCGCTTACATGGCACCCGCACTGCATTCCTCCAGTTCCATCATCTGCGAACCGATGGAGATCGCGGTTCCAAAGCGCCACCTGCACATCATCCATTCGGCGCTTAAACATTCCGACAAGCCCTTCATGGGCATCGTCACCTCCAAGGATCGGGCGGAAGACACGATGGCCATGGCCGGCATCGTCTTCGGCGACGATTATGTGAAGGACAATCCGGTTCTCGTCTCCATCACCAACTGCAACTCGCCGCTTGTGTGGGATGCGACCATGCTGGACGCGATGAAGGTCTATGCGCGCTACAATCAACCGCTGATCCTGGCGCCCTTCGCGCTTTGCGGCGCCTCGACGGCCGCCTCGGCGGTGGGGGCGGTGGCGCAGGTAAACGCCGAGGCCCTCGCCGGCGTCGCCTTCACCCAACTGCTGCGCCCGGGATCGCCGCAACTCTACGGACAGTTCATGGTCACGGTCGACATGAAAACCGGCGCTCCGATGGGCGGAACGCCCGAAGCGGCGCAGATGATGTATCTCATGGGCGCGCTCGCCCGGAAATACCGGCTGCCCTGGCGAACATCGGGTTTCCATGTCGGCTCGAAGCTGAACGATGCCCAGGCCGGCTATGAGTCGAATATGCTGATGCATGCCGCCATCCTCGCAGGGGCCAACTACATCTGGCACTCGGCCGGCTGGCTCGAGGCCGGGCTGACCTGCGGCTATTCCAAATTCGCGACCGATTGCGAGCAGCTTGTCGGCTGGTACAAATATGCTGGCGGCCTGTCGTTCGACGACTTCAAGGAAGCCATGGCGGCGATCCGCGAGGTCGGGCCACAGGGCCACTTCCTCGGCACCGAACACACACTCAAGCATTTCGAATCCGCATTTTTCATGCCCAGCCTGATGGATTTCAATTCCTTCGAGCAATGGAACGCGGAGGGCGCCAAGGATCACGACACACGCGGCCGCGACAAGGCGCGCAACATGCTGAAGGACTATGAGGAGCCCAGGCTCGACGAGGGCATCGCCGAGGGACTGCGCGATTTCATCGCGCAGCGGGAAGCAAACCTTTCCGACACGGTGAACTGAAAACGATTGACATGGTGACGACCGTACGCATGCCCCTCAAAAAGGCCCGAACCAGGCATCGACACGGCTTCGGCGGGACGGACGGATGAACGGGCCGCTTGCCAACGATCCGCTGCTGCGGCCGTACCAGTTGAAGCACCTGACTCTCAAGAACCGGGTCATGTCGACGAGCCATGAGCCGGCCTATTCGGAAGACGGCATGCCGAAGGCGCGATACCGGCTCTACCATGCCGAAAAAGCCAAGGGCGGTATGGCGCTTACCATGACCGCAGGCTCGGCGATCGTGTCGCGCGACAGTCCGGCCGCCTTTGGCAATCTGCATGTCTATCGCGACGAGATCGTGCCGTGGCTCAGCGAACTCGCGGATTCCTGCCACGAGCATGACTGCAAGGTGATGATCCAGATCACCCATCTTGGACGCCGAACGGGATGGAACAAGGCCGACTGGCTTCCGGTGCTGGCGCCTTCGCCGGTGCGCGAACCCGCGCATCGTGCTTTCCCCAAGACGATGGAAGACTGGGACATCGACCGCATCGTGGCCGACTACGCGTCGGCGGCGCAGCGCTGCCAGGCGGCGGGCCTCGATGGCATAGAATTCGAGTCCTACGGCCATCTGATGGACGGTTTCTGGTCTCCGTTGACAAATCGCCGCGATGATGAGTTCAACGGCTCGCTGGACAACCGGCTACGCTTCACTTTCCGCGTCATCGACGCCGTGCGTGCGGCGGTGGGGCCGGACTTCATCGTCGGCATCCGAATGGTCGCCGACGAAGATGTCGAGAAGGGTCTTTCGCGGGCGGAGGGGATCGAGATCGCGCGCAGACTTGCCTCGTCGGGCAAGTTCGACTTCCTCAACATCATCCGCGGCATGATTGATACGGATGCGGCGCTGACCGGCGTCATTCCGATCACGGGCATGCCTTCCGCACCGCATCTCGATTTTGCCGGCGAAATTCGGGAGGCTACGAAGTTCCCGGTTTTTCATGCGGCCCGGATCTCGGATGTTGCTACCGCGCGGCACGCGATCGCGAGCGGTAAGCTCGACATGGTCGGCATGACCCGCCCGCACATTGCAGATCCGCATATCGTCGCCAAGGTGATGCGCGGCGAAGAGCATCTTATCCGACCCTGCGTCGGCGCCACCTACTGCTTGGATCGCATCTATGAAGGCGGCGAGGCGCTCTGTATCCACAATGCGGCCACCGGTCGCGAAGATATGATGCCGCATGTCATTTCGCGGACGCATGGACCGGTGAAGAAGGTCGCCGTAATCGGAGCGGGGCCTGCGGGCCTGGAAGCTGCGCGCGTCGCTGCGGAGCGGGGCCATTCGGTCGTCGTGCTGGAGGCGACGGGCCAGGCCGGCGGGCAGGTGCAACTCGCCGTTCGCAATCCGCGTCGCAAGGAATTGATCGGCATCGTCGACTGGCGTGTGTCGGAACTCAAAAGGCTGGGTGTTGAAATCCGGTATGATGTTTGGGCAGAGCAAGATGATGTGACGGCCCTCGGTCCGGACGTCGTCATCATTGCCACCGGCGGAATGCCGCAGAACCCACCGCTCGATGCCGGCGACGAGCTGGTAACGTCAAGCTGGGATATCCTGTCCGGTGCTGTGAAGCCGGGCGAGCACGTGCTGTTCTACGACGACAATGGCGGGCACCAGGGCATGAGCGCCGCCGAGGTGATCGCAAGATCGGGTGCGGAACTGGAGCTCGTATCACCCGAACGCTTCTTCGCGCCCGAAATGGGTGGGATGAATCATGTTCCGTACATGAAGACATTCCATGAGAAAGGCACCCGGATCACGATCAACACGCGCGTCAAGTCTGTTCGTCGCGACGGCAACGAACTGGTCGCGACTTTGGGGTCTGATTTCGTCAAAGGCTGGCATGATGAGCGGCGTGTCGACCAGGTGGTCGTCGAACACGGTACCGTTCCTCTCGACGAGATTTATCATGCGCTGAAGCCGCTTTCCAGGAACCTGGGCGCGGTCGACTATGAGGCATTGGTTCACGGGGCAAATCCATTTCCCGAGCGGCAGCCCGGCGGAGCGTTCACCTTGTTCCGCATTGGCGATGCCGTGGCCGGACGCAACATCCACGCAGCCATCTATGACGGACTTCGCTTCACAATGAATCTTTAAACAACACAAGGGGAGACTCGCATGCGTTTTTTCAGAAGCAATGGCGACAGGGTACCGGCCGCGATCGAGAAGATGAGTGTGGAGGTTCGGCACGGGCGAATGGATCGCCGCGAATTTCTGGCGATGGCCAGCGCCTTCGGTGCATCCACGACGTTCGCCTACAGCATGATAGGTCTTGCCGCCCCCACACCCGCGGTTGCACAGGAAGGCACCAAGGGTGGCACGCTCCGGGTTGCGATGGCGGTGAAGGGTCAGAAGGACCCACGGACCTACGACTGGGTGGAATTGGGCAACATTGCGCGCACCTGGCTGGAACCGTTGGTCAGCTATACGCGTGAATTCACCTTTGAGCCCATCCTTCTCGAAAGCTGGGAAGTCAATGATGACGCCACCGAATACGTGCTGCATGTCCGCCAAGGTGTGAGCTGGAACAATGGCGACGCGTTCACGGCGGATGATGTGATCTTCAATTTGACCCGGTGGGCGGACAAAGGAGCCACCGGCAACTCAATGGCCGCGCGCGTTGGCGGATTGATCGACGAGGCAACCGGGAAGGCCAGGGAAGGCGCGATTACGAAGGTCGACGACCACACAGTGAAACTGGTGCTTGCCGCGCCGGACATTTCAATCATCCCGAACTTTACCGACTATCCAGCGCTTATCGTACATCGCAATTTTGATGCAGATGGCAGCGACCCGATCGCCAAGCCGATTGGGACAGGTGCCTTTGAGCTGGTTTCCTACGACGTCGGATCCAAGGCGGTTGTCAAGCGGCGCGAGAATGGCAAATGGTGGGGCGGCGAGGCGCTGCTCGATTCGGTCGAATTCATCGACTACGGGACTGACTTCTCCGCGACGGTCAATGCCTTCGAATCCGCGGAGATCGACGTCAACTTCGAGACGCCCGCAGATTTCATCGACATCCTGGATAAGCTGGATCTGGTCAAATCCGAGGTGGCGACCGCGACCACTCTGGTGGCGCGCACAAACGTGACGCATAAGCCGTACGACGATCAACGTGTGCGCAACGCACTCCAGATGGCGGTCGACAATGAAGTCGTCTTGCAGCTTGGCTACAGCGGCCGCGGCACGGTGGGGGAAAACCACCACGTCAGTCCCATCCACCCGGAGTATTTCCCGCTTCCCAAGAAGACGCGCGATGCCGCTGGCGCCAAAAAGCTCATGGAGGACGCCGGCCAGGCCGACTTCGAACACGAACTGATCACTGTCGAGGACGATTGGCAAAAGAACACCGGCGACGCGATCGCCGCACAGCTTCGTGACGCCGGTATCAAGGTGAAACGGACGGTGCTGCCCGGTTCGACGTTCTGGAACGACTGGACGAAATACCCGTACTCGATGACCATCTGGTATATGCGGCCGTTGGGCGTCCAGATCCTCGCACTTGGCTATCGCACGGGCGAAGCCTGGAACGAGACGGCTTACTCCAACCCGGAGTTCGACGCCAAACTGAAGGAAGCGCTCTCCATCAGCGCACCCGAAAAGCGCCGCGAAGTGATGAAGGACATTGAGACCATACTGCAGGATTCAGGCATCATCATCCAGCCGTTCTGGCAAAAGCTCTACAGCCATACGGCAACCAAGGTGAAGGGCTACGGCGTCCACCAGACGTTCCAGATGGACCTTCAGAAGGTATGGCTCGAGCAGTCCTAGGCGGCAGCCGCCGCCAAGTATTGATCCGGCACTTGCGTGAGCGGGTGCCGGCCTACTGAGTGACGTCAGGGAATACAAGCCCAAGGATTCTGCCAGATGTCCGACGACGAGATCATCCTGTCCGAGCTTTCCGACGACGAACTCGTTCAGCAGATGCATGACGATCTGTATGACGGGTTGAAGGAAGAGATCGAGGAAGGCACCAACATCCTGCTGGAGCGCGGATGGGCGCCCTACAAGGTGCTGACCGAGGCGCTGGTCGAGGGCATGCGCATCGTCGGCGAGGATTTTCGCGACGGCATCCTGTTCGTTCCCGAGGTGCTGTTGTCGGCCAATGCCATGAAGGCCGGCATGGCGATCCTACGCCCGCTGCTTGCCGCCACCGGCGCGCCCAAGCAGGGCAAGCTGGTCATCGGCACGGTCAAGGGCGACATCCACGACATCGGCAAGAACCTCGTCGGCATGATGATGGAAGGCGCCGGCTTCGACGTCATCGACCTCGGCATCAACAACGCTGTCGAGAAATATCTTGCTGCCATCGAGGAGCATCAGCCCGACATTCTGGGCATGTCCGCCCTGCTGACGACGACCATGCCCTATATGAAGGTCGTCATCGACACGCTGAAGGAAAAGGGCATCCGGGACGACTATGTCGTGCTGGTGGGCGGCGCGCCGCTCAACGAGGAATTCGGCAAGGCGGTCGGCGCCGACGCCTATTGCCGCGACGCCGCGGTCGCCGTCGAGACTGCCAAGGACTTCATGAAGCGCAAGCACAATATCCGGGCGTGAGCGCGGGTTGGGCATGCGCATCAAGGAGATACGAGTCTACAGCAAAATCCTGCCCGTCCGGGGTGGGGCCTATCGTATGGCAAGCGCGAGTGTCGAACATCTCGACTCGACGATCGTGGAGATCGACGCCGGCAACGGCCTATCTGGTTGGGGTGAAACCTGTCCGATCGGACCTGTCTACCAGCCTCACCACACTCTTGGCGCGAGAGCGGCCTTGCAGGAATTGGCGCCTGCTCTCATCGGCTCCGAGGTAGGATCGGTGCGGGAAATCTATCGGCGGATGGATGGAGCGCTGTCGGGCCATGGTTATGCGAAGGCGGCAATCGAAATCGCGGTCCATGATCTACTTGGCAAGGAACTCGGCGTGCCGGTGTCCACTCTCCTGGGCGGTGCGTTGACTGACAAGGTGCCCTCCTATTACTCGACCATCGTCGGCGAACCCGGAGAAACGGCCAGGATTGCCTTGGAAAAAGCTAGGGAAGGTTATCCTCGCCTGCAGATCAAGATCGGTGGACGATCCATTGAGCAGGACATCGAAACGATCCACAAGGTCTGGGAGGCCGTGGGTTTTTTGGCAAAGCTCGTCGTCGACGGAAATCGCGGACTGACGGTCGCCAACGCGATTACCGTGGACCGAATGTGCGCATCAATTCCATTCGTGTTCGAGCAGCCGTGCAACACGCTGGAGGAGATTGCTTCGCTCAAGGGCAGGATGACTCGTCCAGTCTATCTCGATGAGAACACAGAAGACCTGAACGCTGTATTGCGTGCGGTGTCATCGGGAATAGCCGATGGCTTTGGCTTCAAAGTCACGCGCCTGGGTGGGTTGAGCAAGATGATCACCGCTCGCGACATATGCACAATTCGCTCCCTCCCGCACAGTTGCGATGATGCATGGGGTGGCGACATCATTGCAGCCGCGTGTGTTCATCTCGCCTCGACGGTGGAGCCGCGTCGGTTTGAAGGCGCGTGGATCGCCCAGGAATATATTTCGGGAAATTTTGACAGCCAGAATCCGGTCGTGATCCGAGATGGGTTTATCTCCGTCCCGAACCGTCCCGGACTTGGTATCGTCCCCGACCGAGGTGTCTTCGGGGAACCGATCGCCATATTTGGCGGATGAAGAACCCTCGGTTTCGGATCGCCACGTTCGAGGTGAGCGATTTCGAGGATGGCTCCGCTGCGAGTACCAGAATGCGCCTGCCGCCGCTGTGATGGCTTCAGGGCGCCTTTAAGGGAGACGGCACGTGTCCGAACGGCATTTCAAGCGATTGTTCTCGCCGGTCGTATTGCGCGGAAAGACGCTTCGCAACCGTATCGTCTTCGGCGCGCATACGGCCAATATGGCGGTCGAGGGTGTCCCGACCGAGCGTCATGTGGCCTACTATGCGGAGCGCGCCATCGGTGGCGCAGGAATGGTGGTCGTCGAGCCGATGCCGGTCCATCAGGCCGCCGTTCTGACCCGGGGCAATTTCCGGCCGTCCGACGACAGCGTCGTCCCAAGTTTTCGCAAGGTAACCGAGGCGATCAAAAGCAACGGCGCGGTGGCCATCCAGCAGCTTTATCATGTCGGGCAGCATGCCAATGCGGACAACTCGTTTCATGCCGGCTGGTCGCCGTCGGGCCTGCCCAGCTACCACGATTCGGACGGCTCGCATCGGATGACGGAGGCCGACATCGAGGAGACCATTAACGGCTTCGTGCAGGCGGCGCGGCGGTGCCAGGAGGCCGGCTTCGACGGCGTCGAGGTCTGGGCCGCCTACCATTCCATGCTCGACCAGTTCTGGACGCCGTGGTCGAACCGGCGCGACGATCGCTGGGGCGGCAGCCTGGAGAACCGTACCCGGATGAGCCGTGAGGTTATGACCCGTATCCGGCGCGAATGCGGCGACGACTTTATCATCGGCCTTGCCATCAATGACGAGCCTGAGGTGAAAGTCGCGCTGCAACGCGAAGCACTGGCCGAGATCATCGACCTCCATGATCGCGACACGCTGATGGACTACGTCACCTGTGGTTCGGGTAGCTATTTTGACTTCTACAAGATCATGCCGACCTTTCTCTATCCCGAGAAGCTCGGCGCCGACCTCGCTTCGGTGATCAAGTCCACGGTCCGCCACGCGCTCGTCACCGCGGAAAGCCATATCCGGACGCCGGAAAACGCCGAGGGCGTTCTCAGTGAGGGCCGAAGTGACCTTGTTTCCATCGTGCGAGGTCAGATCGCCGACCCTCATCTGGCCAACAAGGCCGCAAAGGGAAGACCGGAAGACATAAGAGGTTGCCTGTCCTGCAACCAGATGTGCTGGGGACGGCGCTCGCGCGACTACTGGATTAGCTGCGTCATCAACCCGTCTGCCGGACGTGAATGGGAGTGGGGCGGCGACCGCTTCACGCCGGCCGAGCGGCCGAAGCGCGTATTCGTTGTTGGCGGAGGACCTGCCGGGCTGGAGGCGGCGCGGGTCGCGGCCGAGCGCGGCCATCGGGTCACGCTCGCCGAGGCCTCCGACCGTCTCGGCGGACAGTTTCGGCTGGCCGGCCTGCAGCCGCGCCGAGCCCAGATCCTCGACCTGATAGACTGGTATCAGCGTCAGCTAGCGCAGCTTCAGGTGGAGGTGCGCTACGGGCAATATGTGGAAGCCGACGACGTCGAACGCGAAGGTGCCGACCACGTCATCATCGCGACCGGCTCACTGCCTCCCGAAGGCGCATTCCAGCGAGCGCTGCCGCAACTGGACACCATTCCGGGCGGCGGGCCGGTGCTGTCGGCCGAGGCCGTGATGGCGCGGGAAGCGCGGCCGGGCAAGCGCATCATCCTGCTCGATGACGTCGGCAACTGGAAAGGCTGCGGCACTGCCTGGAGGCTGGCGGAGGATGGTCATGACGTGACGCTGGTCACTCCTGACGCACTGGTTGGCAAGGAGCTTCAGCGCATGGCCGTCGACGCGCCGCTACGGCGCGCGCTCGCCGGCCTCGGGGTCCGCTTCGTCACCGAGAGCGTCGTGGTGCATTGGGACGGAAACTCGGCAAAGATCACCTCGCTCCTCGACGGAACCGAGCAGGAGATCGTGGCTGATGCGCTGGTCTTTGCCAATACCAATCGGGCCGAGGACACGGTTTCGAGCGAACTCGGCCGGCGCGGCATCAGCCATACATCCATCGGCGACTGCACCGCATCGCGGCAGGCTGCATTCGCGATCCATGATGGGCGCAAGGTCGCGCTCGCGATATGACACTGCGAAACGGGTTGAGGTCATCATGCCTGAGGTCTTGAAGATCGGAGTCGTTGGCGGCGGCGGATGGCTGGGCGGGGCGATCGTGGATTCGATCCTGCGTGGCGGGCTGACCGCGCCCGAGAATATCTGCTTATCCTATCGCAGCCGGCGACCCGAGAGGTTCCCGGGCTCATTCTGGACGACCGACAGCCAACAACTCGCCGACCGGTCGGATGTCATCATTCTGTCCGTGCGGCCGGCAGACTGGCCGTTCATCACCATGAATGCCCGAGGCAAGTTGGTCATTTCGGTCATGGCGGGCATCCGCCTTGCATCCATCTGCGTTCGCCACGACACAAGGCGCGCCGTGCGCTCGCTTCCCAATGCAGCCGCAGAAGTCGGAAAATCCTATACGCCGTGGGTGGCGGCGGATGACGTCGGTAACGAGGATCGTACCACCGTCAGGGCGATCTTCGACGCCTGCGGTATTCAAGACGAAGTGCAAAGCGAGCGTGACATCGATTATCTGACCGGGCTGACCGGCTCCGGACCGGCATTTCCTGCATTGCTGGCCGCGGCAATGATGGAGCACGCGATCGGCTTTGGACTGTCGCCAGAGGTGGCCAATCGCGCAGTCAACACGCTGATCGTCGGTGCGGGTCGGTTGGTGGAGCATCGCCACGATCCACCAGACAGCGTCGTCGACACATTCCTTGATTATCGCGGCACGACCGCGGCAGCTATCAAAGCCATGCGAGCCGCGGGATTTGACCAGTCCGTTGCGCAAGGTCTCGCGGCGGCATTCGAGCAATCTCTGCGTATGGGGTTATCCTGACAGGTTTTGATTGTTACAAGATTTTCGTTCGAGTTTTTCGATTTTAATCGTAATGATTATGTCCTGATTTTTAAGAGAGAACCAAATTTCCAGGTGATGCTTCCAAAAGGCCCACCGGTTTCACAACAGAGCGATATTCCATTTGACGATGACAGCCGGAATTCTGTCGCGTCGCCAACGATGGCATAGCTGGACGGCCCAGCCAGGAAACCCGCGGCCGCCATCCGCGTTCCCATATCTCTGGGAATGGCTTGAACATTCGGCGTGGCTGTAGCAGCGTCGTGCGGATCGCCCTCCTTGGTTGAAAGCCCTCGATGTTCTCCAGCCGCGCCGACCAGGACGAAGACCGCCGTGCCGGCGCCGCAGGTAACGTCAAGGTGACGCGCGAGGATTGGCTGAACTTGGCCCTCGAAGCCATGGTGTCCGAAGGTGTGGAAGCGGTGCGCATTCTCTCGCTCGGACAGCGCCTTGGGGTCTCGCGGTCGAGCTTCTACTGGTATTTCAAGAGCCGGCAGGACCTGCTCGACCAGCTTCTGGACTATTGGCGCAACCGCAACACACGTGTCATCGTCGAACGCGCGTCGCGGCCGGCTGATACCATCGCTGAAGCCGTCCTCAACGTGTTCGAAAACTGGGTCGACGGTACGCTCTTCGATCCGCGGCTCGATTTCGCGATCCGAGCCTGGGCCAGGCAGTCGCCGGAGGTGCACAGGATTGTCGACGAGGCCGACGACAAGCGTGTAGACGCGATCCGCGAAATGTTCCTGCGGCATGGCTATGAGGAAACGGAAGCTTTCGTTAGGGCGCGCGTCCTCTACTTCGTGCAGATCGGGTACTACTCGCTGGAGATCGTCGAGCCCATGCGCAATCGTCTGTCTCTGGTGCCGGCCTACGTCAAGACACATACAGGGAAGGATCCGACCCAGCGCGAGTTTGACGCTTTCGTCGAGTTCACGCGACGTGTGACATCGCGCGAAAAAGAATAGCCGGGCCAGACATAACGACTCAGGACACCGGAGGGGCGCCGCCTTCCGCGGTGCGTCGAGCAATGA
This sequence comes from Mesorhizobium sp. IMUNJ 23232, assembly GCF_044326205.1. Classification (NCBI taxonomy): domain Bacteria; kingdom Pseudomonadati; phylum Pseudomonadota; class Alphaproteobacteria; order Hyphomicrobiales; family Phyllobacteriaceae; genus Mesorhizobium; species Mesorhizobium sp. IMUNJ 23232. Next base: position 77,760 of record NZ_JBIRCY010000008.1, read on the forward strand.
AAGTATCCAGCACTTCAGCCGCCGCATTGGCCGAGGTGGGTGGCGTAAATTCGGCGAGCCGCCTCTTCCAGATGTCGGTGGCGCGCTCGGTTGCCGTGCGCGAACCGGACTGCGTCCAGTTGCCGAAGTTCTGCCAGTCCGCCACCAGTGGTTCGTAGAACGCGTCGCGGTAGCGGCTCATCGTATGCGCGGCAGCGAAGAAATGGCCGCCCGGCTGGACCTCGGCGATGGCGTCGAAGCCTATGGCATTGTCGTCCCCCGGAGTCTCACGGCAGAGTTCAGCGATTGTCTGCAGTGCTTCCAGATCGGTCACGAGCTTCTCGAAGGAGACGCTGAGGCCGCCTTCCAGCCAGCCGGCGGCGTGAATGCAGACGGTGGCGCCGGCGAGCACCGAGCCCCACAGTGCGAACTGGCTTTCATGCGCGGCCTGTGCGTCCGAGACATTGGCTGCACTACCACCACCTGAGCGCCAAGGCAGGCCGAGGTGACGCGCGAGCTGGCCAGCGCCGAGAGTCGCCTTGACATGCTCTGGGGTGCCGAAAGCGGGCGCGCCGGATTTCATGTCGACGTTGGAGGAAAAACTTCCATAGACGACCGGCGCGCCTCGCCGGGCCAACTGAGCAAGGGTGATGCCGGCCAGGGCCTCCGCATGCTGAAGCGTCAATGCACCCGCGACCGTGATCGGCGCCATCGCGCCGGCAAGGCAGAAGGGCGTGATGATCGAGACCTGCCCAGCTCGGGCGAAGTCGATGATGCCTTGCGCCATCGGTATGTCGAGCTGCCGCGGCGAGTTGGTGTTGATGACGGTGTAACAGTGGACGCTGCTGCGGAAGGCGTCGCGCGAGCCGGATCATCTCGAAGACGTCTTCAACCTGTGGCGTGCCGCGCGCGTAGATGAAGGGCAGCTTGTCGGAGAGGGTGAGCTGCGCCCGGGTAACGGCGTAGTGCCGGAACCGTATGTCGACGTCCTGCGGCTCGACATAGGCGCCCTGGATCTGGAGCGCATCGAAGCCGTGGACCAGCCGCACGAAATCGGAGAAATCCTGAAGCGTGCCGGCTCGCCGGCCGCGTTCGCAGTCGGTCACATTCGGCGCGCCGCCACCGCCAACGAAGGTCATTACGCCAAGCTCGAGCGTCACGTCACGGTCGGGCACGCCGGCATGGCAGTGGATCGAACGCGGCGCGGCGGCCAGCGCGTCGGCCACCAGATCGCGGCCGATCCGCACCATCTGCGTCTCCTCGTCGATCAGCGCGCCGGCGGCAGCAAAGATCGCGCGGGCCTCCGGCAGGAGGATGCGCATGCCGAGGTCTTCAAGCACCCGGAGCGCGGTGTCGTGAATGGCGGTGACCCGGTCGTCGGAGAAGACACGTTGCGGTGTGAACGGATTACGCAAATTGTGATAGTCGACTTTGCGAATTGTCGCGGACGATGCCCCACTACGCCCGCGGCGCCCGCTGCGTTGCACCGCCGACGCTTCGTTCAAGCCTTCCTCCTCGCTGCGCCTCAGTTCAGATCGCGCGGAAACTCTTTCACCTCGTTGCGGTCGACCACGATGTCATCGCCGTCGTGGGCCACGATGTGCGTTTCCATCCGCCAGACATCCCGCAGCGCCCGCACGGTGGCGGACACGGATACCCGGGCCTTCCAGTCGCCGCGCGAATAGACTTTGTTCCAGGTGACGGTGCCACGCGCCGAATTCGGATCGTCGGGATGAACGGTGAAGACCTCTGTCTGCTTGGCGGAAAGAGTTATGCCCGTATGCGGATGCAGCACCTCGCCGGCGTCATTGACCAGGTTATAGGTTGTTTCGCCGTTGATCTGGTTCGTCGTCACCTCGCGACGGAACGGCTCGCCGGGCTTGATGACTTTCTGCTCTAGGGGCTTGGCGCTCTCGGGCCCTGTAAAGTCCGCCAGCGTGCCAACTACGGCCTGCGGCTTGCGAACCGGCAGGATCAGCCGGCTGCCGGCGCAATGAATCGACAGCGTCGCCTTCTCGGGGCTGGGGAAAACGATCGGCCAGTGTGCCGTCGCAACAGCGAGCCGGATGCGCTGACCTTTCTCGAAACGCTGGCCACAGCAGCGTAGCTTCATCCTGATGGTTTCCGTCTTGCCCGGCGTCATCGGCTCGAGGTCGAGATCCCCGTACCGGTGCGTGAGGTTGAGGATGCCATAGCTTACGCGCGCGGCAGCGCCGTCCTCCAACACCAGCGACATCGTTGCCGAAATCAGCGCCACCGGCTTGTCCGATGCCAGCGTCACCTCGAATTCGGGAAAGCCGAGGATCTCGACGGCTTCCGTCAACGGCTCGGTCTCGAAGACGAGCGCGTTCCCCGCTTCCATACGCTGGTCTACCGGCAGGGTCGGCAGCACGCCGTAGCCGCACCACGCGCCGGACGACAGGCCTGTCGTCTCTGGCGAGGAGAACGGCAGGACGTCATCGCTATGGGCATCGGCCGCCAGGCGGCCGGGCGCGAGGCCGAGCGACAATTCGCCGACGCCGGGGCCGGGCCAGGAAGGTTCGGCGACCCAGCGGCCCGGCCGCTGACCGTAGATCGCTGCCGGCGGCATGGGTTCCTGCATCCAGGCGCGCAGCATCGGCTCGTCGGAAATGCCGGTGTCGATGCCCTTCAGATACTGGTCCCACCAGCGCAGGCATTCCTTGAGGAACCCCATGCGCGGTCCGGGCATGGCGAAGTGCGGGTATTTGTGGCCCCATGGGCCGATCAGGCCCTTGCGGATGCCGGGCAGCTTCTCGAGCAGGCGGAAGATCGGATTGGGGTAGCCGTCGGCCCAGCCGCCCACCGCGTAGACTGGTATCTCCACGTCGGCGTAGTTCTCGCAGATCGAGCCGTGTTTATAGAAATCGTCGCGGCGCTGGTGTTCGAACCAGTCCTGCATCCAGATGCCGTTGCCGTTCAGCCGGCTTTCCCACATTTCGCGCCAGCGGTCGCCAACGATCAGCGGATCGGGAGGTGTCATGGCGATTGCCCAGGCAGTCGTGCCCCAGATCAGATTGTCGCACATCTGCGCGCCGCCGAGATAATGCACGTCGTCTTTGTAGCGGTCGTCGGTGGAGCAGAGCGAGATCACCGCCTTCAGGGCAGGCGGACGGCGGGCCGCGACCTGCAGCCCGTTGAAGCCGCCCCAACTGATGCCGATCATGCCGACCGTGCCGGAACACCAACTCTGTTCCGCCAGCCATTCGATGACGGCGAGGCAGTCGTCCTGCTCCTGCTTCAGATATTCGCCTTTGCACAGGCCCTCGCTGTCGCCGGTACCGCGCATGTCGACGCGCACGCCGGCGTAGCCGTGGCCGGCGAAGTAGGGATGCGTGAGCGCATCGCGCTCGACGGTTCCGTCGCGCTTGCGATAGGGGAGGTATTCCAGGATGGCGGGGACAGGATCGGCCTCCGCATCTTCCGGCAGCCAGATGCGCGCGGCGAGTTTTACGCCGTCCGGCATGGGAATCCACGTGTTCTCGATCTCGCGCACCTTCCGGGGGAACGCGGTGACCACGCGAATATCGTCCATCGTATGCTCCTAACCGGCGCCGGCGAGTGCAGCCCCGGTCTCTGGGTTTAGTGGAAAATGGCAGGTGAACAGGCTGGCGCCCATTCGCACCGAGGGAGGGGCATTCGTCGTGCACTTGTCTCGGGCAAGGGGGCATCGCGTGTGAAACTCGCAGCCCGATGGCCGGGCAAGCAAGGACGGAACTTCGGCTGGCAGCGCGATGCGGTTGTGCACCTTGTCCGGATCCGGCTCGGGATTGGCCGACAGCAGGGCCGCCGTGTAGGGATGGCGCGGCGCGGCAAAGATCGCCTCGGTCTCACCCTCCTCGACGAAGCGGCCCAGATACATCACCGCCATATGATCGGCGATCTGGCGCACGACATGCAGGTTGTGCGTGATGATGAGCAGCGACAGGCCCATGCGGTCGCGCAGGTCGTTGAGCAGGTTCAGCACCTCGCCCTGCACCGACACATCGAGGCCGGCGGTCGGTTCGTCGGCGATGATCAGCACTGGATCCAGCGCCACGGCGCGCGCCACGCCGACACGTCGGGCCTGGCCGCCTGAAAGCTGGTGCGGGTAGCGATCGGCGAAGTCGCGCGGCAGGCCGACCAGCGCGAGCAGCCGCAGCACCTCGGCATTCTCATCCTTGCCCGACAGACCGTGGATGGCGAAGGGTTCGGCCAGGATAGAGCGAACGCTGAGACGAGGCGACAGCGAGCCGACCGGGTCCTGGAACATCATCGACATGCGGCGGCGAAGCGGCCTCCAGCCGGCTTTCGAAAGATTCCGCAATTCACGGCCTTCGAAGCGGATCGAGCCACCGGCGGCGACTTGGAGCCCGTTCACGGCGCGCGCCAGTGTCGTCTTGCCGGAACCTGACTCACCGACCAGTGCAAAGGTGCGGCCGCGCTCCAGCGAGAAACTGACGCCGGCGACCGCGTCGATACTGGTTGGCTGGCGGGAAAGACCTGCCATGATCCCACCCATGCGGAATCGCACGCGCAGGTCGGACACGGTCAGCAGCGGTTCCGACGTCATGCCGTGGCTTCCACCGTCAGCGCCTGGCTCGTGTGCCAGCACCGCGCAACATGGCCTTCGGTAATGACCGTATCCGGCGGCATGGTGGAGCAGACGCCGTCGGCGATCTCGCAACGCGCCTGGAACACGCAGCCTGTCGGCCGGCGACGCAGGTCGGGCAGCGTGCCGGGGATGGTCGGCAGGCGTGCCGCGCGATGCGACAGGCGGGCGGGATCGCAGGCGAGAAGTTTTCTCGTGTAAGGATGGCGCGCATTGTGAAAAATGTCGCGGGTCGTGCCGCGCTCCACCACCTCGCCGGCGTACATGACGATCATCTCGTCGCAGAGTTCGGCGATTACGCCGAGATGGTGCGAGATGAACAGCACCGAGCAGCCGATCTGCTGCTGCAATTCCTTCAGAAGCTCGATGATGGTGACCTCCAGCGTCGCGTCGAGCGCCGTGGTCGGCTCGTCGGCGATCAGCAGTGACGGCTCCATCATCAGCGCCATGGCGATGGCGATGCGCTGCTTCATGCCGCCGGAGAATTCATGCGGGAACTGGGCCAGGCGCTTTTCCGGATCGGGTATGCGCACCTTGCGCAACATGGCGACGGAACGCGCATCCTTTTCCCTGCGCGAGAGGCTGGACCGGTACTGGATATCGCGCATCTGCCGGCCTACCGACAGGACCGGATTGAGCGCGCCCATCGGATCCTGGAACACGGTTGCGATCTTGCGCCCGCGCAGGGCGCGCATCGTCGCCCGGTCGAGATTCGCAAGGTCCTGGCCTTCCTCGAACAGTATCCGGCCGGACGTAACGCTGCCATTGTCGGCGAGCAGGCCGAGGATGGCGTTGATCAGCGTGGATTTGCCGCAGCCGGATTCGCCGACGACGCCGACGATGCGGTTCCTTGGTACTGTCAGTTCGACCTTCTTCAAGGCCTGGAGGGCGCCGCCCTCGGTGGCGAAGTCGACGCTGAGGTCGCGGACGTGGAGAACCGTCATCCGCGCCCCCTCAGCCGCGGGTCGAAGACGTCCCGCAACGTCTCGCCGAGGAAGGTGAAGCCGAGCGTCGTCAGCACGATCGGCAGGCCGCCCGCGACGACGATCCAGTAGGAGTCGCGGATGTTGGCGAAGCCGTCGTTCAGGATCGAGCCCCAACTCGGCATGGGCGGCCGCACGCCAAGTCCGAGGAAACTCAGACCCGCTTCGATTGCCACCACGACGGGGATGTCCATGGAGGCGAGGATGAGGATGGGACCTATCACGTTGGGCATGATGTGGACGGCAAGGATGCGGGCCGTGCTCGCTCCCATCGAACGTGCGGCCATGACATGCTCGGCCGATTTCAGGACTAGTGTCTGGGTGCGGATGATGCGCGCATAGCCTGGCACGCTCACGAGAACAACCACGACGACGACAGCCGTGAGCGACGGGCCGGTGATAGTCACCAGCGTCAGGGCCAGCATGACGGTCGGAAAACTCTTCAACGCATCGAACACAAGAAGCATCAGATTGTCGAGCCAGCGCGGTCCGTAGCCGGCGATCAGGCCGAGCACGATGCCGATGACGAGCGATGCTCCCGTTGCGCCGAGGGCGATGGCAAGCGCGATACGGCCGCCATGCAATACGCGCGAGAACAGATCGCGGCCGAGATGGTCGGTGCCGAGAAGATGCTGCCAGCTTGCCGGCTGGAAGCGATCGGCGGGCGAAAGCTTGGTGGGCGGATAGGAGGAGAGCACGTCGGCGCACAGCGCCATGAGGACGACAAACACGACGAGAGACAGACCCAGCGCGCCAAGCGGCTCGCGCATGATGCGCCGCAGGACCCGTGCGAGCCCGGCGAACCGCGTCAGCGGGCGCGGCTCAATCAAAACTTGCTCTGACACGGGGATCCAATGCGCCGATGACGATGTCGGCAAGCACGTTGACGACGACGAAGAAGACGGTCGTCACCAGCACCGCGCCGGTGACGATCGGGTAGTTGCGGACGGAGATAGCTTCGTAGACGAGCTTGCCGATGCCGGGCCGGGCGAAGACGATTTCGGCGAAGACCGAGGACGATAGCATGTGGCCGATGCCGACGCCGAGCAGCGTTATCGTCGGCAGGATCGCGATCCGCAAGGCGTAGGAATAGGTGATGCGCCGGTCGGTCAGGCCAAAGGCACGGGCGGTGCGGATATGGCTCGCCTCGAGCGTCTCCAGCATCGAGGCGCGCACCATGCGCGCGATATAGCCGACCCAGCCCAGGCCGACGGCGAGCGAAGGCAGGATCAGCGCCATGAGCTGGCTCTTCGGATTGCCCGGTTCGCCGGCGCCGATGGCCGGCAACCACCGCAGCGCCACCGCGAAGATCAGCAGCGAATAGATGGCGATAACGAAGGAGGGCAAGGCTATCACCGCGACCGACAAGATGCCGACGACGCGGTCGACGAAACCGCCGCGCCGGACGGCGGCGATGCAGCCGAGCGGAATGCCGAGCAGCACTGACCAGGAGATAGCCCCGGCGATCAATGCGAGCGTGAAGGGGACCTGTTCGAACACGACATCGAGCACCTGGCGGCCGGACAGGACCTCGGTGCCGAGATCGCCGCGAATGGCAGAGGTGTAGAATTTCAGGAATTGCATCCAGATCGGCTGGTCGAGGCCCATGCGCGCACGCAACGCCTCGATCATCTGCGGCGTAGCGCGGGGCCCTAGCGCCACCGACGCCGGGTCCCCGGGGATGACGTAGACCATGGCGAACAGCATCATCATCGCGACACTCACGATGACGATGCCGAGCCCCAGTCGTTTCAGTGCGTAGCGGAGCATCTCAGGACAAACCCGAACGGCCCCACGCCGTGCCTAGCAGTCGCATCTCGTCAGGCGGGCTTGAAATCCGCGAAGACCGGCTCGCCATTCGGCTTCAGGGCCGCGACGACACTGTTGCGGTACATCACGCCGGCAACCTCGTGGGTGAGGAAGACGTAGCAGCCGCTTTCCTCCATCAGGTCCTGCATCTTCTTGTACATAACGTCGCGCTTGGCCGGATCGAGCTCCACCTTGCCTTCGTTGACCAGCTTGTCGAACTCCTCGCTGTCGAAGCTCTCCCAGTTCCAGACGCCGATCTGGCTGCGGGTGAACCACTCCGTCGCCCAGCTTGGATCGGGCTGCATGGAGAAGCGTTGCACCACCATCTGCAGCTTCTTTGAATATTCGTTCTCCTTCGAACCGAGCGTCCAGAAGGTGCCGCTGTCGTTCTGCTTAATCTCGACGGTGACGCCGACATCAGCAAGATTGGCCTGGATGACCTGCGCGGCCGACAGACGCTCGGTCTTGTTCAGAATGTCCAGCACCACCGTCTGGCCGGCGAGACCCGACTTCTCAATCAGTTCGCGCGCCTTGTCGGGATCGTAGTCGTAGAGGTTCTTCTCGCGGTGCCCGACCAGGCCCGGCGCGATGATGCCGTTCGCCGTGGCCGCGGCGCCGAAATAGGCGGCGTCCACGACGGCCTTGCGGTCGACGGCATACTGCACGGCGCGGCGGGCGTCCGGGTTGTCGAAGGGCGCGACTGCCTTGTTCATGCCGAACCAGACGAAGGCCAGCGATGGTTTTTCGACGACGGTCGTATCCGCCGGCGGTGTCTGCTTCAGGCGCGTGATTGACGACACGGAGGTCCAGGTATAGTCGAGGTCGCCCGCCTCATAGCCGAGTTCCGCAGTCTTCTCGTCCTCGATCGGATGGACGTGGATCTCGTCATAGGCGCCCTGTTCATACTTCCAGTCGGGATTGCGGACGAGCACGGTGCGCTGCTTGGGCAGCCATTCCTTGAGCAGATATGGTCCCGACTGGGCGACCGCCTTGACGCCGAGCTTGCCTCCGGCCTCGGTGACCGCGCGCTTGGACAGGATGGTGCTGGAGGGCGTCGGCAGTGTCGAGGTCCAAAGCGGCGCGAAAGCTTCCTTGAGGTGGATCACGCCCGACAGCTTGTCCTTGACCTCGACCTCCTTCAACGTCACCCAGTCGCCGGCATAGGGCGACTCGTTCTTCGGATCGGCGATGCGTTCGATCGAGAACTTCACGTCCTCCGCAGTCATCTGGCCGAAACCATCGGTGAAACCGATATTGTCACGCAGCTTGAATGCGATCGTCAGCGGGTCGAGCTGGTCGATCGTCTCCACCGCCATCGGCTTCCAGCCCCATTTGTCGCCGGCCGTCGTGATCACCAGTCCGGCGAAGATGACGTTGGTGATGTCGCCCTCCGGCGCCGCGAGGCGGAACGCCGGGTCGAGGATCTGGATATCAGCATAGGAGCGGACCCGGAGGGTCGATCCGGCCGCGCGCGCCTGTTTACCCGGATAGATCAGCGACGCCAGTCCGAGCGCCCCGGCGCCCGCGAGCACGGTCCGGCGTGAAAGGTTCGTGGTGGAAAGCTTGTTCATGTTCGACCCTCTTTGATTATGCGTCATTTGATCCCAGCCGTGGCGTTTTCGCTTCTTGCGGCGGCAGCGTGAACCGTCAGCCTGCTACGTCCGGACACTCGTGTCCAGAAGAAAGTAACCGCATGTTTGCGTGATCGGATTTGCCGAATCCCATCCGGCATCCCCATGCCTATTTCCATATTTCGCTGGCGAGCCGCATGAAATTTCCGCCCATCACGTCGCGCACGGTTCGCTCGGTCTGTCCGCGCCGCAACAGCACCTCGGCGAGTTCCCACAATTGCCGTGGCTCGGCATAGTTGGTCTTGCCTTCGGGATATTCCTCCTTTGGCCAGAATTGCGGATTGTCGGCGATGAGAGTGTCGATGCCGTCGATCTCGACCGGGAAAGCATAGTCCAGACCGATGCCGACATGGCGCGGACCGGCGATGTCGATCAGATATTCGACGTGATCCGCCATGCGCTCGGAATCGATGCGGTTGTCGCCGAGGAATCTGTTGAGGCTAACAACTCCGACTATGCCGCCGGTGCGGGCGCAGGCCCTGATCTGCTCGTCGGTGATGTTGCGGCCGTGTCCGCAAAGCGCCTTCGGATTGGAGTGGGAGAAGATGACCGGCCGATCGGTATATTCCATGACGTCCATGGTGGTGCGGTAACCGGTGTGGGTCACGTCCACGAACATGCCGAGCCGGTTCATCTCGTCGATGACCTGCCGGCCGAACGCCGTCAGGCCGGTGTCCACGTCGTGGCAGCCGCCGCCGGCAAGGTTGTTGCGATTGTAGGCGAAGAGAATCTGGCGCACGCCGAGGCGATGATAGAACTCGACCATCTCCACGCGGCCGTTCAGCGCGTTCATGCCCTCGATGTCGAAGGTGACCGCCAGCTTGCCGGCTGCCTTTGCCGAGGCAATCTCGGAGATCGACGATACGAGTGCATACGCGTTGGGTCGGGCGAGGATCCAGTGCCGGAACGCGGCGAGCGTCGCGATGGTCTTCTCCCATGGCAGGAGATCGAAGCCGACATCGATGGAAAGATAGTCGACGCCGGCATCCCGCCATATCTGCAGATTGTCGAGATTGGCCGCCGGGTCGGGCATGAAGCCGGAATGCGCGTCCCAAATCACTTCGTCGGCAAAGATGGTCTGGACCTGTTCGGAAACGCCCACGGAATCCTCTCGATGTGCAGCATGGCGGAGCCGAAGTGTGCATTCTGCGGTGCCGTGGTCAAGGAATTCGGACTTGCGCACGCTTCTGGATCAATCCATTGTACACGGGTGTCCAGAGCGTGTGGAAAGTCGATGCGGACGAGCGGAGCGTCATGAAGGCGGATTTTCGGTCGTCGCCGCAGTTTGTGGAAACCCTGGAACTGTACGGCAGGCTGTTCGGGCTGAATGGGCATGTCTTTTCAGCGCGTGGGCTGTGCGGCCATGCCGACATTCCTGATGTCTATTTCATCGGTCAGAGTTTTGACGGCGGCTTCGAGGACGGCGTGGCCAACCGTGTCTATCGGGTAGCCCGCGCAGGCGGCGTTCCCGTCCGGCTCAATGATCGCGAAACGCGGCAGATACGGCTGTCGGCCAATGGCCGTCGGCTTGCGGCCGCTGCCGCGAGCGATAAGACCGGCTCTGATCTCATCGAGGTTTGGGCAGGCGACAGACTGGTCGTCAGCGCGGCTGTCCCTGGCCGCGTCGAGTTGATCGACTGGTCTCCGGCTGGAGACCGGCTTCTGCTGATCGTCGCGGGCGCCGGGGCAGATCTCGCCGGCATCCATGGCGGCTATGCCCAGAAGCACTCGACGGACGCGCCGTCCTGGCTTCCCGAGGTCAATTGGGGAGAAGGCGAGGACCTCTGGCGCTCGATATGGACATGGGACCTTGCTGGCGAACCCGTCTCCGTGACTGCCGCCCCGCTGAACGTCTGGGAAGCAAGCTGGTGCGGCGAGGACAAGGTCGCGGCGGTCACCAGCGATCACCACGCCGAAGGAAGCTGGTATGCGGCAAGGCTTTCCATCATCGATGCCGGCTCGGGAGAGGTCGTCCTTTCGCATCTCCCTCCCGACCAGATCGGTGTGCCGCGCGGTTCGGCCGACGGAAGCACCGTTGCTTTGATCCGCGCCTTCTGCAGCGATCGTGGCCTGGTGGCGGGCGAACTGGCGCTGGTCGATGCCAAAACCGGTTCGGTGGAGGTTGTTCCGACGAACGGCGTCGACGTCACGTCCGTGGAGTGGCGATCGCCGGGACGCGTGCATCTCGCGGGTCTGCGGGGACATGAGACGGTGGTGGCGGACTACGATCTGCGGACGCGGCACCTGACGGAAATCTGGGCGTCGACCGACCTGACTTCCGGCGAGTGGGCGCCGGTTTCCTATCCGATCGGCCAGCACGGCACGCTGATGGTCGCAGAGTCCTACGCCAGGCCGCCGTTGCTTGCAGAGGTCGGAGACGGCGACTTGCGCGAAATTGCTTCGTTCTCGACAGAGGATGAGAGCGACGTAGAAGGCCATGGTGCCGTCGAACCTTTTGCATGGACCGCGCCGGACGGGCTGGAGATCCAGGGCTGGCTGGTTCGTCCAGCAGATACAGGTTCCGCGACGCCGCTGCTGATCGACGTGCATGGCGGGCCGGTGTCGGCCCACCGCAACCGCTGGATGGCGCGGACGCGCGCCGCGCCGCTGCTTGCCGCCCGCGGCTGGACGATCCTTTTTCCGAACCCGCGTGGCAGCACCGGGCGCGGCCAAGCCTTTGCCCGCGCGGTCAAGGGCGACATGGGCGGCGCCGACGTCGACGACATCTTGAGCGGCATCGATGCGCTGGTCGCGAAGAGGTGGGTCGACCCCGCGCGTGTCGCGGTCACCGGCACCAGCTACGGCGGCTTCATGTCGGCCTGGCTGCCGACACGGAGCGACCGATTCGCGGCTGCAATTCCCATCTCGCCAGTCGGCGACTGGCACAGCCAGCACCGCACGACGCAGATACCGGAGTTCGACGCGCTGTTCCTCGACGCATCGCCGTGGGACGGGAGCGGTGCCTACTACGCACGCAGCCCCGCATTCTTCAAGCAGCGCACGAAGGTGCCAACACTGGTCATGGCTGGCGGCATCGACAAGAGTACGCCGCCGTCACAGGCGCTCGAATGCCATTTCGCGGCGTTGCGTTCCGGATCCCCCAGCGCGCTCGTGACCTATCCCAGTGCCGGCCATAGCATTCGCGTCTATCCGGAATATTTCGACTCCGCCGCCCGCATAGTCTGGTGGCTGGACACCTATGTGGGCGGGGCGGCGCCTGCGGCAGAAGACAAGGAAGCACGACTTTGACCAAAGGGAACGACAAGCACATCGTTGTGGTCGGCGGCGGCATCATCGGCTGCTCGACTGCGTATCACCTGCTGAAGGCGGGAACGAAGAAGGTGACGCTGCTTGAAGCAGTCGAGCCCGGCAAGGCCACGACCGGCGCTGGTGCGGGTTTCGTCTCGCACTGGTCGGCAGGCATGGTGCTGATGGGCGCCGAAGGATTGACGCTGCAGCAGTACGGCCTCGACTTTTACCACATGCTGCATGAACTCGGAACCGAGATCGGCTACCGGAAGAACGGCACGCTGATGATGGCGCTGACGCCGCAGGGGCGCGACGACTTCGTGATGCCCGTGCTCAATTCGCCCTATGCGCCGAAGGAGATGCAGGACCTGAACGCCGCCCAAATCGGCGCGATCATGGGCGGTCTGGTCGACCCGGCAAAGGTCCATTCCGGCGCCTACAATCCGCATGGCATCCAGGTCGACACCACGCTCGCCCTCGGCGTGCTGCTTGGCGAGATCGAGAAGCTCGGCGGCGTCGTTCGCAGCGGCACGCGGGTCACCTCCGTCACGGAGGCCGATGGCAAGGTGATGCTTGCGACCAGCACCGGCAGGATCGAGGCGGACGGCGTCGTACTCGCCGCCGGCGCCTGGAACAACGAACTCCTCAACGGTCTGGGTTGGCGCCTGCCGATGCTGCGCGTGGTCGCCACGCGCGTCGTCACCGACGATCGCGGCCTGCCGTCGACCTTGCCGACCATTCAGTGCCGCGAATTGCGCTTGTGGCTGCGCGAAACCTTCGGCGCGGTCATGTGGGGTACGGGAAGCCACTATATTCCGCTGCATCGGCTGGGTGGCGAAGAGATCGAACCCGGCCGGCCGCACAATGAGGAATTGATGCAGTCGATGGTCGACCAGCAGATGGAAAAGCTCGAGCCTGTCTTCCCGCCGCTGCGTGGCTCGAAGCTTGCAAGCTGGACGCAGGGCATCCCCTGCTACACCCCCGACGTCGGCCTGCTCGTCGGGCATGTGCCCGGCCATGAAAGCGTGGTTGTCGTCGGCGGCGACAACGAGAGCGGCGTAACCCATGGCCCTGGTCTCGGGCGCCTCGCCACCGAAATCATTCTGGACCGGGAAAAGATCATCGATCCGACACGCTTTCGAGTCGATCGCTATGCCTCCGACGCGTTCAAGGATGAGGCTGCGATCGAGGCCTCGATGCCCGCCTGGAGCGCGCGGCACGGCGTAAATCGTTTCGCAGCGGCCGCCGAATAGGTCATCGTGCTCCGACGCTGCCGAGCAGGGCTTGCGCCACCGCCTGGACGGTGGCGTTGGTTTTCCTGCGGGTGATGAGATAGAAGGCGTCCGCATGCCGGCGGTACGTTTGCGTAAGGCGAACGAGCTGGCCGAGCTTCAATTGCTCTTCGCTGAACCCCGCCCAGGCAAGCGCCGCGCCGCGGCCCGCTATCGCTTCATGCATCATCGGCATGTAGCTCGAAAAAGTCGGGCCGGGGAGGTTGCGGTCCGTGCCGATCCACGAGCGCCAGTTGTCGACCGCATCTGCTGCCGCGGAAAGGTGCAGCAGGGGCACCTCGGCGAAAACCGAGGGGTCTTCCGAACTCAGCGTCGGATATCGTCTCAAGAAGGCGGGCGAGCAGACGGGAAACCAGTCCCCGTCGAACAGCTTGCGCGCAACGAAGCCGGGCCAGTCTTCCGGTTTGCCGAAGCGGATTGAGATTGCTACGTCCGGGCGGCTGAAATCCTCTGCATTGCTGGAGGTAAGCAGCATGACCCGCCCATGCGCTACCAGCGATGTGACGATTTCGAAACGCGGCATGAGCCACGCCTGGACGAGGTCGTAGCCGCTGCCGATGACGAAGGTATCGCGATCCGGTTCCGATAGCCGCTCGACGGCGTCACGTATGGTGCCGAGGCCGTCGCGGATGGCCTCGGCAAGCGTGCCGCCTTCGGTGGTGAGCGCAATGCGATTGCCCTTGCGCGCCAACAAATGCACCGCCAGCCTCGTTTCCAGATTGGCGATGTGGCGGCTGACGGCGGATTGCGCGATGGCCAGTTCGGACGCGGCAGCGGTGAGGCTGCCATGTCGTGCGGTCGCCTCGAAGGCGACCATGGCATTGAGCAGCGGAAGCGATGCCTTCAGCGTCTTCATGAAATGACTGCTTATGCCTTTTCAATATGGAAGTCTGCCAAAATCATGCTTGATGAAAGGCCTGTTTACCCACAACTCTGATGAAAAGTCATCGTAGCCAGCCGCCGGAGTGTTTCCATGCCCGCTAACGAGAAGGCCCTGCCGGCCATCGACCGCAACCGCGTCCTCGGCCTCATCGCCGAACACCGCAAGGACTGGTCGCTGCAGCAGGCCTTCTATCTCGACCCGGAGATTTTCGAAATTGAGCGGCAGCTATGGTTCCCACGGCAATGGGTGATCGTGGCGCATGCCGGCGAAGTACCGGAAAAGGGCCGCTACATCGTCCGCAACCTCTTCGACGAGGAAATCATCATCGTGCGCCATGGCGACGGCGAGGGGGACATCGCCGCCTACTATAACGTCTGCACGCATCGTGGATCGCGGCTCTGCACCAAGGACGGACGCGGCCGCCTGCTTGTCTGCCCTTATCATGCCTGGGGTTTCCGGCTGACGGGCGAATTGCAGACGCGGGCCGATCTGCCGGAGGGCGTCGATCCGGAGGAACTCGGGCGGCACAAGGTGCCGACGAAGGTGTTTGGCGGCCTCGTCATGTGCGGCCTTGACCAAGCGAGCCTGCCCGACATCGAACCGGCGGCGAACGGGCTCACCGATCTGCTGCGCGAGAACGGCGTAGACGGTGCCCGGATCGTTGCCCGAAAAAGCTATCTCACCAAGGCGAACTGGAAGCTGGTGCTGGAAAACTTCCTCGAATGCTACCACTGCCGCCCGGCGCACCCCGAATATTTCCGGGTGAACGGCCACGTCAAAGTCACCGCGATGCGCGATGACTACAATGCCAGGAAATGGCAGGACGAAATAGAGGCTTGGCACAGCGTCATCGGCGACGCCGAATTCAACAAGGGAATCTGGGAGCCGGGCGACCTAGACACGATGCCCTTCGCCATGCACCGCAAGCCGATCGGTTCAGGCCGCCTGACCCTCTCGGATGACGGCCAGCCCGTATCCCGTCTGATGGGCGGCCGCGTCAGCTATGACGGCGGCGAGAACGGGTTCCGTATCGGAAGATTGTCGTTCCTGAGCGCGCCGAACGACTATCTCACCATGTTCCAGATGATTCCGCGCAGCGCCAACGAGACCGACGTGATCCTGACCTGGCTCGTCGACAAGGATGCCGACGCCGACGTCGATCCGGACAAGATCTCCTGGATGTGGGACGTCACGACGGTGCAGGACAAGACAATCACCGAGGACAATGCCCTTGGCATCGCGTCGCGTGTCTACCGCCCAGGCCCATACACGCCGCTGGAGTCGCAAACGGCGTTCTTCATCGAGACTTATCTTTCTCAAATGCAGGCGCTGATCACGGGCCGGCGCGGCGAGAGGCAGGAGCAGTGGGCCGCCCCCTCGCAGCTCTTCGCGTCGCCAAAGGCTGCTTGCAACATTCAAAAGCCATCAGGCTGAGGAACGCGCAAGTTTCGACACATCCGATCCGAGTTTCAGCGCCCATCTGCTGGAAGAGGAAATATCGGTTGCGCATCCTGCCCGATTTTCAAATTGTGTCGCACATGCAGGTCAAACCGGCTTTCGGTTCGGATGAGGCTTTTGGGCGTGCCGAGCCATCCCAGCTTGGTCAATGACCGAGAGCCCAAACCCGAGAACCGGGTTAGCGGCTGGGGTGCCGTTGAATAAGGCCACCGCAGCTTTCGCGTACGATCAATTGCGGCGCGATGAGCTTCATGCCGAACGTTCTCTCGAGCTTGCTTTCGATGAGGCCGACGAGATGCTCCGCCGCCGAACGGCCAAGCTCGCTGGTCGGCTGCGCGACCGTGCTCAGGCGCGGAATCGTGAACTGCGACTCCTGGACGTCGTCATAGGCGATAACGGCCATCTCGCCCGGAACGGAGACGCCGGAATCGGCTGCAGCCCGCAGGATGCTGATGCCAGCCAGATCGAACGTGGCGAATATCGCATCCGGTCGGCCGGGAGCGCGAAGGACTTCGCAGGCCAGTTCGTAGGTCGATTGCCGGTCGAAATCGGCGCTATGGTGCAGGACCGGCTGCAATCCGGCCTTCTCCATGGCCTGGATGTAGCCCTTGGCCCGTTCGCTTGGCATTTTTGAAGGTCCGCACATGGCGGCGATCGAAGTGTGGCCGAGCGCAATCAGGTGATTGGTCGCCATGGCTGCGCCCGTCACTCCGTCCGTCGCCAGCAGGAAGGCATTCGGCGCGTAGTTGATGCGGCGGTCGAGCAGGATGAACGGGACGGGGATCTCCGAGAACAGTGCCATGAGTTCGTCCGAGCTCGACCCGCTGATCAGGATGAGGCCATCAACCTGCCTGTCCAGGAAGGTGCGGACATATCTGAGCTCGCGCTGGGCGTTTTGTTCGCTGTTGCCGAGGACGAGCGTGTATCCAAGGAGATCGGCGTGGTTCTCGATGATCCGGGCCAGTTCCGAATAGAACGGATTGGAGATATCAGGCACGATCAGTCCGATGACGCGCGAACGCTGGCCACGCAATGCCTGCGCGACCCTGTTCGGGCGGTAACCCAGATCGGCAATGGCCTGCAGGACACGCTCCCGAGTCTCGGCCGCGACCGGACGGGGGCCGTCATTGATGACGTAGCTGACCACGGCGGTGGATGTTCCCGCGCGCTCCGCGACGTCGGATCGAGTGACCATGCTCGTTTACGCCCAGCTCGATCGCATGTGGGACATAACCTTGTCGAGGAATGCGCTGTTCGGGTCGGCGAAACCGTCGATCGCCGTGAAATGGTTTCCGCCCTGTTGCGGGTGGAACTCGACGGCATTGCCTTTCGCCTGCCACGCCGCCCCGAAATCTTCTGACTGGCGCCAGAATTCCCGACTTTCCTCGGTTCCCCAGCTCACAAGAAGCGGTATGGCGTGTTCGGGCACGTGGAGAATCGGGCTGTTGCGGCGAATCTGCTGGCCGTTGAACTGGATCTTCGGCTGCAGCCAGGTGTATTGGAACGGCTCCAGATCGTAGAGCCCGCTGATGGGGCAGGCGCCCTTGATGATGTCGGCGCGCAGCATGTAGTCCCCGGCCCAGTCGGTGATCGCCATCATCGCCGTCAGATGGCCGCCGGCCGAGTTGCCGGTGACGTAGAGCCGGTCACGGTCGCCACCGAAAGTCTCCGCATTCTTATAGACCCAGGCAACCGCAGCGCGGCACTGGCGAACGATCTCGTCAACGGTCACCTTCGGGCAGACGTCGTAGTCGATGATCACCGTGGTCACGCCGCGCGCGACGAAGCCGCGGGCGATCCAGATGTAGTTTTCCTTCTTCAATCGCCCGTCGAACCAGTAGCCGCCATGGATGAAGATGACGATGGGCGCGCTCGCGTCTGCCGCCGGATAGATGTCGAGCTTCTCCATCCGCGTCGGCCCATAATGGACGTCCGCGGTCCGCTTCAGCATGGCCCGCGCCTCCTCGGCCTTGGCGATGCGTTCAGCGATGATTTTTTCGAACGCCTTGGGATCGTCGATCCGGATTTCCGGCCTGTATTCCCAGTCGAGCTCTTCCTGGGTGTTGAACTGACGGTAGAGAGGCATCTTCGAATCCTCGGGCGTCCGCATATGGCGCTGAGATCGGTAGATCGGAATTCGCCTGCCGTTCAAGTCTTTCGTGACGGGAAGGGTCGAGCGTTAAAATTCCTGTCAATCCGGCTTGCAACACCAATTCTACGCGTGTAGATATTCATTATCGGGCATATCTCCATATAATGGGGAAGTCCAGCCCACTGGTGAAAATTGGAACCATGGAACCTGCGGCACGCGGGTTCAGGGCGAGCAGTGATGCTCGCCGGGGGAAAACTGTGGAGTAAGAAATGGCAGGCAAGGTCCTTATCGCCGGCGAGACATGGTTCACCACCTCGGTCCATACGAAGGGGTTCGATTCCTTCACGACCACGACCTTTCACGAGGGCTATTCGTTCCTGAAGGCCGCGCTTGAGGCGAGCGGCCACCAGGTCGAAATCATCGAGAACCATGTGGCGCCGACGAACTTTCCCGACAGTCCCGAGGCGCTCAGCCGGTACTCCACCGTCATCCTGAGCGACATCGGCGCCAACACGCTGCTGCTGCACCCGAACACATGGCTCAGGTCCGATCGTTCGGCCAACAAGCTCCACGCGATCGCGGACTACGTGAAGGGTGGCGGCGGCCTGATTATGGTCGGTGGCTATCTCACTTTCACCGGCATCGAAGCCAAGGGCTGCTGGAAGGATACGGTTGTCGAGGCGTGCCTGCCTGTACGGTTGATGACGACGGACGATCGCCAGGAGCATCCGGAGGGTATCGTCGGCGAGATTGTCAAACCTGACCATCCTGTGTTGGCCGGCGTCGATGGCGCACTTCCGGCTCTCCTGGGCTACAACCGCACGAGCCTGGCGCCCGGCGCTGAACTGCTGGCGAAGATCGACGGCGACCCGCTGGTCGCGGTCACGGAAGCGGGAAAGGGCCGCACCGCGGTCTTCACCTCCGACTGCAGCCCGCATTGGTGCCCGACCGATTTTGTGAACTGGCAGGGATATCGGCAACTGTGGTCGAACCTCTGCGCCTGGACCGGGCGGCAGTAAGCGGGCGGCCGCAGTGACGATCGATATCATCCACGACTGCGACCCCGGCAATGACGACGCGCTGGGCATTCTCGCGGCGCTCGGCCATCCGCGGCTCAACCTTCTCGCAGTCACCACCGGCGCCGGGCATCTTTCTGGGGACCGCACGGCGATCAACGGCGCAATCACGGTCGCCGCCGCGCATCCCAGGACTGTTCCGGTCTGCGCCGGCGCGATGGGGCCGCTGGTCCGCGAGCGTCTGATTGCACGCATCCTCGATATGGAAGGCGGGCTCGACGCTGAGAGGACCGACCTCGACCGGATGCCGCTCGATGCGCTGCATTCCATCGATCGCATCGCAGCCGAGGCGAGCGCGCGTCCCGGATTGACGATCGTGGCGACCGGTCCGCTGACCAACCTCGCTTTGGCGCTGCGGCGGCATCCGGAGATTCTTGGCAAGATCGGCCGCATCGTCTCGCTGAGCGGCGCCTGGGGGCTGGGCACCAAGACGGCCGCCGCCGAATGGAACATCCTCTGCGATCCCGAGGCCGCGGCGATCGTCTACGGCTCTGGAATTCCGATCACGATGGTCCCTGTCGACGCCAGCGGCACGGTTCCGATCACCGGCGCGCTCATCGATCAAATCTCACGGTTGAAAGGACTGGCCGCATCCCTCGCCGCGGAACTTCTGGCCTCGCTGGTCACGACCTATCGGCCAGGCGTTCTCGTGCCGCCGGCGATGCCGCTTCACGATCCATGCGCAATCCTGACCGTGGCCGCGCCGGAGATCGTCAGGACGGCCCCAGCGCGCGTCGATGTCGAAACCGCGCCGGGCCTGAATTACGGACGCACCGTCGTCGATTTTGCCGGTCGAACGGACAACCCGAACAATTGCGATGTCGTGATCGCCTTCGATGTCGAGGCCACGCATGCCGCGCTCGTCGATGCCATGCGTCACTTATCGGAACTGCAAACGGGCTCATGAAATGGCCGGCGAGTGGCTGAGATCTTTGAAAGTGCAAGTCAACGAAAATGGGAACAAGGGCATGACGAAAATCTCGAAAATCAGAACCGGACTGGCGGCGGGGCTGCTGGCCCTGTCGGCATTGACCGGAGCGGCCGCTGCGCAGGATTTCAGCGCCGTCTATGTCATGAGCGACAATCTCGGCGACATGGGCTTCAACGACAACGCAAAGACGGGCTTCGACCGTGCCGAGGCAGACGGCGCGAAGGTACGTCTGCTGCAGGCCTCGCCGAGCGATCCGCAGCTGTGGCGCCAGAACCTGGAGGCTGTCTCCAATTCGGGAGAGTGGAGCGTGATCTTCACCGGTCCGAACATGCACGACAACCTCGCGGCGGTCGCGCCGCAGCACCCCGATCAGAAATACGTATTTTTCGACGACCAACTCGACCTGCCGAACGTGCTGTCGGTGAAGTATGCGCAGAACGAAGGCTCCTACCTCGCTGGCGTTTTGGCTGCGATCGCCGCCACCGACAAGGCGACGTTCCCGCTTTCGTCCGGCGAACCCAAGATCGCGGTCGTCGCCGGCATGGACCTGCCGGTGATCCAGGACTTCATCCTTGGCTTCAAGCAGGGAGCGTCGACCGTCGCTCCGAACATCGATGTGCAGGTCATCTTCATCGGCAATTTCAACGACGCGCAGAAGGCCTACGACCTGACCAAGACGGCGATCGAGAACGGAGCCAACGTGGTCTACAACGTCGCCGGCCCTGCCGGCCTTGGCATTCTCAAGGGCGCGGCCGATTCCGGCAAATATGCGATCGGCGTCGATTCCGACCAGAACGGCCTGCATCCGGACAACGTCCTGGCTTCCATGCTCAAGCAGATCGGCAACTCGATCTACGATTCGATCGGGCAGATCCGCGCCAACAAGGCCGAGTTCGGCAAGCTCCAGATCTACGGCCTTGCCAATGAAGGCGTCGGTCTCGCCTACAACGACAAGCTCGTTCCCGCCGCGGTCAAGGCCAAGGTCGACGAGGCAAAGGCGAAGGTCGTGAGCGGCGAACTGAAGGTCGACACGGCATTCAAGTAAGCGCTTGATGGATGGCGGGCTCGGCTATTCGGCCTTGCCCGCCGCCATGCTTTCCCGGGCATCAGATGACCAACGCAGACGACATTCTGAAGCTGTCGGCCATCGCCAAGAGTTTTGGCGACAAGGTCGCCTTGAAGCACGTCGATCTCGATGTGAGACGCGGCGAGGTGCATGTCATCTGCGGCGAGAACGGCGCCGGTAAATCGACGCTGATGAACATTCTCGCCGGCATTCATCAGCCGACGTCCGGCACGATCTTCTTGAATGGCAAGGCCGTCGCTATCCCGGACCCGATCGAGGCAAGCCGCCTCGGCATCGGCATGGTGCATCAGCATTTTGCCCTGGTGCCGTCGATGACGGTGGCCGAAAATGTCTTCCTTGGCCGGCATATACGGAAATGGGGCTTCTTCTCGGACAAGGCCGCCATGGTGGCGCGCACGCGAGACCTGGTCGCCCGCTATCGCTTTGGCCTCGATCCCGAGGCGGTGGTCGGGACGCTTTCGGTTGGCCAACGCCAGCGGGTCGAGATCCTCAAGGCGCTCGCCTTCGACGCCGAACTGCTGATCCTGGACGAACCGACGGCCGTCCTGACGCCGCCCGAAGTCGACGAACTGATCGAAGTCATTGCAGGGCTGCGGGCGCGTGGCCGGACCGTTCTTTTCATCACCCACAAGCTGCGTGAGGTGAAGGCGGTTTCGGATCGGGTGACGGTGATCCGCCATGGCGAAAGTATTTCCACGCACGCGACCGGCACGGTGAGCGAAGCCGACATCGCGCGTGACATGGTCGGCCGAAACGTCTTCCTGGTCGGGCGGGGCACGGACCAGGCGCCGCGGACTTTCGGGGCGCCGGTCCTGAAGCTCAACCGGGTCAGCATGACCAACGCGGCCGGACGCCTGCTTCTGGACGATGTCTCGCTCGACGTGCGCGTCGGCGAAATCTTGGGCATCGCCGGCGTCGACGGCAACGGCCAGACGGAACTTTCGGAGGCCATCGCCGGCCTGATGGACATCCAGGCCGGCTCCATCGAGCTCGGCGGCAGGACCATCACGGAGGCGAGCGTGCCTGACCGGCAGCGGGCCGGCATGGGCTTCGTGCCCGAGGATCGTCTCGACCGGGGTCTCAGCAAGACCATGTCCGTCGCCGAGAACCTGGCAGCAAGCAACTACCGCAGGGCGCACCTCAAGCGGGGCGGCTATGTCGATCAGGACCGCATCGAGGCGTTTGCGGCTGAGAAGATCAGGGAATTCGACGTCAGGGGCGCCATCCCGGACACGCCCGTCGGTACGCTGTCGGGCGGCAACATGCAGAAGGTCGTCATCGCGCGCGAACTCAATCGCGATCCGGACCTCCTACTGGTCTGTCAGCCGACGCGCGGTCTCGACGTCGGCGCATCCGAATTCATCTACGCCCGCATCATGGCCGCGGCCGACCGGGGCAGGGCGGTGCTGCTGATCTCGTCGGAACTGTCCGAGATATTCGCGCTCTCGGACCGCATCGGCGTCATGTATTCCGGCCAGCTCCTGCGGGTCATCGACAGGAAGGACGCCGACGAGGTGACGATCGGAGCGCTGATGAACGGCTCGCTCGAGGCCGCGGCTTGATCGCGGCCCGGCTCAAGAATTCCGCCCGCGCGATGTACGCGCCCGTTGCGGCAATCCTGCTCACGCTGGCGCTCGGGTTCCTGCTGGTGATGGCGATCACGGATGATCCGGTGCGTGCCTATCGCGATCTCCTGTTCGCCAATTTCGACTCGCTCGGCAATTTCGCGCTGTTCCTCAACCGCGCCACGCCGCTGACGTTGATCGCGCTCGGCGTCATTTTCTCCTTCCGTGCCGGCATATTCAATGTCGGCGGCGAAGGCCAGCTCTACGCGGGTGCGATCACCGCGACGGTGATCGGCGTGACCTTCGCGGGACTGCCGGCGGTCGTGCTGCTGCCGCTCGCACTTGCCGGCGGCATTTTCGCCGGCGCTTTCCTGGGCTGGATACCAGGCGTGCTGAAGGTCCGCTTCGCGGTCGACGAAGTGGTGACGACGCTGATGCTCAATATCATCGTGCTACTCTTCACCTCTTATCTGTCCAATCAGGTGATCCGCGACACCAAAAGCTATGGCGCCGTCAGCGAGATGGTGCCGGACAAGATCTGGCTGCCTTCGCTGCCGGGCGTTCCCGGAGCGACGAGCGGCATCGTCGTGGCCGTGCTGCTGGCCATCGCCACATGGGTAGTCCTGTTCCGGACCGAATGGGGCGCGCAGCTTCGCGCATCCGGCACGAACCTGCGTTTTGCGAAGGCTGTGGGCATCCCCGCTGACCATCGCATCATCGTGGCGATGCTGATCGCAGGCGGTTTTGGCGGGCTTGCCGGAGTGCTCTATGTGCTCGGTATCGGCCATCGCTTCGAGCAGAATTTTTCGCCCGACTACGGCCTCGTCGGCCTCACCTGCGCATTGCTGGCGCGCATCCATCCGATCGGCGCGCTGGCGACCGCCATCTTCTACGCGATGATGATCAACGGATCAGCCTACATGCAGATATCGACGGACGTCCCGCGTTCGCTCGTCGACCTCCTGACTGGCCTGCTGGTGCTGCTGATGACGGCGCGCCTCGCCACGGCCAGGACGAGGAGCTAGCGGGATGTCTCTATCGTCCCTCCTTGCCTCGGTCCTCGAACAATCGGCGCCGATCCTTTTGGCAGCGCTGGCAGCGATGATCACGCTTCGGGCGAACATCCTCAACGTGGCGGTCGAGGGCATGATGCTGGTGGCCGCCTTCGTGGCGATCGCGTTGGGCAGTTTGACAGGAAACGCTATGCTTGCGTTCTTCGCGGCAATTGTCGCTTCGATCCTGATGTCGCAGTTGCTGGCGCTGATCACGCTGCGCTTCTCCGCAGACTTCATCGTGGCCGGCCTCGGCATCAACCTGCTTGCCGCCGGCGGCAGCCTGTTCGCGCTGGAGTGGTTTTACCGGAGCCCCGGCGGACTTCGCCCGATCACCTTCCCGGATATCTGGCACGTGCCTGCGGGCAGCCTTTCCTTCCTTCCGGTGATCGGACCTGCGCTGGAGCGGCAGAGCATCATCCTGATCCTGGCCTTCCTTGCCATTCCGCTTTCGGCGCTGTTCCTTTATCGCACCCCGACGGGCGCCTATCTGCGCGCTGTCGGCGAAGACGAACACGCCGCGCGCTCGGCCGGCATCAGCGTTGTCCGCATGAAGGCGCTTTCGCTCGCAATCAGCGGCCTCTTCGCGGGTCTGGCCGGCGCGCAACTCGCGATGGACAAGCTGCATTTCTTCCTGCCGGACATGACCAGCGGCCGGGGCTTCATCGGGCTGGCCGCCACGCTGTTCGGCGGTGGGCACCCTTGGGTGACGGCCGCCGCGTCGCTGCTGTTCGGCTTATTCGGAGCGCTGGGCGACCGCCTGCAGGCCTTCGCCATCCCATCGCAATTCGTGCTGATGCTGCCCTACGTCGCGGCAATCGTCGGCCTCAGCCTTGCCCGTTGGCGCATCCACGTCCGCAACCGCCCGGCAAGGATTGTTACGAAAGGGACTGCCTGATGCTCGCCACGCAAGATCAGGAATTCGTCTTTCGCGTCGGCGGACACGAGCCGCGCCTGCGTGTCGCACAAGGCGAGGCCTTCAGCGTCTTCACCGAGGACTGCTTTTCCGGTCGCCTGACGAGCGTGGATGGCGAGCCGCGAAAGGTCGCTCCCTATCCGCGTGTAAACCCATTGACCGGCCCCATCCATGTTGAGGGCGTCTCGGCGGGCGACATCGTCGCCATTCGCCTGATCTCGCTGACGCCCGCCCGGGAGTGGGGCGTCGCGACCATCTCTCCGGATTTCGGCCTTCTGTCCGGCACCCGCGTGAGCCCGAACCTGCAGGAGCCGCAGGACGAGCATGTCTGGATCTGGCGTTTCACCGCCAATGGCAAGGCGCTCGAAACACCGACGAAGGATGGACGCACGCTCCGCGTTCCCTATCGTCCTTTCCACGGAACGCTTGGCGTCGCACCGGCGCATGGCGAGGTGCGCTTGGCCGTTGCACCTGGGGATTTCGGCGGAAACCTCGATATCCCCGACCTCGGACCCGGCGCGACCCTCTATCTCCGGGCGAATGTCGATGGCGCGCATGTCTATGTGGGCGACGGCCACTACGCCCAGGGCGATGGCGAGATCGCGGGGACAGCGATCGAAGGCGCGTTCAACACGACGCTGATGTGCGAACGCGTGGAGATGGACGACGCGTTCGACTGGCCCCGCTTCGAAAACGACGATATCATCGGCGTGATCGGATGCGCGCGGCCGCTGGATGACGCCTGCCGGATCGCGGTCGCCGGGATGATCCGCTGGGCAGCACGCAGGACCGGCCTTTCGATGCACGATGCACACCAATTGGTGACCCAGTGCTGCCGGCTGCGCATCGGCAATCTGGTAAACCCATTGTTCAGTGTGATGTGTTCCATGGATAAGCGGAACATGGCAGCGAACGATCTGACCTTGAGATCGCTTGGAGAGCTGTAGTCTATAAACTGCGCTTTCGTTTGCGTAAGCCGGGGAGTTGATGCTTGTCGGTAGGAAACGTTTCAGATCCGATAATCCGGCACTCGGCGTGAAGAAGCTGCGTCATCGCTCCTCCGGTTTTCGAATTTAGACTGGGGACGGGAATCGGGCTCGCTTGGCGATGGACCTTCTCCTGAGCACAGCACAGAGACGGTCGGATATCATCCGCATGGGCAGGCAGCACGTTCGCGATGGCTTCCTGACAATCCGTCAATCCAAGACCGGACCGAAGTCTCCATTCCCGTCATAGAGCGCTTTGCCGAGGTGCTCGAAGTGGAGAGCATGGTCACCTGACCTTCCTCGTCACATCACGAGGTAAGCCATTCACAGAATCAGGCTTCACCAATTGGTTCCGCGACATGGTCAAAGAGGCGGACTTGTCACTACATGGTCTGCGAAAGACCGCATGTGTTCGACTGGCGGATGCTGGTCGAAGCGTCACGGACATCACGGCCATCAGCAGTCATCGCAACCTCGCCGAAGTACAAACCCACGTGAGGCCGCGAACCGCAAACGCGCGGCTGTGGCGGCGATCGGATCTATCGCTCATCTGGTCCCGCAGGACGAAAAGCGAACAAACGTTGTCTAACCGATAAATACCGTTAGACAATTGCCCGTCCAAGTCATTGAAATTGCAGGAGATGAGAAGGGACTGGTACGCCCAAGGGGAATCGAACCCCTGTTTGCGCCGTGAGAGGGCTTGAAATTTTTGCTTTTTGTGTCCGCCGCTGTACGCCGATATCCATATATTACAATGGCTTAGCGTTTTGGTGTTCGCTCTTGTCCGTCATTATACGGGGGTGTATAGTGGACAAATAGTGGACAGGTTTTCAGGGGGAAGGGTATGCCAAGGGTAGTGGTGGAGTCACCGATATCGACGCGGGCGGCAAGGGCGAGGCTGGAACCAAGAGCAAAACCATACCTGCACGGATTGGATGCCGGGGTTCATCTTGGCTACATCCGGGGCAAACGTTCCGGCCGCTGGGTGGTGCGCTGGGGCAATAATGGCAGTGACTATCAGGTGGCATCGCTTGGCCCCGCCGACGATGTTATCGCCGTGGGTACGCTCGATTATGAGGCCGCAAAAAGGGCGGCACGGGAACACGTCGCCCAGGCGAGGAAGGATGCAGAGGCCAAGGCCGCTGGCCCGGTGATAACAACAGAAATGGCGATCAAGGATTACGTCGCCGAACGCGATGCACGGGATATCAAAAGGAAGGGGCGGCAAGTCCGATCCGATGCTTCCCGCCGTCTTCACCGCTACATCCTGGGGCAACCGAAGCGGGGAAGATCGGCCGCGATCCCACCGCATCCCATTGCGGCAATAGCCCTCAATGATCTCAAAGAATCCGATCTGGAGGCGTGGCGCGATGGCTTGCCCGCGACGCTAAAAATCACGTCCAAAAAGCGGATGCTCAATGATGTGAAGGCCGCGCTTAATTCGAAATACAAGGCGAACAAGGCCACCCTATCGGAGGGTTTACCCGGCATCATCCTTTCCGGCCTTCGTCTCCCGGATGCGGTTGATATGGACGAGGACGAGGAAGCCTCGATTGCTCGTGAAGGACAGATATTAGCCGATTCTGATATTATCCGGCTCCTGGCCATTGGCAGGACGGTCGACGCGGTACTTGGGATGGAAGGCGATCTATTCCGGTTGCTTGTCGTCATGAACGCCACTGGGGCACGGTTTAGCCAAATCGCGCGGATGCGCGTCAAAGACTGCCAAGTCGCGGTATCTCGCCTAATGGTTCCGGTGAGCCGGAAAGGCAGCAAGAAACCGAAAAGCTCCAGCCATATCGGGTTTCCAGTGGGGCGCGATGTCATGGATGAACTGGTAGCCGTGGTGAGGAAGAGACGCCCCGACGAATTCCTTTTGGAGCGCTGGCGCAAGGTGCAGCGGAAAGGCTCCATAGAATGGTTCCGCGATACCAGAGGCCCTTGGCAGGAAAGCAGTGAGGTGAACCGGGCATGGGCGATCATCGTTGAACGTGCCGGCCTTCCTGGCGTGGTTCAATACTGTTTCCGTCACACGTCAATCGTTCGCTTCCTGAGGAAAAACTATCCGACAAGGGTTGTGGCGGCATATCACGACACCTCAACCGAGATGATTGAAAAATATTACACAGCCCATATCGCGGATGCATTTGAGGACAAGATCCGTGAGGGCTTGGTGCCGCTCGTGCCTGCCGAGGCCGGCGCCCAGGTAATCAAAATGCGACAGGCTTCTGTCAGTTGATGGTGTTCGCCACGGTTCGCCACTGTTGACTTAAAATCGACGTCACCATAGATCTGGCCCTGTAGCGCCGTGATGGCGCCACGCGGGCGATGCCCACTATCCGGAAAGGAATGACTAAACCGGATGTGAGGCGCGCAAAGAAAGGATAAACGCACGCCAGCCCTTCGGTTCCGAACCGGGGGGCTTTGTCTTTTCAAAGCTCTCCAAAACGAAAACTGTTTTAAGAGTGCTGAGAGATGAAAAGCAAAAAGGCGGAAACCAAGGCGGATGATAAGCCGCCCATTGTCTTTCCCAAATTCGATTACACGGTTGATGAACTTCTTGAAGTCAGCGCCGGTGGCCGCACCCTGCTCTATGACGCCATCGGCGAGGGCAAGCTGATCGCCCGTAAAGAGGGTAGGCGCACCGTCATCCTGCATGACGAGTATCTCGCCTACCTCAAGAGCCTGCCCGCTATCCCGCCGCGCGCCCCGACGCCGGTCGACGGCGAGGGCGAGGGGGTAGCGCCGTGAGCACCGCCTTTTTCCCGTTCGGCCCGCCCGCCCCGGTGGCGGTAACGGCGCAAGAGCGTTTCGAGAATGTCGTTACCGCGATGCTCCTTATCCGGGAAAACCCGGAGGATTGCTTTTCCGGGATCTGGGAAAACGATAGGGAGGCTTGGCCCGTTGTCGCCACAGATTCCCTCTGGTTGTCGGGTGTGATGCGCTGGTTTGAACCCGCATTTCATCCCCGCATGGAACGTGAAGCGGTTCTGTGCGCCGCCTACCTTCGCGAAGAATACGAGTGGGATGTTAGCGGCCCAAACCCGGCCGTTGCAGTCCGCACCATTAATCGTATCGCCAACGGCTTGATTGATGAGCGTTACCGCGATTTCGGCAATCTCGATTTTCTCCCCGCGTTCGATCTCGCCAACTATCAGGACGATTACCGCGTCTACCGCTGGGCGGAAGTCACTGGCCGCTTGATCTACTGTGGCGGCCGTTCGATCCACGCCAAGTTCAACGCCTCGCCCTGGGTGAATCTTTACGCGGATCTGCCACGCCCGGAACGGCTCCAGAGATACGAGAAACACATCCTGGGGATGCCGGACACCACGGAACGGCTTGCCAGTCTTCAGGGCAAGCTTCCCGCGTTGTGGCGTGATGGTGAATCCGACGAGGCCGATGTTCTCCATGATCTGCTGAAGCACGCCCAGGGGGTGCTGTGATGAGCAACGATCTCGCATCCTCCGTAGAGTCGATCCACCGGCAAGCCACTGAGGCCGGCATCAAAATGGCCGAATATACCTTTGAGGTGCGCCACGTTGAATGGAATCGCCTCCAAATCTTCGATGCTGCTCACCAAGCGTTTGCGGCCGGGTTGCTGCACCTTCACTTGTCTCCCGGCATGATAGAAGCCTCGCCGGAACTCGTCCGAGTCATGGCCGAAACATACATCGAAGCCATGGCCGGACGCCTGGCTGAACTCGCCGAGCTTGAACCCGACGACGGCGCGCCATCATGAAGGCGATGTTCAACCGCCACCAGATCGAAGAGATGGTAAGGCGCGGCCGCATGGTGGCGAGGCTTCCCGCCCGGCTCCGTGCCGACGCCGTTGATGGCCATGTCGCCGCATATCAGGCCGAATTGATCGACGTCGGTATCAGCGGCGCGGATCTCAGCGCTGCGTTGAATTCGATACGCCGCACTCTTGATGCCGCGATGCGTGAGGCTTTGTACTCCAGGCGTAAGGCGGTAACCTCGCCCGCCCTGATCGCGCTGGCCCGCCGTGCGGGGGCGCCGAAATGATCCATCAAAAAAGAAAGCCCAGGCGTTTTGCCGTGACGCCGGCCGGCCTGGGCTCAATTTGTCAACTTGCATGCATGCCTCAAGGAATGAACCATGCCTGATGGAAAATATTCCTTTGCCGACGATATGGCAAGCGCCGGCACCACGGCGGAAACCAGACGCGCGATGCGTCGCAAGATGCTGCGCACCCAGCGCAATATCCAGCGCCGCACCGCGAAGGTTTTGGGCAAGGTTCCGGTGCGCCACGCTTTCAGGAAAGAGCTTTTGCGGCTCCGCGAAATCGAGAAAATTATCCGGCACCGGTTCGGCCTTTTCCTTCCTGAAATCGATGCAGACGGGGTTTTCCATGGTGAGGCATATCTGCATGCCGTCGCCGCCGCGATTCATGCATCCGGTTCCAAGGATGTCCTTTCCGATCTCCAGGCGTGGTGCAGCTACATCGCGCCGTTTTTGCTCAATCCTGATTATCTCGATCCGATGGCTGATGCCGTCGCGTCGGTGCGGCATCGGACTTTCGATCTTCGTAGCGATGCCGTCGCTCGGCTCTTGGGAATAACCTTGGACGAACGTTTGGCACTGGGGTTGAAAACCGTTGGCGCCTGCGATTGCTCGCCGGCCGATCTCAGGAAGATCATGAAGGACAGGAAGATGGTTGCCGACAGGGAACGCATTGCCGAGAAACGCAAAGCCCAGGGCAGGCAACGCCGTGCTGAGTATCTGGAGGCCAATCCCATATCGAGGCTGAAGCCCTGGGAAGCCGAAGGGATATCCCGGCGCACTTGGTATCGCCGACAAAAGGCTGACACAGGTGTGTCGCGTATAGAAGATTCTAAGGATGAGATGTGCGACACACTTGTGCCATCGCCACAGATTGAGCTTCAGCCGCGTAAGCGGCATTCCCTGAAAGAAAAAGGGAACATGCAACGCGATGTCATCGACACTCGCCGCGAAGCGAAGCGTAGCGAGGCCGAAGGCCGTGAGCCGTATAAGGCGAACAGCGAGGCTATCCCCCTGATCAATGCAGTCTTCGACGCCCTTCGCGGCCCCTGGGACGGTAGCAGGATGATCACCGGAAACGCGCCGGTTCCGTGGAGGTTCGTGAACGTCATCCACTAGATCCGAAAAAAACCCTTGGGAGGGAATTTTGGCGTCGGAAGGGAAAGCCCACGCTGAAACGGAATACGGAAATGAAATCGAATATCAAAATCACCCGCGCCCAGTCCCCATGGGGTGACAGGCTGAGCCTGGGCGAAGCCGCTGGATATCTTCGCGTCGGACTGAGCACGTTGCAGAAGCGCATGGCGGCCGGGACTGGCCCGAAGGGCGAAATGTTCAATGGTCGCTGGGAATTTGAGATCTCGGAACTGATCCGGTGGCGACAGTCTCAGGCGAGGAAGATCTAAATCTCCTTTCAAGCAGCATTCGCAAATTCACGGGGCGCCGTTCCCCTGTTTGTCTGTCGACATTTTGCTCGACTTCGTTCGATACATCGATTCGAAACATATCGCGGCAAGCCTAAATCTGATACTCTACCAATTACGTTCCAAGGGGGAGTTCATGGACAAGATTCGACAATTAGGAGAAGCAATCAGAGATTTTTCGCTAGTGCTGTTTTGTATCGGGATTGCCGGGATGATAATGGTACCCGGCTATGTAAGCGAAATTTTTGCAAGTCGCGCGGCGGAATGGAACGCGATAAACAGCCCACTAAAAGATAACCTAGTTCGATTTGATATTAATCAGGGTGATATCGGTTGGCTCAATGTGCGATTTCCGGAGACGATGCGCATCAACCAGGATGCCCCATTAATTGCTGAATATGTTGCTAATTTTCGGGCGTGGAATAGGAATCAAAGAGAGGTGCGGGAATACAAGATTGCGGTTGAACTGGAGGCGCCAAACTTGGAAATCAATCCGACTCCCCTTGTTCATAAATATAATATAGAGAGACTGCTTGATTATGGTCGAGAGGAGAAGATTTGGACAGTAGAACCAAAACGTGAAGGGGAATTTACCCTAGTTGTTAGATTTTTCGCAACAGGCGGCGCCAGCATACGCCCGATGCGGATCCACGTAAATGATACTACTACAGTTAATAATAATCAGGTTGCTCTGGGCGTAAAAGTAAACACCATTTATCATGTGCCGCAGTGGGTTGTTAATGTTATCAAGGCAGCGGGCGTGGCATTTTCTGCGTTCCTAACCTTGCCGTTTGTGAAGGTACTGCTTGAAACATGGATCCAGCGTAGATATCCGAGCCGCGACGAGAATGCGGAGGGGAGCAAACCAAATTCAGACGACTCCGCAGCCTCAAAGCAACGCGACAATAAGCTCAAATCACGCAAGCCGTCGAAAAACATCGGCTGAGCTTCTTCCGGATCTCGTCGGACGTTTCCTTTGATTTCCGTGCGGTGTCGGTAATCTTGGTTTAGGAAATCTTTCCCCGCATATCGCGGGGCATGTCGATCTGGACACGCATAACCGGGCGTAACGCCCAGCCGGTCGAGGACGCCAAGGATTTTACCTTGGCCGATCCCCAGGCCCTCGCTCTGTTCGGAATCCCAGCATCGCTTTCCGGTGTGAGCGTCGGCGAAGCCACCGCAATGGCCCAGAGCACGGCCGGCGCTTGTTTGCGGCTGATCTCAAACACCTTGGGTTCGCTCCCCGTCCATACCTTTAAAAAGGACGCCGACGGGGAAAGGGAACGCGCCACCGATCACCCGGCCGATAAGCTCTTGGGTGGCTTTACCTGCCCGTGGCAGGCATCATCCGAATTCGTCCAGTTGATGACGTTCGCCGCTCTGGTCGACGGACGAGCCTACGCCAAGGTGACGCGTGTCAGGGGCGAGGTTAGGGAAATCCTTATGCTCCCGCGTGGCGCCGTTCGCCGTGAGGTGGACGAGGCCACCCTTGAACCGCATTATTTCGTCCGCCTGAAAAGCGGTGGCGAAACCCGGTTCACCTATCAGGACATCATAGAGCTTTCGCCGTTCGGTGGCCGCTCGCCCCTCCGCGACGCTGGGAACGCCGTGGGCTTGGCCGTGGTGCTGGAACAGCATGGTTCCAGCCTTTTCAAGAATGCGGCCCGGCCGGGCGGTGTTCTGAAAATGAAGGCCCGGCTCAATGATCTTGGTGCGGCCCGTCTTCGTGAGTCGTGGGAAAGCGCTTTCCGCAGCGGCGATAACGGCCGCGTCGCGGTGCTCGAAGATGGCACCGAATGGCAGGCCCTCGCCCTTACCAGCACCGATGCTCAATACCTTGAACTCAGGCAAATGCAGGTCTCGGAAATCGCCCGGTCGTTCGGGGTTCCCGAAGTCCTGATCTCTTCGCTCGCCCGTGGGACGTGGCGCAACATCGAAGAGCTTTCCCGCGTCTTCCTCCAAACCTGCATATTGCCCTGGGTCAACGCCTGGGAAGCGGCTCTTGAACGCGCCGTGCTCACCCCGGCCGAACGTGCGGCCGGGCTTTTTATCGAGATGTCTACGGCCGGTTTGGAGCGTGGCGACACCGCCGCCCGGTTCGCTTCCTACAGCGTCGCCCGCACCGCTGGAATCATGACGGCAAACGAGGTGCGCCGGCTCGAAAACCTGCCCGCTCACCCGGAAGGCGACAGCCTTGCAAATCCAAACACCACGCCCGGTCCAGCCGGCGCCACCACCAGGGAATCCGAACATGAATAAGGCGTTCCCGGAAAATCTTCGCCCCGAGATGGCGCCTCAGCCGGTCGACGGAATGCCGGGCGTGTTCGCCTATTTCAGCTTCAGCGCCGTGGGGCAGACTTGTGAAGCCGCTGGGCTTCCCGCCGCCGCCGCTCTACTCGCCGCCCTCTTGCGTGGCGAGGTCAAGGCTATCGAGGAAGGGGTGAGCCGTGGGCTGATCAACAGCGACGGTTCTCGTTGGGCGGCTGGCGTCGATGCCGTGCCGCTCCCGACGCTGGAAATCGGCCGCATCCTTTCTGACGCCCTTCACCGTCGCCTCTGGGGGAAGCCGCTCGATTTCATCATTGAGGGCGAGGCGTGATGTCTGACACCGGCTCCCATATCGAATTGGACGTGAAGGCGGTCGAAGATGACGGCACCTTCACCGGTTACGCCAGCACCTACGCCGTTGATCAAGGGCGCGACGTCGTTGTCCCTGGGGCGTTTGCCAAGTCGCTGGCCACCCGCCCGGCCGGGCGTATTAAAATGCTCCGCGATCATGATCCGCGCCAGCTTATTGGCCAGTGGATCGATGCCAAGGAAGACGCCACCGGCTTGTGGGTCAAAGGCCGGCTTCTGCTCGATATCGGCGCTGCCAAGGAAGCTTACACGCTGATCAAAGCCGGCGCCCTTGATGGCCTTTCCATCGGGTTCCGTACCCTTCGTGATCGCTGGGACTCCGCGAAAAAGGTTCGCTTCCTAGAGGAAGTCGATCTTCGCGAAATCTCGCTCACCGCCTTTCCCATGAATGAATCCGCCGCCGTCCAGGCGGTAAAGGATGACGATTTCGCCCGACGCATCGTCGCCGCGATCCACCGGGCCAACGCCCAAATTCAGCGCGCCTAGGGAGAAATCACGATGCGCCATATCAGCAAAGCAGAACTGTTCGATGCCGTAAGGCTCGAAACCAAAGACGAAACCGGCAACACTGCCGTTGAACAGGCCATCGCCGCCCTTTCCACCACCATGGAAGGGAAAATCGGTGAGCTTCGCGGCGAGCTTAAGGCCGCCCAGGATCGTGCCGACGATCTTGAAACCAAGCTCGCCCGGCCCGCCGTCGCCGGCACCGATGCCCAGGTAACCCCGGAACAGAAAGCCTTTACCGGTTATCTGAAATCCGGCCGTGAATCCCTTTCCGCTGATGAGGTGAAGGCCCTCCGCGTCTCCGATGACACCGCAGGCGGTTACCTCGCCCCGGATGACTTCATTGCCGAAGTGATCAAGGGAATCGTTGAGCGCTCCCCGATCCGACAGGCGGCACGCGTCGGTTCCACCAGCGCCGGCAATGTCATTCTGCCGAAGCGTACCGGCCGTCCTACCGCTCGCTGGGTAGGTGAAACCGAAACCCGCACCGCCACTGAATCCACCTATGGCCAGTTGGACATCGAAGTCTTCGAAATGGCTTGCTACGTCGATGTCAGCCAGCGGCTCTTGGAAGACGCCGCGGTGAATGTCGAGGGCGAGGTTTCGTCCGATCTCAGCGAGGAATTCGCCCGTCTGGAAGCTCTGGCGTTTTCCCAGGGCGATGGCGTCAAGAAACCTGTCGGCATCATGGAAGCCGCTGGCGTCCCGTACACGTTCTCCGGCAACGCCTCCACCCTGGGCAGCGCGCCGGCCGATCTCTTGATCGACGCCTTCTACGCCCTGCCGGCCTTCTACCGTGGCCGTGGCACTTGGTTGATGAACGGCAAGACTCTCGCCGCGATCCGCAAGCTGAAGGACGGCAGCACGGGCGCCTACCTCTGGCAACCTGGGCTTACTCTCGACACCCCGGATACGATCCTCGGCAGGCCCGTGATCGAAGATCCCACCATGGACGATATCGGCTCCGCAGCGGAACCTATCCTGTTCGGCGACATCGCGTCGGCATATCGGATCTATGATCGTGTCGGGCTTTCGATCCTTCGCGATCCTTATTCGGTGGCCACTTCCGGCTTGGTTCGTTTCCACGCCCGCCGCCGTGTCGGCGCAGGCTTGGTGCTCGCCGAAGCCCTCCGCAAAATTCGTTGCGCCACCTCCTAACCTCGCCCTGAAAGAAGGAAAAAGATCATGCGTGATCTCGTACACAACCTGGGCGTAGTGAACGCCCTTTCGTCCGCCGTCCAGTCCGCCAGCGTCAAGACGTCGGCGGTCGACACCAAGGGTTGCGGTAGCGTCATGCTCACCGTGAATACCGGTGCCATTGCATCCAGCGGCAATTTCACCGCTGTACTTGAAGAGAGTGACACCACGACGGATGGCGATTTCAGCGCCGCCGCCGCTGGCGTTACCCTGGGCAGCATCGCCAATCCTTTGACGGCCGATGGAAGCTTCAAGATCGGTTACGTCGGATACAAACGTTACGTCCGGCTGAATTTCACGAAGAACAGCGGCACATCCGTAGCGTTTGGCGTCACCGCCATCCTTGGCCGCCCGGCATCGGCGCCCGTGGCCTAACCAATAGCGCACCGGAGTTTCCTTCCTTTCCCTCCGATGCGCCAACGGCACGGGCGACTATTACTCCTGGGTCGCCCGTGCCTCATCAATGAAGTGAGGCCGCATGCCACGCGCTGCACCCGTTCTTTGCTCTTGTGGACGCATCCGACAGGCTGGCGCCCATTGTGTGTGCCGCCCGGCTCGCATCGATACGCGCGCCAGCGCTACCAAGCGCGGTTACGATGAGGCTTGGAAGCTCGCCGCCAAGGCGTTCCTCGCCCAGCACCCCACATGTCAGTGCGGTGCGCCCGCAACCTGTGTTGCTCATCGTATCAGCGTCAAGCTTCGCCCCGATCTCCGCATGAACCGTGCGAACTGGCGTCCATCCTGCCGTGGCTGCAACACCAGGGACTGGCAGCGCGACAAGGCCGGGCGGGTGGCTTCGCCTTTGGCGGAACGTTTCCCCCACCATGTCCGCCCCAAGGAAGAAATCAGCGCGGCTTTTTCCACCCTGCCATTTTTCGTTTTGGGGGGTGAATAAATGTTCCTCACCCGCATCACGGAACCGGCCGAAGAACCCGTTACCCTCGCCGAAGTTAAGGCCGCACTCGCCATTATTGGCGACGCCGACGATGATTTCCTTTCTAGCCTGATACGTTCTGTCACCGGCGCGTTCGATGGCCCGGATGGACGCCTGGGGCGCTGTCTCATCAATCAAACTTGGCGCCTTAACCTCACAGGTTTCCCGGCCGGCCCAGTTCGGCTCCCGATGCCGCCGACGGTGCTCGTCTACACCGTGGCCTATGTGGACAGTGCCGGTGACGATCACACCGCCGACTTCAAATTTGTCGGCGCCGAAAGTCCAGATGGTGGCTACGTCTCGCCGCTCACGTCCTGGCCCTCTGGCGCCACCGACGTCGCAATCGAATTTCTCGCCGGGTTCGGTGACGCCGATGATGTGCCGGCCGATATCAAAGACGCGATTATCGCCGTGATCGGAAGCCGCTTTGCGTGGCGCGAATCCCAGGTAATGAGCCAATCCAGCCTTTCGGCGATGCCGGAAGTGGATGACACGATCCGCCGCTGGGCAACCGTGGGGTTCGGCGGATGACTGTCACCGGACTCGCCCAGTTCAACCGCAAGCTCCGCGCCCTTCCGGTTGCCGCCCGCGCCGAGATGGAAAAGGCCGTCACCGAAGGTGCGGCACGCGTCGCCGCGCTGGCCAGTGCCTTGGCGCCGAAGGACACCGGCACGTTGGCGTCAACGGTTCGTGTCGAGGCCGGCGCCCATAGCCTGCAACGGCTTGTGGTGGCCGGTGGTGAGGCCACCGAAAAAGAGGTGCGCCAAGGTTCCGGGGCGGAATTCGATTACGCGAAAGCCCAGGAATGGGGCACCCGCGAAATGGAAAAGAATCCTAGCCTTTATCCGGCTTTCCGCAGCTTGAAAAAATCGATCCGCGCCCGGATGTCACGCGCCGTTCGCCGTGCCATCAAAGCAGGAGGAACCAATGCTTAGCGCCGGTTATCTCGACAGGCTCGCCGCCGCTGGTGAAGCCTACTTCTTCAATATCATTTCGGCGCCGCATCCGCTGGACTTGATCACCGAAGAAATCGCGATGTCTCACGCCAAGGAATTCGGTTTGCGTACCCGCGAAGAGATGCGCGCCACGATGTGCATCGCGGTGTGTATTTGGGAAAAGTACAAGGATTTCACCCGCGAAAATCAGGAAGCCCACATCAAGAAATGGGTGCGCCTCCGCGATGATGATGAGGCAATCCATTGATTGGCGCCGGGGCACTGGACAGACGTATCCGCATCGAAAGAGCCGTTGAATCCCGCGACGGCTCCACCAATGCCGTTGTGACGTCCTGGGTGACGCATCTCGATTCGGTGCCATGCTCGATTAAGAGCACCACCGGCCGCGAATTCTTGGACGCCGACAGGGTTCAATCCGAACGCCGCGCCGTCTTCACGGTGAGGTATGCGGACATCGATGTCCGCGACAGGATCGTGGCCGATGATGGTTTGACTTACGGGATCTCCGATCTTCGCGAAATCGGGCGCCGTCGTTTCATTGAAATCCAAGCTGAGGCCGTGTCATGACGCGCGGCCCGGTTCCCAAGCTCAAAGTTGTGGCCAAGGCCGTCGATGCGCCGGATATTGTGGTGCCGCGCCATATCCCGGTGATTGTGCGGGATATCTATATCGCCGCCGCCAAGGTTCTCACCGAACAAGGCCGGTTCGATATCGGCAATCAAATCTTGCTGGAATCCTATTGCGCCGAGATGGCGACGGCTCGCCGCGCCGAACGCTCGATAAACGCCCGTGGCTCATATTTCGGGAAAAAGGGGACGAAACCAGCCGCTCATCCCGCCGTAGGAATCGCCCAGGAAAGTCGCCGGCAATGCCGGATGCTGGCGTCTAGGCTGGGGCTGATTCAGGAAAGCCGCGATGCCGGCCGGGCGGCATCGGGCGAATTCGTCGCCGCCGAAGATGACGAGGATTTCGGCGATGTCTAAGGCCGTTAATCCACCGGCATGGCTCTACAGTTCGGAACCGTTGCCCGATCCGTTCAGGTATGCGGCCCGCGCGCTCGAATTCCTGGGCAAGCTCAAACACCCGAAGAGCACAGCGCCGAAAAAGGCGCTGCAACTCTATGATTTCCAGTGCCGGATTATTTCCAAGATCTACGGGGATTGCCATCCCGACGGCACCCGGAAGATTCGCACCGTCTATCTCCGCATGGGGCGCGGTGGCCGCAAAACTAGCCTTGTCGGCGCCCTGGGGTGCCTTCATCTGTTTGGCCCTGAACGCGTCCAGGGCGGCAAGATTATCGCGGCGGCATCGGATCGTGCCCAGGCCAAAATCCAGTGGGAGGAAGCGGCCGGCATCATCGGGATGTCGGCAAGGCTTAGCGCAGCCACGGAAAAGCGTGAGGCCCCGGTATTTACGATCTCGCACCCTAAATCGGGTTCCCAGTTTCAGGCCATTAGCGCCGACGGTGAGGGCAAGCATGGACTCACCTATCAGGTGGTTTACTCCGATGAACTTCACGTCTGGACGCACAATCGTGAGCTTTGGCGCGCCTTGACGTCGGGACTGGTGAAGATTCCGAACACCCTTCACATCATCACAACTACGGCCGGTTCGGGACAGGACGGCATCGCTTGGGAAGTGGAAAAATACGCCCGCGATGTCGCCACCGGGGCTATCGAGGACGAGACGTTTCTACCCCTGATTTTCGAGGTGCCGCCCGAACGGGATTGGCGCGACGAAAAGGCGTGGCACCTCTCGAATCCTGGGCTGAAATATGGGTTCCCCGATCTTCCTGGGTTGCGCACCATGGCCGCCCAAGCTG
The DNA here is from genome assembly GCF_044326205.1 of Mesorhizobium sp. IMUNJ 23232. Taxonomy (NCBI): domain Bacteria; kingdom Pseudomonadati; phylum Pseudomonadota; class Alphaproteobacteria; order Hyphomicrobiales; family Phyllobacteriaceae; genus Mesorhizobium; species Mesorhizobium sp. IMUNJ 23232. The sequence continues at coordinate 116,855 of NZ_JBIRCY010000008.1, forward strand.
TGAACCTTCCCCAGGCCAGGGCGGACTTTGAGCGGTTTATCCTGGGGCGCTGGGCAGACGCCGCCTTGTCGCCGTGGCTTGAGATGGCCGTATGGGATGCGGCCGGCGCCGATCACCTCGATATCGAGGATTATGAGGGGCGCCCGTGCTGGGCAGGACTCGACTATTCGTTGGTGTCCGACATGACGTTCCTTTCCATCGTCTTTCCGGAAGATGACGGCACCTTCGCCGCCTTCGGCTGGGGCTTTTTGCCCGAAGAGAACATCGCCAAGAAACAGGAACAGGACGGGGTTCCGTACCAAGAATGGGCCGATTCTGGACTGCTCATTCTCACCGATGGCAATGTGATCGATAAGCGCGCCATCGCCGACAAGATCCGCGAAATCGCCAAAACCTTCGATCTCCGGGAACTGGCTTACGATCCTTACAAGCTCTCTGACACCATGGCGGAATTGAGCGACGAAGGCTTGCCCGTGGTGGCATTTTCCCAGGGCTGGAAAACGATGTCGCCGGCCGTCGAAACCGCCCAGGAAATAATCCTCGCCGGCAAGCTCCGGCATAGCGCACACCCGATCATGCGGCGGCATTTCGCCAATGTCGTCACCCGGGCCGACGCCAACAATAACCAGTCTTTCCACAAATCGAAGTCCATCGGGAAGATTGACGCCGCCGTGGCCACAACGATGGCGCTGCACCGCGCCAAAGGCGGTGAAACATCGATGTCCGTCTATGCCGACGCCGTGGCGCGCCCGGATGGGCTTTTGACGATTTGAGGTACCGCAAATGGCCGATGAACCACTTGGCAAGCTTTATGTAAGCGTCGAAGCTAGAACCGCCGCGCTGGAAAAGGCGCTGGCCCGTACCGAGGCGCAAACCAAAAAATGGAAGGCCAGCGTAGAGCAATTTTTGCGCGGCCCTCAGCGTGAATTCCAGCGTACCTCAGATATCGCCGCCCGATCCCTCAAAAAGATTGAGGCGCAATCCGCGACTAGCGCCGCCGCGATCCTCAGCAACTTCAAATCCGTGGGTACTGGACTCGCCGGAGCCTTCGGCGCCCAGCAATTCGTTAAATTCGCCGACGCGAACACCCGGATAATGAACTCGCTCAAAGTCGCCGGCATCGAAGGCAAAGCCCTGGGCGACGTCTACCAGAGACTTGGCCGTATCGCGCTCGACAACGGCGCCTCATTCGAAAGTGTCGCCTCGCTCTATGCCAAGGTTACCCAGGCGCAAAAAACGCTTGGCGTCTCGTCACGGGAAACGCTGGAATTCACCCGCCGCATCGCCGTTGGATTGAAGGCGTCGGGAACCGACGCCCAGGCCGCAAGCGCCGGAATAATGCAGCTTAATCAGGCGCTCCAATCGGGCGTTCTGAGGGGCGACGAATTTAACAGCGTCGCCGAAAACCTGCCCGTGGTTGCCCAGGCCATCGCCAAGGGCATGGGGGTTACCGTCGGCAAGCTCCGTGAACTCGCCGCCGAGGGCGCCCTTGATGCCCGTACCGTTTTCCAAGCCTTCATGAAGGGTTCCACCGATCTGGACGCCCAGGCGGCAAAAACCGCGATGACGTTCGGACAGGCCATGGAAAATATCACCACGGCTCTAACCATGGCCGTGGGTTCCTTTAATGACTCCACGGGCGCCGCCCAGGCCTTCGCCGATGTCGTCAATAATGCGCTTGTGCCCAGCATCACCACCCTGGGCGAGGTGATGGGCTACAACAATTCGAAGATCCAAGAATTCTCGGATTGGCTTGGCCGCGTCACCGGGTTGCGCGCCCTGGGCGATCAAATGCGGCAAGTCGGTGCCGAACTCGCCGCCACCACCGATCCGTTGCTTGCCGCTTTCGATGCCGCCCAGGCGAAAATCCGTGCCGCCCGTGGCGCCTTGAAACAGGACTTCGATCTTATCGCCGACGATTTCAGCGAGGCCATGGGCGAGCTTCGCGATGCGTCACAGGAAGATGTCGCATCCGGGCTTTCCGTCGCCTTTGTCGGGTTGCAGGCCAAGATTGCGGATAACAGTGTCGAAGCCCGCGATTTCGATTCGATCATCGCCGGGCTTGTCGCCACCGGCAACACCGCCGCCGATCATATCGCCGGCCGGCTCGAATTGATGCAGGCCAAGTTTGCCGAAACCGGCAAGGCTGCTGAAAAGGCTTTTCAGGATGCAGGCGCCGCACTCGCCCAGGCTCTTGGTGAAGGCGCCTTGGCCGTTGTGGATAACCTCGCCGCCCGGCTGGGCGACAAGCTACCGGAATCGGTTTCCCGGTTCACCGACGCCCTTAAGGACGCCCTTGTGGTGCTGGGCAAGTTGGACAGCGCCAGCGCCCAGGTGCTTACCCAGATATCCGGCGCCGGTTATCAGCCGGGCGATCTCAATACCGGCCCCGGTGGCGGCTTCCTGAACTTCGCCACGGGGAACGAAACCCCGACGAATTCGCCGGATTACATCCCGTTGCCCGACTCGGTCGACGTCACCCCGGAACGCCGCATCGATCCGTATTTCGGCGACGCCGAACGGGCTGGCGCCCGTGCCGGTGCCCGCGCCGGGAAAGGGTTCCAAACCGCGCTTCGCCGTTTCCTCGCCCGTGGCAGGGATACCAGCCACGTCGACAATCTCGACAATGATTTTGCCGAACGGCTTTCCGCGTTCCTCGCCGCTGCACCCGGTGGCGGTATCACCATCAATTCGGGATACCGCAGTTTTCAGCGGCAAGCCGAACTCTGGCAAGCGGCACTGATCAAATACGGTTCACCGGAAGCGGCCCGGAAGTGGGTGGCGCCGCCCGGCCGATCAAACCATAACCGGGGCGGTGCCGCCGATCTTGGGTTTTCATCGTCCGCCGTCGCAACCTGGGCGCACGCCAACGCCGCCGACTATGGACTCAATTTCCGGCTGGGAAATGAACCCTGGCACATCGAATCCGCTGGGGGTTCCCGTGGCATAACCGATGCATGGGCAGGGATGCGGGGCGCCACCGATGAAGCCACGGCCGCTATTGATGCCCAGGCGGAAGCCTACAAGCAGTTGGCAGATATTGGCGTGGGTGCTCTGAAAAGCATCGCGTCGGCGATGAGTGACGGCAAGATCACATCCGAGGAATGGCTTCAAATCCTCGCCGATATCGCCACCCAGCTTTTGCAGATGCCGGCTATTCCGGGCGCCAGTGGCTTCCTGGGCGGTGGCATCGGTGGCGGCACGGCAAGCGGTGGCGGCAACATCCTGGGTTCGCTCCTGGGCGGCCTGGGAAGCTTGTTCGGTTTCGCCGACGGTGGCGAGGTGGCCACCCAGATAAGGACGCCCGGCCCGGTTCGCGGCATCGGCGGCCCGCGCGGCGATAAAATCTTGGCCCGGCTCTCGGATGGCGAATTCGTGGTGAACGCCAACGCCACCCGGAAACATCGGCCATTGCTTCGCGCCCTCAATGCCGGCCGCGATATCCCAGGACTCGCCGATGGTGGCGATGTGGGATGGTTCATGAACCGGCCGATGGATACCCCGACGGCAAAGGCCGGCCGGCTGGCGTTCCAGCGTCATGACTATGACAGGCCCGCCCAGGACACCCTAGACGTCGCCGTTGGGGTGAAGGTGTCCGACAAGGGCGAACTTCAAGGCTACGTCGATAGCGTCTCCCGTCGCAACGCCCTGGGCGTGGTGTCCCGGTATTCCTATGCGCAACGCCAAGGTGGCGCTGCATCCGACGATCACCGTTACCGGCGCCTGAAGAGGGATACGTGAGATGTCCGCTCTACCAGTTATCGAAAGCATTTTGAGTGCCGCCGCCCCGGTTACCGCCATCACCGGGAACCGGATCTATTACAGCGTCGCCACCCAAGGCGCCCAGGTGCCTTACGTCGTTATCGTCGGGACGAATGAGTCCGACGAAACCCTATTGCAGGGCGCCGCCCAGTACCCGGAAGCGTTTATCACAACGGTTGCCTATGGCGCCGATTTCCCCACGGTGGAAACCTTGGGCAACGCCATCATTGCCGCGCTCCAAGATTCAAGAGGCACCTATCGAGGCCGCACCGCGACGGTGAGCCGAGATGCCGGTGACAGCTTCGATTTTGTCGAGGTCGACAGGGTTCACCGCCGCATCACGAATTTTCGCGTTTGGTGGCGATAGCCTCAGATGTGGCGAATGGCGCCAATCCTAACCATATTTAATCCCGGATATTTCTTTTCCGCTTCTCTTTGCGAAGGACTACCTGAAACGCGTCCTCCCAGCCTTCATTGTGGACAATCCTATCATAGCGATCATCGGTACCTTGCAGAAGCTCGGTCCTAGAGCGCTGTGAGACTTCTTCCCAATTATCATAGAGAACATATAAGGCGTTCCCATATTTCACGTTCTCGAAAACCACCAAATCGTCGGCATACTGGGCGCCGACGTACGAATTGAGCCCGCCCCTTCCGCGTAGGTATGCTCTTGGCCGGAGTCGGGCGAACAGAGCAACTCTTTCGGCTACCGTTCGATCTTCATCGGGGGTTGATCCCGGTCGGCGTGTCATCGCGCGTATGAGCTGATCTTGGTTTTCTGGCGGGAACACTTCCCAATCCAAGTGCATTGTCCCCAAATATTCATCGCGCGTGGCATTGCTTGCAAAGACATTTACGCCACCGCAATTCTCTTGCAACAAATTCACCATAAATAGAAGCTCGCCCTCGAAATTTGGAGAGGCGCGATCAAGCAAATGATCAAGAGCAATTGTGTATATGTCGGGAGCGTCGTTACCTTGTCCCGCTCGCAGCATTTCAATCTTGATACTAAAATTTCGCGCCTCGTGAAATTCTCTCTGATAAACCTCCCTGTCTTGGTAATGAAGATGAGTTCCATACGTAGCGGCATCGCCAAAATTTGGCGTTTCCCAATAATACGTTTTGTGGATTCGTGGGAGATCTTTGCGAATAACTTCCCATCCGTCCTGATTTCGAGTAGAGTATTTTCCCATATCCTTCAGGGGTAGGGTGTTAATATTTACTCCCACCTGTCGTGGAAAAGCTAGGTGACTGAAAACGGGCTCCAGTTCGGACGGACGTATGGACTTTGTGACTGCAACGAGAACTAGATCGGTGTCTATCGCCCCCAATGCCTGGCGGATGGCTGGCGGAACCCGATTAAAATTGCGTTTCCAAGGAACGTATCTGAAAGCCATAGGACACCCCCTTTTGGCGCTAACTACACCATGGGAGCGGGAAAGAGTCCATGTTTCACCGTTCTTAAGTAGCCCTAATCAACAGTAATTGTCGCATCATTCAAAGCGACTCAACCTTTTGTCTTTTTTGGGTAGCCGCGATCCTAGTTTGCCGTAGACTTGGTGAGCAAATGATGTCGGTTCACAAGCGGGAACCATTTCACCCCCAAATCGAACGGTTCCCAGTTCTATCAGGCCATCACTTTTGAGCCATTCAATCCCGGCTGCCCCGAGGCCAGGACGGCCCTGCAGCCTGTACATCGACGTATCATAGAATAGGGCTTTCAAAGCCTTTGCCTGCCAAGGGCGCAGGCTGTTTGCGTAAAGTTGCGGATCGGGCGTCCCCCTGCGCGTTGTCATGTTTTGTCGTCCTGTTTGGTGGTGAGAGTCCCGGAGTCCGCCATTATCCGCTGGCGTATAGTGGACAAATAGTGGACAGGTTACTCGGGAAGTCAGCTAAGTGCTTGATTTTGCTGGTACGCCCAAGGGGAATCGAACCCCTGTTTGCGCCGTGAGAGGGCGCCGTCCTAACCGCTAGACGATGGGCGCGTGACCAGAAGCCCGTATCTATTCCGGGCATTCGAAAAATGCAACCGGGTTTCGAACGGATCGGCAGGGGTCGCTCGGAGGGTCGGTCTCACCGTCCTTCGGACCCTGCCGCCGGGACCATTTCGTCGCACCGAGAGGGCCGAAGTCCCGTCACTGTTTTGGTTGGATCAGGTCCCAGAGGTTGCCGTAAAGGTCGGCGAAGACGGCGACCGTGCCGTAGGCTTCATGGCGCGGGGCCTCGCAAAAATTGACGCCGGCGGCAAGCATCGCGGCGTGATCGCGTGAAAAATCGTCGGTCTCAAGGAACAGGAAAACACGGCCGCCGGTCTGGTCGCCGACGCGGGTGCGCTGGTTTTCATCGGCCGCCTCGGCGAGCAGCAGGCGCATGCCGCCATTTTCCGGGCCGACCGTCACCCAGCGTTTTCCGCCGCCGAAGTCGACGTTGTCGAACAGCGTAAAACCGAGTTTTTGTGTGTACCAGGCAATCGCCTCGTCGTAACCGGCGACAACAAGCGCGACAGTGGCGATTTTCTTTTGCGAGGACGAAGGCTTTGGATCGGTCATTTCGAGGTGACCGCAAAACGGCCCACAATGCGACGCTCGGCGAGATCGTAGAGATAGATGGCGTGCGAGCCGTCCGCGAGTTCGAGATCGAACGACAGCTGGCCGCCGGAAAGCGATTGCGAGATGATGCGGGAACCGGCGGGGAGCGCGATTTCGCCTTCCAATACGGCGCCTGCCGGCACGGGAAGCGCGCCGGCGGGAACGGGGATGTCGGAAGCCGGGGCTTCGATGACGGCCGGGGCCTCGCTGCGGGTCTTGTAGACAATCGCCGCCACGACCGCCATAAGGGCGACGAACAGAAGTCCGAGATTGATCGCGACGAAGCGGACGAGTTTTTTCCGCACGTTCTCGACCGCGGGGTCGAGCGGCTTTTCCTCCTCGTCGTCGAATTTGGGCGGTATCATGCAACATTCCGGGCTGGAGATGGGCGACCCTGATAACGAAGGCGAGGGCATTAGGAAAGGGCTGGCAGCCGGCGAGGATGATGCCGGGCAGCGGCTCGACCAGTGGCTGGCGGCGGCACTCGGCGGCGATTTTTCGCGCAGCCGCCTGCAGGTTCTGATCCGCCAGGGCGCGGTGACGGTGAGCGGCAGCGTCGTCACCGAGCCGAAGCGAAAAATGGCGGCTGGCGAGGAGGTCGAGATTGCGCTGCCCGAGCCGGAGCCGGCCGAGCCGCGAGGCGAAAACATTCCGCTCGACATTCTCTACGAGGACGAAGAACTGATCGTTGTCAACAAGCCGGCCGGGTTGGTCGTGCATCCCGGGGCCGGCAACTGGACCGGCACGCTGGTCAACGCGTTGATTTATCATTGCGGCGACAGCCTTTCGGGCATTGGCGGCGTGCGGCGGCCGGGCATCGTGCACAGGCTCGACAAGGACACGTCGGGCGTGATGGTGGCAGCCAAGACCGAGCGGGCGCACAAGGCGCTGTCGGAGGCATTTGCCGACCATGGCCGCGACGGCGACCTAGAGCGCGCCTATCTGGCGCTGGTGTGGAACATTCCGTCGCGGACGAGTGGGACCGTCGACGCGCCGCTCGGCCGTGCATCGGACCGCGTGCGCCGGGCCGTCGTGCCGGAAGGGCGTGACGATGCCCGCCATGCGGTCACGCACTACCAAGTGCTGGAGCGGTTTGGCGAGGCTGGCGGCGGCGTGCAGGCGGCGCTGCTGGAATGCCGGCTGGAGACCGGCCGTACCCACCAGATCCGCGTCCACATGGCGCATATCGGCCATCCGCTGGTCGGCGATCGCGACTATGGCACCGGCTTCCGCACAAAGGCGAACCGCCTGCCGGAGCCGGCGCGCTTGATTGTCGAGGCGTTCCCACGGCAGGCGCTGCATGCCTGGCTGCTGGCGTTCCGTCATCCTGTGACTGATGAGATCATGCGTTTTGAAAAGCCTGCGCCTGCCGATTTTGCTGGACTCCTTGAAGCGTTTCGCGGTATCTAACGGATACCTGCTCACCGTTGTTCACTTAAGCGTGACACACTGTTTCGGGTTGAACAAAAGCTGTATTTTCGCGTTTTGTTCCTATATAAGTCTGTTTGGCGTCGCCCGGCGGAAATGCAGCGGCGCCACATGCCCGCCTTGATCAGGGGGCAATTCGAAGAGAGGAGGGCGCTATCATGGCCCAGACACTACCCAGTATCGTTTCCGGAGAGGGCGGGCTCTCCCGCTACCTGGAAGAAATCCGCCGTTTCCCGATGCTTCAGCCGCAGGAAGAGTACATGCTCGCCAAGCGGTACCAGGAGCACGAGGACACGGGCGCGGCGCACAAGCTCGTCACCAGCCATTTGCGGCTCGTCGCCAAGATCGCCATGGGCTATCGCGGCTACGGCCTGCCGATCGGCGAGGTGATCTCGGAGGGCAATGTCGGTCTGATGCAGGCCGTCAAGAAGTTCGAGCCGGAGCGCGGCTTCCGGCTGGCCACCTATGCGATGTGGTGGATCAAGGCCTCGATCCAGGAATACATCCTGCGCTCGTGGAGCCTGGTGAAGATGGGAACGACCGCCAACCAGAAGCGGCTGTTCTTCAATCTGCGCAAGGTCAAGGGCAAGATCCAGGCTCTCGACGAGGGCGATTTGAAGCCCGACCAGATCGCTGAGATCGCCACAAGGCTGAATGTTTCCGAGGAAGAGGTGGTGTCGATGAACCGCCGGCTTTCCGGCGACGCCTCGCTGAATGCGCCGATCCGTGCCACCGAAGGCGAAAGCGGCGAATGGCAGGACTGGCTGGTGGACGACCACGACAGCCAGGAAGCGGTGCTGATCGAGCAGGACGAGTTGGAAAACCGGCGCGGCATGCTGGCCGGCGCCATGTCGGTGCTCAACGAGCGCGAGCGCCGCATCTTCGAGGCGCGCCGCCTCGAGGAAGAGCCGCTGACGCTGGAGGACCTGTCGTCCGAGTTCGGCATTTCGCGCGAGCGCGTGCGCCAGATCGAGGTGCGCGCCTTCGAGAAGGTGCAGGACGCGGTGAAGGCCGCCGCCAAGCGGCAGGCGCAGGCGCTTCGGACCATCGAGGCCCAGCCGGCGATGTGACGCCGGCTGGCGGCGGTGCGTCCTTCGAGGCTCGCCCGCCGAAGTATGTTTCACGATTTCTAGCGCAGGTGCGAACCCGCACGACGCTGGGAGAGGAGCGAAATCGTCAATGGGCCAGCCTCGAAGGACGCACCTTACGTCAGACAGCCGCGCTCCATCCTCTTCAGCCAGCCCTTCCCCACGCCGCGTTGGCGGATGATCGGCAGCGGATCCTCGTTGTCCAGCCGCGAGCAGAGCCGGTAGACCTCCAGCGTGTCGGCGTTCATGTCGCCGCACTTGTGAAAGAACATGGCGGCGGCATAGCGGGTGCGGCCCGACCAGGGCTCGCCGAGCGGGGTATTGACCAGTTCCCACTGCTCGGCGACCTCTTCCGGCGTATCGTTGGCCATCTCAGAATGCCCTGGGCGGGATTGCGGTTCGGCGGTCGAGTTTTATGAACGGCCGCGGCGCGATCGTCGCCCGCTTCATCAGCTTCACGTACTGCAACTCGCGCATGGCGTAGATCTCGACCCAGAGGTCTGACGTATTTTCCTCGCCATAGGCGCGCTGAATACTGGCCATGGCGATGTTGCGTTTGGCCAGGGGAGACCAGATCGCCGCCGAGACCAAACCGACTTCACGTTTTTTGTTATGATAAACAATGGCATGTTCCGCCGGCACGTTGCCTTCGATCTCCAGTCCGACCAGGACATGGGCGGGACCGCCTTTTTTCCGAGCGGCCTCGATGGCGCGGCGGCCGTTGAAATGGTTGGGTTTTTTCAGATCGACCATGAAGCCAAGGCCGATCTCGTCGGGCATGCGCATGCGGTCCTGGCGGATGGCGTGTTCGGCGGTGACGAAGTCGGCATTGGCCACGATCAGGCCGGCCTCGATGCGGGCGGTGTTCAGGGCGTGATAGCCTATGGCACGGATTCCGAAGAGTTTTCCGGCCTCGAACAGGCGGTCCCAGAGCGACAGGGCGTTTCCGGCGTCGACGAAAAGTTCATAGCCGAGGTCGCCGGTGAAGCCGGTGCGGGAGATGGTGACCTCGCCGCCATCATGGGAAAATACAGCGATGTCAAAGGGTTTCAGCTTTTCCGAGCCGGCAAAGCCGGCGGCGTTGAGGATGGACCAGGAGGTCGGCCCTTGCAAAGCGAGACCGGCGACGGTTTCGGTCTCCTCCTCGATCGAAACGTCGTAACCGAGTGCACTGTCGAGCAGCCAGGGCAGATGGCGCTCCTGGCAGCAGAGGCGGAAGCGAGTGGTGGAGAGGCGGAACAGGGTGCCGTCGTCGAGCACAAAACCGTCGTCGTCGCACCATGCGGTGTAGTGGACACGGCCGGGTTTCAATCTGGTTACGTCGCGCAAGGTCAGGCGATCGAGGAAGGTCTCGGCGTCCGGCCCTTCGATGCGGTATTTCACCATCGGCGAGATGTCGAACACTGCCGCTTGGCTGCGGATCGAAAAGTATTCGAGTTCCTCGTCCCAGAGGGCTGACGGGGCCTTGTAGCCGGCCCAGTCGTACCATGCTTGCTGGAGGTTGAGCGCATCCAGGCGCGGCTGGAACGGGGAATCCAGCTTCAGCTTGCGGAAATGCGGCTGGAGGGCGAGGCGCGACTGTGAGGAAAGAGCGGAACGGGTCATGGCGCGCATCATCGTCATCCCTTCATCCCCAACATCCGCTTGGCCGCGTTCATGCCGGGCACGCCCGAAATGCCGCCGCCGGGATGCGAGCCGGAGCTGGCGAGGAACAGGCCAGGGAGCGGCGTGTCGTAGCTCTCGGCGCCGAAGACCGGCCGCGACATCAGCATCTGGTCGGCCTGTAATTCGCCATGGTGCCAGTGGCCGCCCGGCATGCGGTAGCGCTGTTCGATATCAACCGGAGTGAGGAGTTCGGAATGCAGGACGCTCTTGCGGATGCCCGGCGCATGGCGTTCCAGCACGGAGAGGATGGCTTCGAGGAATTTCGGTTTGCCGCCGTCCCAGCCTTCCTTCAGCGCATAGGGCGCGTACTGGACTGTTGCTGACAACACGCAGGCGCCGGCGGGCGCCAGCGACGGGTCATCCAGCGAGGGAAGGGTAATCTCCATCGCTGGCTCCGGCGAGAATTCGCCGTACTTGGCCGGGTTGAAGGCGTTTTCGACATAGTTGGTCGATGGCGCGATGACGAGGCGCCCACCCCGATGCTCCAGCGGCAGGCCCAAAAATTCCGGAGAGCGGTCGAGCGCCAGGTGCAGCTTTGCCGCGTCGCCCTTCATGCGGATGTTCTGGACGCGGCGAACGAAGCCGGTGTCGAGGTGGCGCGGGCCGACGAGGTCGATGAAGGTCTTGCGCGGGTTCATCGCTGAGACGATCGTTGCCGCCCGGATCGCTTCGCCGTCTTCCAGAATGATGCCGGCGGCCCGGCCATTCTCGACGGTGATCGCCTTGACGGCCGCGCCGGTGCGGATCGTTACGCCGGCCTTTTCGGCCGCGGCGCGGATCGCCGACATGACCGCGCCCATGCCTCCCGCCGGCGCAAGCTGACCGCCAGGCACGCCGCCGATCTCACCGGTGAGCCGGTAGTAGAGGCCGAGCAGCGAGGTCGGCGAGCGCGGACCGAGATGGCTGCCGAGCACGGCGTCGAAGGCGAGCAGGCCTTTCAGCCGGTCGTCGGAAAGACCCTCGTCGACGAAGTCGGCGACGTTCATCAACAGCACGCGCAGGAAATCGCGCATATCTTCCTTGCCGAGGCGCTTCAGCGAGAGGCCAGTCATGGCGAAGGCGGCGGCCTCGGCGAGCGCCATGCCGCCGGGCGCCGGCGGACGGCGCGACAGTAGCGGCTTCATTATGCCGGCATAGCGGAATAACTGTGCGCGAACCTCTGCCCATTCCTGTAAGCATGTTGGCGATGCGCCGTCGAGCGCCTCGCCATAGGCGCCGGTCAGGACCAGCGGATCGGCTTCCGCCGACAGGGCGACGCTGGGGATCTGGCGGGCGGGCGAGAGGTTGATGCCGTGGCTCTCAAGGTCGAGTCCCTTGACCACCTCGGGATGGAGGCGGTTGAGCAGATGTGCCATGGAAGCACGGAAGCCTGGGGCGAATTCGTGGCCTCGGCCGGCGCCGCCGGTTTCCGGTTCGGCTTCGAGCACGATCACTTTTCGGCCTGCCTTGGCGAGGAAGGAGGCCGCAACCAGGCCGTTGTGGCCGCCGCCGATGACGATGCTGTCAAATGATGTCATGGGCCGGGCTCATGTGTTTTGCGCCGCGCTTAAGGTCGCGCAGGATTTCGCCGGCGGCGTTGCGGCCGGGGGCGCCCATGACGCCGCCGCCGGGGTGGGTGGAGGAGCCGCAGATGTAGAGGCCACCGACCGGCGAACGATATTGCGCGTAGCCCGGCACCGGGCGGTTGAACAGAAGCTGGTCGAAGGTGAGTTCGCCTTGAAAGATGTTGCCTTCGGTGAGGCCGACCTCGGCCTCCAGTTCGTGCGGCGTGCGGATTTCCATATGGACGATGCGGTCGCGGAAGCCCGGCGAATAGTCTGCGATCTGTGAGATCACCGTCTCGCCGAAGGCGTCGCGGTCGGCATCCGTCCAGTCGCGTCCCTCGACCTTGGGCGGGCAATATTGCACGAAGCAGCTCATGAAATGTTTGCCGGGCGGCGCCATGGTCGGGTCGAGCGTGGTCGGGATCACCATGTCGAGGAAGGGATAGGCCGACCAGCGGCCCGCCTTCCAGTCGTCGTAGCCGCGCTCCATGCGCTCGACGGAATCGGTGAAATGCATGTCGGCGCGCAGGCAGGGCGAATCCGGCGGCAGCGCCGGGAATTCCGGCATGGAATCCAGCGCGATGTTGACCTTGCCCGAGGAGCCGCGCATGCGGAAATTTTTTACACGCCGCAGAAAAATGTCGGGCAATTCCTTTTCCTCGACGAATTTCAGGAAAGTGCGCTTCACGTCGGCGTTGGAGACCACAAGCTTGCCGCGAATCTCCTCTCCGCCGGCAAGGACGATGCCGGTCGTCCGGCCGTTCTCAACAAGGATGCGTTCCACTTCCGCCTCGGTGCGGATGGTGCCGCCGGAGGCGCGGAAGGAATCGGCCAGCGCTTTCGTGATGGCGCCCATGCCGCCGCGCGCGTACCCCCAGGCGCCGACCGAGCCGTCGACCTCGCCCATGTAGTGGTGAAGCAGCACATAGGCTGTGCCGGGCGACATCGGGCCGAGCGCCGTGCCAATGATGCCGGAGAGCGCGAAATTCGCCTTGATGACGTCGGTCTCGAAATATTCGTCGAGAAAATCGGAGATCGACATGGTCCAGAAGCGCAGCGTGTCGGCCATTTCGCGCGCACCGAGCCCGGCGAATTTCTTGCCGAGGTAGAGCAACTCGCCGATGTCGCGCGGTTTCAGCGAGGTCGGGTCCGGCGCGGTGCGCATCAGAAGCGGCTGGATGAAGCGGCACTGCCGTGTCACGTCGCGGGCGTAACGGTCGTAGGCCTCGGCGTCCTTCTTCGAGAAGCGCGCGAATTCGCGGCGGTGGGCGTGGTGGTCGCGGTAGTTGGCGAGGTAGTCGCCGTCGCGCGTGAACACCGCGCCGCCTTCGTAGGAGATGACCTGCAGGCCGTATTTCGGAAGCTCCAGATCGCGCATGATCTCGGGGCGGAACAGCGAGCAGACATAGGAGCAGTTGGAGTAGAGGAAGCCGGGCGTCAGCGAGCGGCTGACCGCCGCGCCGCCGACCCATTCGTTCTTCTCGACCACCAGCACGTCGAGCCCCGCCCGCTGCAGATAGCACGCGTTGACGAGTCCGTTATGGCCCGCGCCGACAACGATCGCGTCCCAGCTTTTCATCGCTTTTCTGTTCCCTCATTGGCTTCGTTCTGCCACGGGAGGCACTTTCTGTCCAGCCATATTGAATGAATGTTCAACAAACAAGCTTGCGTTTTGCCAGCGTTGTTATAGGCTTTTGCCGGAAAGTTGGCTATCAACCCATGTTCGAGATGAACAATTTGCGATGACCCACGGAGACCACGGCGAACCGGAATATAACGACGCCACCATTCGTTTTCTGGAGGCTTTGTGGGGTGAGGGATATCTGTCTCCCGGCGGGCCGGACGAGGTTGACCGGGTGCTTGCCGGCCTGTCGCTGAAGGATAAATCCGTGCTCGACATAGGCTGTGGCTCGGGTGGCATCGCGCTGCATCTGGTCGAGCGCCACGACGCTGGTCATGTCACGGGGTTCGACATTGAAGAGTCTGTGATCTTGCGCGCCCGTGAGCGAGCCGCAGGCAGGGGGCTTTCGGACCGCGCGGCCTTCGTGCAAACGCCACCAGGCCGATTGCCGTTCGCCGACGCTTCATTCGACGTGGTGTTCTCCAAGGACGCTCTGCTGCATGTGCCCGACAAGGACGCACTGTTTGCCGACATCTTTCGGGTGCTGAGACCTGGCGGCGTGTTCGCGGCCAGCGACTGGCTGATTTCCCATGATGGTGAGCCTTCCGCCGAGATGAAGGCGTACGTGGCTGCGGAAGGGCTGAGTTTCTCCATGGCCTCGCCGGCGCGCTACCGGTTGGCGATGGAATGGGCGGGCCTTGCCGGTGTTACAATCGTCGACCGCAATCCCTGGTACCGGGAGGTGGCGCGGGAGGAACTGGCAAGGCTCAATGGGCCGCTGCGTGCGCGGGCGGCGGCGGCGGTCGGAGAAACCTACGTGGCGAAGAATGTCCGCACCTGGGAAGCCATGCAGAAGGTGCTTGACTCGGGCGAGCACCGGCCCACTCATCTGCGCGGCAGGAAACCGGATTAGGCGGTTGTAAAGATGATGAGTTCCTTCGCGCCCCCTTTTGTTCTGCCGAGCGGCGCGGCGGGCAAACCCTCCCCCTTGAGGGGAGGGTCGCGAAGCAACCCGCTCGGAACGAGCGGAATTGCGACGCGGGGAGGGGTTGGTGAAGAGGTGCTCGATCCTGATGTGACCCCTCCCCGTCTCGCTCTCTCCGCTCTGCTTCGATCGCTCGCCGACCCTCCCTTCAAGGGGGAGGGTAAAGGTGGGCGCCCATGAACGCTCCCCTGAAAGACCCCCCGGCGGACGGCGAAAAACGCGGGCGAAAAGCTTCCAAGGAGACGCGGCGGCAGCAACTGATCGAGGCGACGATCGATTCGCTCGCAAAGCGGGGTTATTCCGAGACGACGATGGCTGACGTGGCCGACGGTGCCGGCCTGTCGCGCGGCATCGTCAATTTCCATTTCGAGAGCAAGGAAAAGCTTCTCGTCGCCACGCTGCAATACATGGCCGACGAATATTCGGCGCACTGGCGGGCAGCGCTGGTGAAGGCCGGCGACGATCCGGCCCGGCAGCTTTCGGCCCTGGTGCAGGCGGATTTCGATCGCACCATCTGCAACAAACGCAAGCTCGCCGCCTGGTGCGCCTTCTGGGGCGAGGCGAAGTCGCGGCCGACCTACCAGGCACTGTGCGGGGCCAATGACGAGGCCTATCAGCAGGTCTTCATCGACCTCTGCCAGCGCCTCAAGGAAGACGGCGGCTACGGCTTCGATGCCTTCTCAACGGCGCTGGGTCTCAGCGCCATGCTGGAGGGACTGTGGCTGCGCCTGATGATGGGCACCGAGAACGCCAGCCGCGAGAGCGCCCAGCACGCTGCCGCCGAGTTTCTCGCCTCGGTGTTTCCGAAGCATTATTCACGCGAGGCGCCACGCGTCCGCAAAATAGCATGATAAAAAACCTGCAGAGGATGGAACCATGACTGCCTTTTCTCGACGCAAGACAATCACCCTGGCGCTGGCCGCGGCGCTGTCGGTCTCCGTGCCGGCCCTGGTGTCGGCGGCGGATTCCGAACTGACCATCTTCGACTGGTCGGGCTACGAAGCCCCGCAATTCCATCCCGGCTACGCGGCCAAATACGGCGATTCGCCGACCTTCACCTTCTTCGGCGACGAGGACGAGGCGTTCGAGAAGATTCGCTCCGGCTTCAAGACGGACCTGGCGCATCCATGCTCGCAGAGCGTGGTGAAATGGCGCGACGCCGGGCTGCTTGAGCCGCTGGACACGTCGAAGATCGCCGGCTGGAAAGACCTCAACCCCGGCATCATGGCAATGAAGGATCTCGCCACCACAGCCGACGGCACCGCCTGGTTCATGCCCTGGGACTGGGGCAACACGCTGGTGACCTATAATTCCGAGAAGGTCGACGAAAAGGACATCCAGTCGCTGAAGGCCTTCGCCGATCCGAAATTCAAGGATCGCGTGTCGATCGGCGACAATGTCGACGATGCCTATGCGCTGGCGTCGCTGGCGATCGGCCTGAAGGACTGGACGCAGATGACCGACGAGCAGTTCAAGCAGGCGTCGGATTTCTTGCGCGAGGTGCACAAGAACGTGCGGCTCTACTGGAGCGACAACACCGACATCGTGCAGGCGATGAGCGGCGGCGAGGTCGATCTCGCCTGGGCGTGGAACGATGCCAGCGTGCAGTCGGCGCTGGCCGGCGCGCCGATCAAGGCGAAGAAGGATACGGACGAGGGCCTGTCCACATGGGTCTGCGGTTACGTCAGGCTGAAGGGCGCGCCCGGCAGCGTCGACAAGACGTATGACTTCCTGAACTCGATCAATTCACCGGAAACCGCGCAATACCTGCTGTCGGATTGGGGTTACGGCCACGCCGATGCCAAGTCTATGGCTTCCGTCGACGCCAAGACGCTGGCCGAGAAGGGCTATGACAATGTCGAGAAGTTCGTCGACAAGACGCTGTTCCAGTCGCCGGTGCCGGCCGAGCTGAAACAGAAGATGATTGCCGAGTTCGAGAAGATCAAGGCTGGATACTGAGCCGGCTATTTGCCGGCGACCCTAGCCTTTTCGGAAGCCGGGGTTTTGGCCCCGGCTTTTTCGTTGGACGGCAGTCAGGCGGCGGCTTCCTCCGCCTCTTCCGCGGCTTCACCGGCGCGCTCGGCGGCCTCCTCGCATTTCTTGCGGATTTCCTCGAGCTCGGTCTCGGTGAGATGCTCGATGCCGATGAAATGATTTTTGGCCTTGGAGGTGCGGATTAACTCGTCGAGCTTGGTCTGGAGAGCCGCGCCGTCGCGGTTCTGGGTGTTCTGGATCAGGAACACCATCAGGAAGGTGACGATCGTCGTGCTGGTGTTGATGATCAGTTGCCAGGTATCGGAGAAGCCCATCAGCGGCCCGGTTACGGCCCACAAGACGATGATCCCGCAGCAGGCGACGAAGGTGACCGGTTTGCCGGCCGCGTGAGCGACCTTGTTGGCGATCTTGGTGAAGTGTTTTTCCATGACGTCTCGCCGGGCCCGGACAGCTTGTCGGCCTTTGCCGATGTTCTGGCCGGTGCCCGAGGTCTCCAGTAACCAGCGAAACTCCCGCAGGTTCCAGTGGCGGCCAATTGGCGAGGAGGGGAACAGGCCCGCGCACCGTGCGTTGTCGCCGACGATCAATCGGAGAATCGATGATGGTTACGTTCAGGGAAATGAAGGTGCAGGAAATCGTCGAGGACAAATCGATGAGCACCGACCGGAAGATCGAGGAATTGCGCGGCATCGAGTCGGAAGTGCGGGGACTTCAGCGTGCAGCGAGCGAGAGCCCGATGAACCCGAATGACGGCTGGGACGGGGAGTTGCGGGAGGTCCGCAAGGCATTGGATAGCCTGGGCGCTAAGGAACCGAAGAAGGGCGCGGCAACGCTCTGAGGTGGTTCCCTCGCATAGTGGCAAAAGCCTCGCGCAATGGTGCCGCGACCATGGACATTAACCTTGTGCCGTTCGACAATGCGCCTCCCGGCAGAGCGTCCGCGCTCTGCACAAAGGCAGCAAGACTGCCATGGTCGATTGAGACAGGCAGTATCTTGAGCGCCCGCATATTGCGTACGAGGGTCATCGTCGTCGGCGCCGGATTTACCGGGCTGTCGGCGGCGCACGCGCTGCAGCGGGCCGGGGTGGATTTCGTCGTGCTGGAAGCGCGGGACCGGGTTGGCGGCCGTGTCGAGTCGATGGTGAACGGGCTTGGCGAGCGGATCGATACGGGCGGGCAGTATTTCTGCGACGACATGCCGGAGATTTCGGCGCTGGCGCAAGCCTATGGCAAGACGCGCGTGGATGGCCTGTTTCCCGGCAGATGGCTGGTCGAGCCCGAAACCATCGTCGGCACCGTCGATGATCTCTATCGCCGCTTCGTGGCAATCCGAGACCGGGCCAATGAGATCGATCCCGACGATCCGTCGATAGCAAAGCTGTCTGTGCGCGCTTGGGCGGAGCAGCAGCCGGATGCCTATGACGCGCAATGGGCCTTCCTCGGCTCGATCGAGGGTCTTTGGTGCCAGCCGACCGACCTGCTGCCGCTGTGGTATCTCATCTCGAACGACCGGCGCATCACCAACGAGGTGCCCGAACTCCAGTATTTCCTGAAAGAGACGATGCATTCGCTGGCCGAGGATATCGGCCGGGAACTCGGCCCCAGGCTGAGGCTGGGTGAGCCCGTGCGCGCCATCAAGCATGGCGACCACAGGGTCAGTCTGCGCACCGATGCTGGCCTTTACGAGGCCGAGCACGTCATCCTCGCCATACCCCCTGTGATGGCACGGCGCATGACCTACGATCCGCCGCTTCCGGTGGAAGTCTGCCAGGCGACCTCGGCCTGGCGCAGCGGCAAGGTGATCAAGGCGCTGGTGCGTTACGAAAGGCCGTTCTGGCGCGATAGGGGTCTCAGCGGCAGTGTCTTTTTCCTCGATCCGCTCGGGCTCTACGCCTGCGATGCCAGCCGCGACGACGATCACGCGGCGATCGTGGTCTTCGCCGGCGGCAGCCTGGCGGAGCGTTGGCGGCGGCTGGGAAACGAAACCGCCAAGCTGGCGATCCTGGAAAAGCTCCGCGCGGCGCTGGGGCACGAGGCGAAGACGCCGCTCGACCTCACGATGCGCGATTGGACGGGCGATCCGTGGAGCGGTGGCGGCTATTCCGACACAATCATGGATTTTTCGGCGAAGGACGCGGAGGCGATCATGCGGCGCGGCATGCCCTCGGTGACATTCGCCTCGTCGGAACTGTCGCCGTCCTATCCCGGCTATATCGAGGGCGCGATCGTTGCCGGGAGGGCGGCGGCGGAGCAGACCGTTTTTCAGATACGAGCCGCCAGGGCCGATCCCGAGAAGGCATTGGCGATTCTTGAGGAGATTCAAGGTCTGCCGCTGGAGCCGGGAGATGAGATGCCGGAAGAGACAGCGAGACAGGTCTTCGCGCCCGGCAATGCCGAGACGCCTTGATTTCAACCGCTTGGAATAGCCTTGCTTACTCGCTCCGCACTACCGTCATGACCCTGCGGAGTGTGCAGCGGCGAGGAAAGCCATGGGAGGGTCCAAATGAAAAGCGGACTGGCCATTGTGGTGACGGCAGCGATTATGGCCGTCGCAGGTTTTACCGTCGGCCGTGTGTCTGCAACCGCTCCCGTCAAGATTGCGGAACTGGACAATTCGCTCAAGGGCGTATGTCAGTATTCTGCGAGTTCCCTCCGGGCCGAGGTTGAGGCCGGCTGGCCGATAAATTCCTTCGCTGTTTGGGAGGCCGACCACGGGCTTCAGTTTCACGTGCTGACCCAATTGAACAATCCGAAATGTTCCCAGGATCCGGAACTGGCGATCTACTATCTCGAAAATCACGGTCTTGTTGCGATTGGTGACCTGAAGTATTTTCTTGATGAATCGAAGAAACGTGGCGATAGCCAACTGCGAGACTATCTCGCTGCACGGTTGTTAACAGACTGAACAGAAATAGCCGTTGGAATGAACTTCGAATAGCTCAATCCGCCATCGCCACCAGCGCATCCGGATCGTAGCCCAGCCGGATCGTGGCGCCGAGCGGCAAGTCGTCGGCGCCGAAGTCGTTGGTCTCAGTGACAGACAGCGGCTTGTCCATGCCGGGCACTTCGACGATCAGATGGGTGATCTCGCCGAAATAATGCCGCTCCACGACCTTGCCCGCCACTTCATGCTTGGCGATCGCATCGTCCCACAGTACCCGCAACCGCTCGGGACGGATGCCGACGGTCGCGGCTGAACCGTTCTTCCCATAGGCGGCTGGCTTGTCGGTCTTGACGCGGCCGAACCCCAGTGTGTCGACGACGATGGATGTGCCGGCGTCGTCGACGATCTCCGCCTTGATGAAGTTCATGCCGCCGAGGAAGTCGGCAACCTGGCGGTTGACCGGCCGCTGGTAGATCTCCTTGGGTGCTGCGACCTGCGCGATCTTGCCGCCGAACATCACGGCGATACGATCGGACATGGCGAGCGCCTCGTACTGGTCGTGGGTGACCAGGATGAAGGTGATGCCCACCGCCTGCTGCAGCCGGCGCAGTTCGACCTGCATCTGCTCGCGCAGTTTTTTGTCGAGCGCCGACAGCGGTTCGTCCAGCAGGAGAACCTTCGGCCTCATCACCAAGGCGCGGGCCAGCGCCACGCGCTGCCGCTGGCCGCCGGAGAGTTCGGTGGCGCCGCGCTTGCCGAGGCCGGCGAGCGACACCATGGCCAGCGCTTCCTCGACGCGGCGCCTTTCCTCGGCGGCATCCAGTTTCAGGCGCTTCAGTCCGTAGGCGACGTTCTGCTCGACGTTCAAATGCGGGAAGATGGCGTAGCTCTGGAACACCATGTTGGTCGGCCGGCGGTTGGCCGGAATGCTGTCCATTCCCTGGCCGTCGATCAGGATAGAGCCGGAGGTCGGCGTGTCGAAACCTGCGATCATCCTCAGCAGCGTTGTCTTGCCACAGCCTGACGGACCGAGCAGCGAGAAGAACTCGCCCTCCTTGATGGTCAGGTTGGCGTCGTCGAGCGCCTTGAACGTCCCGTAGCTGCGGGTGACGCTGCGGATTTCGATCATCGGGCGGTCAGGCAACGGCAACTCCCGCTATCTGTGTCCTGCGCTCGGCGCGGCGGCGCAGAGTTTCGGCGATGGTGAGAAGGATGAAGGAGCCGACCAGCAGCAGCGTGCCGAGCGCCAGGACGCTAGGCAATTTTGCAGCGAAACGAAGCTGGCCCCAGATGTAGATCGGCAGGGTCGTCTCCGTGCCGGCGAGGAAAAACGCCATGATGAAGTCGTCGAGCGAGATGGTGAAGGAGACCAGCAGCGAGGAGATGATCGCCGGCGTCATCATCGGCAGAGTCACGCGGCGGAACGTGCCCCAGGCCGTCTCGCCGAGATCGGCCGAAGCTTCCTCCAGGCTGCGGTCGAAACCCTCGAAGCCGGAGGTCAGTACGGTGGCGGAGTAGGGGATGCAGATCAGCACATGGCCGAGCACGACGGTGAATAGTGTCAGCCCGAGCCCCATTCGCTGCAAAACAAGCAGCATGGATACGGCGACGATGATTTCCGGCAGGATCAGCGGCGCCATGATCAGGCCGTTGATGGGGCGGCGGCCGGGAAAGCGGTAGCGGGTGATGGCGCGCGCTGCGCAGATGCCGAGGATGGTCGCCAGCAGTGATGCCGCGATGCCGACGATCAGGCTGTTCCAGGCCGCGTCGAGCAGTGCTGTGGTGCGCGGAAGTTCCTCGTACCATTTGAAGGTGTAGCCCGAGAGCGGGAATTTCGGCACGGCCGAGGTGTTGATCGAAAAGATCGGCAGGAACAGCACCGGCAGGTAGAGGAAGGCGATGTAGAGCGCCGCATAGGCGGGCAGCCAGCGGCCGAGCAAGCGTCTCATCGTGCCCGCCTCACCAGCAGCCGGAGCAGCAGCACCGACGCGGCTGCCATCGCCGACACGACCAGCATGGTCGAGACCGAGAGCGCGGCGCCGAGCGGCCAGTTCAGCGCCTTGCCGAATTGCGCCTGGATGGCGTTGGAAATCATCACGCCATCCTTGCCGCCGACGAGTTTCGGGGTGACGTAGTCGCCGACGGTGGGGATCATGACGATCAGCAGCGCCGAGATCACCCCTGTCATCGACAGCGGCAGCGTCACCCTGAGGAAGCTGCGGATAGGACCGTCGCCGAGATCGGTGGCCGCCTCGATCAGCGTGCGGTCGACCTTTTCCAGCGAGACGAAGATCGGCAGGATGGCGAAGGCGGCCCAGGCATGCGTCAACGTGATAATCACCGCGCTCGAATTGTAGAGCAGGGCGGTCGACGGCTCGTCGATGATGCCAAGCCCCAATAGCCCGGAATTCAACACGCCGTTGTAGCCGAGGATGACCTTCCACGACATGACGCGCAGCAGGTAGCTGGTCCAGAACGGGATAGTGATCAGGAATAGCCACAGGTTCTTGTGACGGCCGCCATGGAAGGAAATGTAGTAGGCGATCGGATAGGCCAGGAGGACCGTAAGCACGCTGACCGAAAGCGAGATGAACAGCGAACGCAGGAGAAGGTCGCGATAGATGGGCTCGGTCAGCGCGATGCGATATTGTTCGAGCGTGAAGGTGTAGTCGACGGTGAGATAGTTCTGCGTCCAGAAGCTATGGGCGATCACCACCAGGATCGGCACCAGCAGCATGACCACGGCGAAGGCGAGGGTGGGGCTGACCAGCGCATAACCGCGCGCCGCCTCGGATTGCAGAAGGGGTTTTGTGTTGGTGCGTTCCTTTGGGAACGCTACGCTCCCTTCCGCGGTGGCCGTCATAACAACGGCTCGCCTGTCGCGGATCGCGTGGGCATGCTCTCCATTGCTGCTCCCGTCCCGTCTTCTGCGCCGAGGTTCCCCTTGTTTCCCGGCTTTCCTTCATCATGGGCCCAAGAGTGGATTGAAATCAAGCGGCATTTCTGGAATATTGATTGAACGGATATTCAATATGTGACGAAAAGAGTCGTTTTTCCGATGGTTTGCCGGCACAGGCATTTCGGATCACGAAATTTTCATGCGAAGGGAGGCCGGCATGGCAGCGGTCAGGGATATCGACATGAGCGACGGCGGTGAAAATTCGGCTGCGGAAGCGGTCGAACTGGCCAAGCGGCATCTCGTACAGCCCTGGCCCTATGCCGGCTCGATCGGCAGCGAGGCGCGCAGCCTGATCGGCGGCGGTGAGGGCATCTACATCACCGATGGCGAGGGGAGAAGGCTGATCGACGGGCCGGCCGGCATGTGGTGCGTCAATGTCGGGCACCGGCGCGAGGAACTGGCGCGGGTCATGTACGACCAGGCGATGGCGCTCTCCTACAACACGCCGTGGTACACGATGAACGAGCCGTCGGCAGTGCTTGCCGAACGCATCGCGGCTTACGCGCCGGGCGACCTCAGCCATATTTTCTTCACCACCGGCGGGTCTTCGGCGGTCGAAAGCGCGCTGCGCTTCATGCAGTTCTACAACAACGTCCGTGGCCGGCCGGAGAAGAAACTGCTGCTGTCGCGCGGCGGCGCCTACCACGGCTCGACCTATCTGTCCGCCTCGCTCAATGGCCGTCCACGTGACCGCGACTGGATGGATGTCGCGGACGGGCTCGTGGTGAAGCTGTCGTCGCCCGATCCGTTCCGCCGGCCGGCTGATATGACGGTGGAGGCGTTTTCCGACTTCCTGGTTGACGAGTTCCGGGAAGCCGTCAAGCGCATCGGTGCGGAGAAGATCGGCGCTTTCGTCGGCGAACCGGTGCAGGCCTCCGGCGGCGTGATCGTCCCGCCGCCGAATTATCTGCGGCGCATCCGCGAGATATGCCGCGACAACGACATCCTCTACGTTTCCGACGAGGTGGTGACGGCGTTCGGACGGCTGGGCGAGGTGTTCGCCTCGAAGGAAGTGTTCGGCATCGAGCCGGACATCATCACCTTCGCCAAGGGCGTGACCTCCGGCTATTTTCCGCTCGGCGGCATGATCGTCTCGGAACGGCTGCTGCAGGACCTGCGCAAATCGAACCATCCGGACGCGATGTATGCGCATGGGCTGACCTACACCAGCCATCCGGTGGGCTGCGCGGTGGCACTGGCCAATCTCGACCTGGTGGAAGGCGGCATCCTCGATCATGCGCGCGCGGTCGCGCCGTATTTCCAGGAGAGGCTGCGGACGCTGGAGGACCTGCCGCTGGTCGGCGAGGTGCGCGGCATCGGGCTGATGGGCTGCGTGGAATGCGTCGCCGACCGCGAGAGCAAGGACGCGCTCAAGCTCGACTATGAGGTCGGCAAGCGTATCGACGCGCATTGCCACGCGCTCGGCCTGCTGGTGCGGCCGCTGATCCATATGTGCGTTATGTCGCCGCCGCTGATCATCACGCGCAGCCAGATCGACGACATGGTGGCTATCCTGCGCGAGGGCATCTCGCGGACGATGGACGATCTGCGCAAGGAAGGCGTCTGGCGGGGGTAGTGCTGGCCCGTTCGAGCGCGAAACGCGTACGCCGCAATGTGTTTCGCCGCGCCTCCTTCGAATCTCATAGGAGAAACGCATGAAGGAGACGCGGCGACAGGCACCCTTGGGGCTTTGGGCGCCAGCATCGGACGACGGGCACCCCACCCAACCGTCACTGATCCGTTGCGGCCATCAAAATCCTGACCACATCCGCAGTCTATCTGCCCGCGTGTTGCTTTGCAGATGGCAATTCATGTCATCTCGGGGCATGTGGGTCATGGAGCGGGCATAGACGGGCGAAACAGGGCGGAGAGACCGCCCAGGTGTTGGAAGGAAATCGCCGTCAGCGCTTCAAGACCGGGACTGAAGCGCCTCGTTGATCCCCCACATGTCCTTTTCTTCCGGCGCGCTTTCCAACTGGAGAACCGGAAGCATGCGGCGCAGATGGTCGTGGTGGGTGCGCACGCCATATTCGAGGTCTGACAGGTAAAAACCTTCGAAGGCATCCGACAACATCGATTCGTTCGACCAGACGCTTAGCTGCACATCCTCCGCCGTCGTCTCGCGGTCGATGCGCAGCGCCAGGTAGCGCGCAGCCGCCTGCCGCCGGCTTTCGTCGGCATAGCGGTAGATCGCGCCGCGCAGCAGCGTCTCGCCGGTCGACAGCGGGAACTCCTGGTAGAACTGGGCGGTCTCCGGCGTCAGCGCGATCACCATGTTCGGGAAGATGCCGTAATAGATCCAGGCTTTGCGCAGGTGCTCGGGCAGGTGCGTCGCCTCGGGCGAGATCCGCACATAGTTCCTGACGCTCCAGCGGCGGCCCGCATGGGGATTGTAGGTCGCGAAGGAGCGTGAGACGCCGTTCTTGAAGGGCTCATCGAAATAGGTCGAGCCGTAGAGGTCCTGCAGCGCCGGATGCGCCATGGCAACGTGGTAGCCTTCATTGTCGACGTCGCGCACCGATTTCCAGTTCACCGGCGTCTTCTGCGACCAGACGCCGTAGGCCGGCAGCATTTCGCCGATGCGGTAATGCGAAATCTCGCCCTCGATCGGCTGCATGAGTTCGGCGACCGGTGGCTGCGGCCCCTTGCGGAAGCGCACGAAGATGAAGCCCATCCAGATTTCGAGTTCCAGCGGCGTCAGGCCGAATTCACTCTTGTCGAGATCCGGGAAGGAGCGCGGGCGCGCCGCGCCGCGCAGCGTGCCGTCGAGGTTGTAGACCCAGCCGTGGAACGGGCAGACCAGCGCATTCTTGCAGTTGCCCTTGTTGTCGGCAACGACACGCGAGCCGCGGTGGCGGCAGAGATTGTGGAAGCCGCGCACCACGCCGTCCTTGCCGCGCACGACCAGCGCGCGCTCGCCCACGATGTCGATGGCAAGGTAGTCGCCGGCATTGGGCATGTCGGAGACATGGCCGACGATCTGCCAGTGATTGCGGAAAATATATTCCTTCTCGAGTTCGAGAAGAGCCTGGCTGTGATAGCTCCAGCCCGGCAGGCCGCGCCGGTCCCAGTCATTGGGAACGGTCACGTCACGGCTGTGGAGATTCATGAATATGCTCTGATTTTTATTGAATGATCATTCAATATAAGCACATTTTGTTATCAGAAGCAATGCCTTATGGAAATCGGCGATGTCTCGGACCGTTGTGAACGAACAGTCGTTGCCGTTTTCGCGGAACACAGCCAGGGATGAAAATCCCATGTTCTCCACGACTTAGCCGGCCGATATGGCGAACCTCCTTGCAATGCAGGAGGACGTGTTTTCGAGCGTCGGGCCGCTGTGGGTTTCGGCAGATTCCTGCCTGCGGATCCTCTGACCAGTTTTGCTGTTTCCGGTCTATGCGGACGGGCGGCAGCTTCTGTATCCGATGACCGGTTCTGGTGTTTCAATTATGTTACACAGTCAAATACGGGCAGCGTCGGTCAGAAACATAGTGGCGTTAATCTCTCCTTCATCAGGGAAACAGACGAACAAGAATCGACAGGCCGACGACGATGACCGCCTCGATCACCACCACCGAATTCAACCGCGCTTTCACGCCGCGCGAGCGCAACCGCATATGGCCGCGCCTGGCGCTGCGCCGCCGCTCCGCCGATCATCCGATGGCGATGTTTGCCGTTGTCGCTGGAGCCGCGCTTATTTCCATGGCCTTTACCCCGTCCTCGGGCCCGGCCTTCGCGTCCTTCAACCAGCCGGCGAAGATCGGCGATGAGGTGAGGACGACCACAAAGACCTCTCGTCTGCCGCTGCGCGAGAGCGACAGCGCCTGCCGTGGCCAGGCCTGGGGTTCCGAGAGCTACGATTGCCTCGTGCGGATCGCCAGGGATTCCGGCAAGAGCGAGACCATCCGGGTCCGCAGGCTGGCGCTGGCCGGATCGCTCGCCGATACCTCGACCGTTTTCTGAGTTCCTCCCAGCGCCGTCTCAGGCGTACCGCGAAGGCCCTTGCCGTTTTCCCTGCCGGCAGGGGCCTTTTCACGTCCGAGGCCTTTTTATCTCTTGAGTGAAACCTGCTCGTTGACCACAGCAAGGATGCCACGCACATCCAGCGTACTGAAGGGTTTTTCGAGGATCTGCGGCCGGTGTTCGACGGGCAACGCGTCGACCTCGGCGCGGGCGCCGATCATGTCGCCGGTGACCAGCACGAAACGATCGGCCAGGTCCGGCCGCTTCTGGACGAGTTCGCGGAAGATCGCGATACCGTTGGCGCTAGGCATCCGCAAGTCGCTGAAGACGATGTCGACATCCTCGCCGGCAAGCACCTCTTCGCTGGTGGTCCAGGCCAGCACCGTCCGCGACTTGATGCCCATCAGCAGCAGCAGGTCAGACAACGAGGCGGCGACATCGGGTTCGTCGTCGATGATCAGCGCGTCGCTGATGCCGGTGGCCGGGGCAGGGCCGACCGCGAAACTGTCCGCACCGCCCTTTGTCGCCGGCAGTTCCACGACGAACCGCGCGCCACTCGGGAAGGCTGACTCATAGGATATCCGGCCCTTGTGGCGCTCTATGATCGACTTCGAGATCGAGAGGCCGATGCCGGTGCCGACACCGACCGGCTTGGTGGTGAAATAGGATTCGAAGATACGATGGCGGATGTTCATGGGGACGCCGGGGCCATTGTCCTCGACGAGGAAGCCGCATTTGCCATTGTCGCGGCGGAAGGTCCGGACCTTGATACGCTTGTCGCCATTGTTGGCGGCCAGCGCGTGCTGGCTGTTGACCAGCAGATTGGCGACGACCTGGGTTATGTGGTCGGGATCGGCCATGATCGACAGCACGCCGCGGACGAGATCGGTCTCGATCATGATGCCGCTCGAACGCGCACCGTAGGCGGTCACTTCCAAGGCGGCGCGGACGGCGTTGTTCAGGTCCATCTCGCCCTGGCTCGGCGGATGCAGTCGCACCATGCCGAGGAAGCTCTTGACGATACGGCCGCAGCGCTCGGCGGCGGCGCGCACCTTCTCGGCGCGCATTTTGGTCTGCGGGTCCGGCGCGAATTCGTGCAGCAGTGTCGACTGCGCCACCACGACCGCCAGCGGGTTGTTCAATTCGTGCGAGACGCCGGCAAGCAGCGAGCCCATCGCCGCCATCTTCTCGTTCTGATGCAGCCGGTCGCGCTGGCGGTTGATCTCCTCTTCGGCGCGGTGCTTGTCGCGTAGGTCGCGGATCGAACCGAAGACCAGGCGGCGGTCCGCGACCTTGATCTCGGTCGCCGTCAGTTCGATCGGAAAAACCTCGCCGGAGGAGTTCTGCGTCACGGTCTCCATGCGCTGGCCGATCATCGGCGCCCCGCGGCCGGCCATGTATTCCGAGGCGTTGGCGTAGCCTTCGCGATAGTGGGTGGGAACGACGAGGTCGAGCAGATCGCGGCCCAGCACCTCGGGACGCGTGTAGCCGAACATTCGTTCGGCGGCCGGGTTGAACTCGACCACGCCGCCTGTCTCATCGATGACGATGATGGCGTCGAGCGAGGCCTGGATCATGGTGCGGCGGATGATCTCGCTGACATGCGCTTCCGAGAAAGAGCGCTCGATGGCGTCGCCGATGGCAAGCGCGACGATCTCGACCGCGGCCTTCTCGTCGTCCGTCCAGACGCGTTCGCGGACGCAGTCGTTGACGGCAAGCGTGCCCCACAAATGGCCGTGGGCGAACACCGAAACCGAAAGGAAGGACTTGATGCGCTGCGCCTCGAACTCAGTACGCAGGAATCCTTCGATCTCACGCGTCAGGCCGGCGAAGATCTTGCCCTGCCGCACTTCGGAGGACAACCGCTCCAGCAGCGGATCGGATTCGATGGTCTCCTGGGCAATCATGGTGGGATGACCGGCTATGCCCTCGATCGCCGGGTCGACCCAGTAGGCGGCGATCGATTGTGCGAAACCCTTGCCGGGCATCTCGCGCAGGCGGAAAAGAATCGTGCGGTGGCACTCCAGCGTCCTGGCGAGGGTCTCCAGGGCTTCGGGGAGCGTCTGCTGCCAGTCCGGCGCCTGCCTCAGCAAACGCGTCAGCCGCGCGGCCGCTATCGTCAGGCCAGCGCCGGTCGCGGGCGCTGCCGGCGCTCCGATGTTCCCATCAGTCATCGTTCCCTCTCGGCCCTGGAACTCATCTCGCGCTGGCCGCGGTCAGTTTGCGTCGTCGGGCAGCGAGAAGATGTAGCCTTCGCCGCGCACGGTCCGCAGATAGCGCGGATTGGCCGGGTCGGCCTCGATCTTCTTGCGCAGACGCATGACGCGGATGTCGACGGCGCGGGAGGTCTCCGGTTCCTCCGTCAGGCCGATCGCCTCCGACAGGGCGGCGCGGGTAAGCAGCCGATTCGGCCGGGTGAGGAAGACCTCAAGCACATCGAACTCGCTCTTGGCCATGTCGATGGCGTGCCCGGCGGGGCCGGTCAGCATGCGGCTGTCGAGATCAGCGCTGAAATCGCCGAAGGAGACGGCGCGGCGCGCATGTTCCTCGCCCGCCGGCTTGTGCACCTGCGCCTCTTCGGAAGCGGGGACGCGGCGCAGCACGCTGCGGACCCGCGCCAGCATCTCGCGCAGTTCATAAGGCTTGACCATATAGTCGTCGGCGCCGAGTTCCAGGCCGACGATGCGGTCGATGGCGGTGCCGGCAGCGGTGGCGTAGATGATGCCGATCGGCATTCTGGAGCGCAGCCAGCGGCCGAGCGACAGGCCGTCCTCGCCCGGCATGGCGATATCGAGGATGGCCAGGTGGAAGAATTCGGTCTCGACCGCGTCGCGCATTGCCTGGGCGCTCTCTAGCGCCGTCACGTCATAGCCGTTCGCGCCGAGATACTCGGCGACGGCATCCCGCAGGTCGGGTTCGTCTTCGACAATGGCAATTCTGGCGCGCAGGGGGGTCTGGCCTCCAAACCCGGCGGAAAGTAGATTAGATAAGATCATCATGTCCAGACGAGTTATGATTTCAAAAGAAGTATCGGAGCGCTGATGGCGAAAAGACCGGTCGTTGCCCTTTCCTGCCTTGGCGAGGAGTTCGCGGAGACATTCGCGGATTATCTCGAACGGCGTGGCTACGAGGTTGTCCAGGCCGCGGAAGAGTGGGAACTCCGTTCCCTGCTCGCCTCACCGCAGGTCGATGTCATCGTCGTCGGCGAAAACCTGCCGCCGTCCGCGACGCTCGGCCTTTTGCGGCGCCTGCAGAAGGACACCGACCCCGCCATCATGCTGCTGCGGCCCAAGACAGAGCTGGTCGAGACCGTGCTGGCGCTCGAGTTCGGCGCGGCCGACGTTGTGGACATGCCGGCGGATCTGCGTGAGGTCGCGGCGCGCATCGCCGGCCTGCTCAGCCGTCGCGGCAAGGCCGGGCCTGAACTGGTCAGCCTGGAAAATTCCACCGTCGACATCAGGTCGGCCCTGGTCATGCATCGCGCCGGCGGCGAAGAGCAGTTGTCGCCGGGGCAAGTAGCTTTGCTCAAGCTGTTCCTCGCCCATCCGCGCAAGGTGCTTACGCGCGACGACATAATCGCGGCGGCACCGGCCGAAAGCAGTGATGCTTTCGACCGGTCGATCGATTCGCGGATCGTGCGGCTACGCCGCAAGCTCGACACAGAATCGATCGTCACTATCCGCGGTTCAGGATATCGTTTCGACCCGCCGGCCGGCTGGCCGGAATAGTCCGGCCTCGGCGACATTTACAGGCGGACCCCGGCGGCAGCCGCCGGTGCTTCGGTTTCGCTGGCGACGTGCTGCGGCTGGACACGGTCGCGCAGCAGGACCGTGGCGGCGCCGGCAAAGCAGAGCACGACCTGGGCATAGATGAGGGCGGTCAGAACGCCCGAGGCGATGTTCGTCTTCATTGTCCCTGTCCTCAATCTCTTTTGGGCAACCCGGCTTCAAACGCCGGCCTCTCCCGAATTTCCTGCCGCCTTGCGCGCATTCACGCTGCGGACCGTCGATGCTGCTCTAACGCGCGGAACCGGCGAAGGTTCGAAGCCAAACCGCAAACGCCCCGCCTTTCGGCGTACACGAATGCTTGATATCAGCCAGGCGAACAGGAACAGCACGACCGCATGGGTGGCGGAGCCGGCATCGCCGCCGCTCTCGGCTGCCATCGCCCGTCCCGTGTCGGCGTAGAGGCCGATTGCCGCGAGGATCGCCGTCGCGATGACGACCCTTTTCAGCCAGCCAGTGCCTATTCCGCCCATTTTCGAACTTTCGTTCCTGCTTTCGTTGTCCGCATAGTCGGTTGGCGATGTTTCCGGACGATGCCGCTTCGAAACCACATTGTTACGATCGCGTTTCGATGGACCTGAAACCGTCGTTTGCAAGGCGTTTGAGGTGGCGGTCGCGCCCCGCGTCCGTCACAGGCTGCATGCCGGCTAATGACCACAATTGACCGAAAATGTCCATAACTAATTTCAAAAATCACATAAACGGTCAAAATCAGAAACAATTACGAAACAAAATGGCTTTGATGCGAAATTATCTCGAAACATGACCCAGCGATAACCCGCTATCGAAGACGGCCGGCCAACGGCCCGAAAACAGGGGACATCAAATGGACGCCATTCTCTCCGCCAAGCTCATCAATGTCGCCGCCGCCGCTATGGCCGGCATGGCACTTTTCCTCGATGCTGGTGCGGGCACGGCGCATGCCTCCAACGGCAAGGTCGTCGCCGAAGTCTCCATCTCGACGCAGACGATGCATGTCTCGATCGACGGGCGCCCGGCCTTTGCTTGGAAGGTCTCGACCGCCGGCAAGGGCTATGTCACGCCAACCGGTTCGTTCAAGCCGTACCGGATGCATGAGATGTGGTATTCGAAGAAATACGACAACGCGCCGATGCCGCATTCGGTGTTCTTCAACGGCGGCTACGCAGTTCACGCCACCAATGCCATCAAGCGCCTCGGCCGGCCTGCCTCGCATGGCTGCATCCGGCTTCACCCGAACGATGCCGCGGATTTTTATCGCCTGGTCGAGACTTTCGGGCCGACCAACACCAGCATCGTCATCTCACAGTAGTCGCCGTCTCAGGCGCTCGCCGCTGACAGGCCGGGACCGGGTGTTTTCCACGTCCGGCCTGCAGCGGCGTCAACGCTAGCTGGGCGTCAACGGTTCATACGGTCCAGAAATACCGAACAATATGAAAAAACACCGGCGCGGCGAAGACCAGGCTGTCGGCGCGATCGAGCATGCCGCCATGGCCCTCGATCAGATGGCCCCAGTCCTTGACGCCCTGGTCGCGCTTGATGGCCGACGCGACCAGCCCGCCGAGGAAACCCATGAGGCAGATCAGGAACGCCACGATTGCCGCGTGAAACGGGCTGAATGGGGTCAGGAAGGACAAGGCCGCGCCCAGCAGGCTGGCAGACGCCACGCCGCCGATCAGCCCCTCCCAGGTTTTCGACGGCGATACGGACGGCGCCACCTTGTGGCGGCCGAAGAGCTTTCCAAAGATGTATTGGAGTACGTCGCTGCCCTGAACAACGATGATCAGGAAGGCAATGAGCAATAGGTTACGGCTTTCGAAGCCGGGCACGTCCAGCGTCAGCAGGGCAGGGACGTGGCTGATACAATAGACCGAGAGCATGACCGCCCATTGCTGCGCTGCGACGCGCTCCAGGAAACGCTCCGTGTCGCCCTGCAACGCCGTGACCGCCGGCATCAGGAGAAAACAATAGACCGGGATGAAGATGGTGAAGAGGCCGTACCAGGCTGTCCACACCAGCCAGTACTGGACCGGGATGATGACCGCGAACATGGCGAGCAGCACCCAGTGGTCACTGCGGCGGGTATGCGTCAGCGTCACGAACTCGCGCAGCGCGGCAAACGAGATCAGCGCGAACAGCACGGTCATGCCGTCCTTGCCGAAGAGGAAGGCGATGGCGATCAGCGCCACCATGATCCACCAGGCAAAAATGCGCTGGTTGAGATTGACCAGGCCGGGTTTCTTGCGGTCCGGCGCGCGCCAGGTGAGGACAGCGGCGACAAGGCTCGCCGTCACCAGCACGGCGCTCAGCCCGACGATCAGCAGGGTGGTTTCGCGCATCATTTCCGGTTCCCCCGAGGACGCAGCTGCAGCGCAAGCAGCGCGGCGTGCGCGCGCTTGAGAAAATCATGGCGGTCCTCGCCATTTCCGACCGCGACCGGCGGGCCGAAGACGACGCGGCAAAGCAGCGGCACCGGCAGAAAATGTCCCTTGGGCAGCACACGCGACATGTTCTCGATCCAGCATGGGATCAATTCGACCTCGGGCCGCATGACGGCGAGATTGTACAGGCCCGAGCGGAAGCGCGTCAGCGGCTCGTCCGTCATGTTGCGCGTGCCTTCAGGAAACAGGATCAGGGAATCTCCCTGGTCGAGCACCGCGAGCATCGCGTTGATCGGATTGTCGGCGGGCTCCGTCCAGGTGCGGTGGATCAGGACCGAGGACAGCATGTCCTCGGCGATGAAACGGCGCAGGCGCGACTTGCCCCAATAGTCGGCGGCGGCAACGGCGCGCGTGCGCTGTCGCTGCTGCTCGGAAAGGCAGGCGGACAGCAGGATGAAGTCGCCGTGACTGGCGTGGTTGGCGAAATAGATGCGCTGGCGCTCCGACGGCTCGCTGCCCATCCAAATCGGCCGGACCCCGGTGATCGCCCAGGCCAGCCCGGACAGCCCGACCGAGGTGGCTGAACGCATCAAGTGGAAGGAAAAGTCCCGCAATCCGCCCATGTCGAGGTTCGTCTCAGGGAGGTGCGGTCAGGAGCGGCAAGCCCGACGCCAGAATGAACACGGCCAGCGCGATGCGCTGCCGCAAGACAAGGCGGCGCGTGCCAGCGGAGCGAGCGGCAAGGCTGCGAGTCTCTGGCGGGGTGGGTTTCAGGCGCATCCGGGCAAGAATGTCGTCGACGGCGGCGCCGCCTCTCTGCTCGTCTTCATAGCTTGCCATCAGGCGAAACAGAAGCGCGTCGAAGAGCAGGATCGCGGAGAAGGCGAATACGGTCAGGCCACTGGCCAACGCAACCCGCTGGGCAGCATTGCCGCGCATGCCGTCAGCCGCTGGCGTGAACAGAAGATGTGCGACGCAACTCACCACAAGCAGCGTCGGGGGCCACAGCGCCTGCACCAGCGACCATCTCGCCAGCGCGTCGGCCTGGTCGGAATAAGGGCTCTCGCTCACGCGGTCAGCCGGCCGCCGGAGGGTCAGCAGCCCGCAGATGCGCCGGGCGGCCGGCGTCGGCCAGGATATTGCCGGCTTGCGAAAAGTCGTGTGCCCTGCCGGTGGCGACAAGCCATTGCGCCACCACGCCGACGCTGCGCTGGAATCCAAGCGCGCAGCAGACAAGCACCGGCCCGGCGGAGCGCGCCGCCTCCACCGCGTTGGATGCCGTGGCGAGTTGGGCCGGCGAAGGCGAGAGCAGATCCAGCATGGGAAAACTCTTCCAGTCGCAAACCGCGCCGGAGGGCTTTTCAAGCTCGGCGGCGAGGTCGATTACCGTTGCGAGGCGATTAGCTTCGGCAGCACTTGGATAACGGCCGAGGAAAACCCCGTCGACGATTTCGACTTGAGCGGGAAGGCGGCGCGTCCATGCCCAGACATTGATCATCGCGCCGACCCTGTAAGGCCACAGCAGAAGCCGGCTCGCCAGCGTCACCCGGCCATCGCCGTCCTTCTGGAAGACATTTTGATTCCGCGTCGCGTAGCCGAAGCAGACGATGGCGAGCGCAAGCCCAGGCCAGAGCAGCGCCAGCCAGAGCGCGGAGCGGAATGCGCCGAGCACTGCACCCGCAAGCAGGATCGCGGCGCCAAGCCCATAGAATCCGGCAAGCCGGCGCGCCTTGCGATCGACCGTCAGGCGCGCGCCGGCGAAGGGCAGGGCGCCTTCGCGCGGAAAAAGCCAGAGTGCGAACAGGCCGAGCAGCGCGCCGGTCGGGATGTCGATGAAATGGTGCTGCCACGTGGTCAGTACCGAGGCGCCGATCAGGAAACACCAGGCATGCCACAGTCCTTTCCACCAACCGTCGAGACGGTGGCGTATATGGTCCCAGATGATCACCAGCAGCGCGATGTGCAGCGACGGAGCCTGGTTGAACGGCTTGTCGAAGCCGCCGAGCACGGCGAACAGGAAACCGGGCAGGCCGTCCGTGACCGGACGGGTGAAGGTGGCCGTCAACGGGAAGGCGATGAAGCAAGCGACCGCGACAACCTGCGCTGTGAGATAGCGGCCGGCGAGGCGGTTGACGCCGCTTCGCGTCGTGTTGATCAGCAGCGAGAGCCCGTAGAACAGGTTGATCGACCAGTAGGGAAGGATGGTCCAAGCGACGAACGGGACGGTGTGCTCCCAGGAAAAGACGATGCTGCCTACCTCTTCGCGTTGCGCCGCCAACCAGTTGGCGTAACCGTAGGTGAGGTAGAAGAAGGGGGCGAGCAACAGCAGCCAGAGCAGCGCGCGGCGGAAGATTTGGCCGAACGTGTCGGTTGGCGGGGAAGCGGCGAGGGAGGTCATCGCCAGCCTTAAACCCGCCGCGCGACGGACACGGTGAAAATTCCCCATTCGTCGATGCGCTGGTCAACCTTTTCGAAGCCTGCGGCCTCGACCAACTGGTCCATCTCGGCCTGGGTGCGGCGGCGCATCACCCACGCCTCACCGCCGCGATGCGACGTGAGGCTGCGGGCGATCATTTCGAGCTGCGGGTGCCAGGGCTGGCATGTGTAGATGAGCAGCGCGCCGGGTTGCATGGCTTGCGCCAGTCCGCCGAGTGAGCAGCGGATGGGGGCGTTGTCCGGAAAGAGCTCGTACAGGCCGGAGACGATGGCGAGATCCGGTGCAGGCTCGGCCGCCGCCAGCGCCTCGCCGTCGAAGGCGTCGGCCTTTCGGAAGGTGACGCCGTCGGGCAGTTCGCGCTCGGCGATCAACGTCCGGCCTTTTTCGACGTTGATGTCCGAATAGTCCTGCAGGCGCACGGAGGCGGGCGGCTCCTCGATATTGGCGATGGCGTCGAGCACGTAACGGCCGTGGCCGGCGGCGATGTCGAGAATGTGGAGCGGGCGGCCGGCGATGCGCAGGTCGCGTGCCGCCTTGCCGATCAGTTCTTCCAGATGGATTTTTCGCTGCCGGATGCCGCGCCAGCCGATGGCGTCAAGGAAGGTGCGGTCGACCATGCGGCCGACGGGACCGAGGCCGCGAGCCTCGTTCTCATAGACATAGTCGAGGGTCGAGCCGGAATCGAAGCCGGTCTTCACGCCGGTCGAGATGCCGCTGGAAAACCAGCCGCCCATTCGGATGAAGGCGCGGCTCAGCGCCCAATACAGGCCTTTTGGCGATAGCAAATCCAGCGGCGTGGCGAGCCGGTCGGCCTCGTCTCGCGTAAAACCGGCGCGATCGGCCTGCGTCAGGTCCAGTCTTGGCTCCGGCGTCTCGAACTGGCGGATGATGAAGTCGCGGGCAAGCGCCACCGCCTTCGCCCGGTCTCGTTCGCCGAGCGTGTCGTGGAAGAAGCCGGGCAGCACGTGCCGTTCTTTGGCCGGGTTGGCGAGGTTGATGAAGAATTCATGCTGCGGGCCGTGACGGACGACCCAGTCGCTGCCGGAGATCAGCACTTGCGTCGGCACGGTGATGGCGCGGGCGTCGGCCACTATGCGCTCGGCGTGGTCGTAGAGGTCGAGCAGGATGTTGGAAGCGATCGGGCGGGTAATCAGCGGGTCCGCCTCAAACGATCTTATGCGATCCGGATCGTGCGTCAGGAAGCGCGCCTTGACGTAGGAATTGACGAAGAAGCGACCCTTCCATCGCTGCCATGCCGCGATGCCCTGGCGGGCAAACGGCACATAGAGTTTTACCGAGAAGGCCGGCGAGGCCAGCACCAGTGCGCGGATCTTTGGGGCATAATCATGCACCCAGGTCGCGGCGAGCACGGCGCCTACGGATTGTGCGACAACCGCTATGTCGCTTGTCGCGAAGCCATCCTTCTCGTTGATTTCCTTCATAAAACTGTCGATGTCGCGCACAGAGGCGGCGAAGGACGGCGAATAGCCGCGCTCGCCCGGCGAGCGGCCGTGGCCGCGCGCGTCCCAGGCGTAGAAGGCGTGGTCGGGCAGGTTGAGTTCGTCGACCAGATGCGCCATGCGGCCGCCATGCTCGTGGCCGCGATGGAAGAGTATGATTGCGCCTTTCGGCTCCGGCGAAGCTGCCGGCCAGTAGCGGTAGAACAATTCGGTGCCGTCATGGGTGGTGAAATTGCGTTCGACGGTCGGGGCCGCGCGCGGGACGGCTGTGTCGGGGGAGGGAGATTTTTCCTGGAGCATGATGGTCCTCGTGGGCCCAGAGGCCGATGGTTCAGGCGGCGGGCCGCAAGCCTGCGCGGACACGGTTGACGATGGTCAGAAGCGACAGCAGCGCGAGCGCTGGGAAAATGTATGGCGCTATGGCTTCGATCCGGAGATTTGCTGCGACCAGCACGGCAATGAGACCGAGCGCGAAGGCGCGGTCGCTCTTGCCGAAAGGACCCGCATAGTTACGGCCAATGCCGGCTGGAATGCCGAGAACGCCTGCGAACTCGGCGATGACCGCCGTGATGGCAAAGGCGACGACACCCCAAGCCGGGAACAGCGGAACCGCGGCAAAGGCGAGGATCAAAGCGAGATCGGACACGACGTCGCAAAGTTCGTTCAGATACATGCCGAAGGTCGAGGCCTGGCCGTGTTCGCGCGCCAGCATGCCGTCGATGGCGTTTAGCGCCATGCGCAGGAACAGCACGACGGGGATGAGCAGCCAGAGCGCCGGATTGCCGGGAAACGCGGCGATCAGCAATGCCGCTGCAACCGACATGACGGCTGCGCCAATCGTGACCTGGTTGGCGGTGGCGCCGGCCGCGGCAAGGCGGTTGGCAAGCGGGCGCAGCATACCCTGGAAAGCCGGCTTCAGGTCGTAGAGCGTCGGCATTTCCTGTCTTCCCCCTCGCTTGCAGCTTGACTTGAATGCTGTTCACGCTATTTGTCGCATGAATTTGAACGCTGTTCAAGTCAAATATTGAACGATGTTCACAAAAAGTTCGAGGAGAGCCCGAATTGGCTGCAAAGACCCAAATCAGGCGCGAAAAACTGCGCGAGTCCCTGCTGGAAATCGCGGAGCGCAGGATCGCGGAGAGCGGTTACCGGGCGCTGACGGCACGCGAACTCGCGGCGGAAGCCGGCTGTGCGGTCGGGGCTATCTACAATATATTCAAGGACATGGACGCGCTGGTGGCGGACGTCAATTCGCGCACGGGCGCGCGGCTCGATCGGGCGGTCGCCGAGGCTTTTGGGCGCAATGCCGGGGCGGGCACGCCGAAGCGCCAGCTCGTGCTGCTGGGACGCACCTACCTTTCCTTCGTGGTCGACAACCCATTGCTATGGTCGGCGATCTTCGAGCATGCGGCGCGCATGGGCACGGAGTTCGCCGAGCGGCGGGAGACGGAGAATGCAAGGCTGATTGGCCATATCGTGCGGCCGCTGAAAGCTCTGTTGCCCGATGCGGGCGAGGAGCGGCTGGTGCTGGTAGCGCGGGCGTTGTTCGCGGCGGTGCACGGCATCGTCAGTCTCGGCCTGCAAAGGCGCTTCCTGGCCGAATCCCCGGACGAGGTGGCGGCGCAGATCACCTTTATCGTCGAGGCCTTCTGCGACGGTGTTGCGGCGCAAAAAGGTTAAAAAACCGGCAATCCTCCGGGTTTGGCTGCTTTTTGAGGCGGCATTCAGCCTTGCATTTGTGCATTGCAACCATGCAATCCCGTCAATTCAAATATGAAGGGAGAACTCCTATCTGAGCGTCGTACACAGAAGATCGTACGTGCAAGAGCAAAGAAAAGTAGAGTGAAGACCATGAACCTGATCCGCAACTACCGCAATTGGCGCCGTTATCGCGATACCGTCAACGAGTTGAGCCGGCTTTCTAACCGTGAGCTCACCGATCTCGGCATCACCCGCGCCGACATCGCTGTCGTGGCCGCAAAGGGCCGCCAGTACTAAGTTTTTCGCCGCGGCTCCCTCCCTCCGCGGCGACTGGACCGGCATTCCTCCCCCTCCCCGAATGCCGGTCAACTTCAAGAGCCCGTTGGCCTCGCCGACGGGCTTTTTTCTTGCCGAAACAGAGCGATAGCGCAGGCGCCCACGTTCCGGAATGGGTGCGACGGCTTTGCGGCCAGCCGGACATATCCCGTAAAACCAGTCGCTTGAGCGACATGCTGCTCGAAAAAGGCGGTTTTCGCCCGACGAGAGAGCCGCGCAAGCCGGACATTCGCGCCATTTTCGCGTCCGCCGGCATGACCGGGCCGCTGCTTGGCGCGAAGCGTCAGTCGTCGTTGGAGGCGTCGAGTTCTTCGGGGCGCTTGCCGACATCGTTCGCTCCGCCGAGGCCGGCGGCATTGCGCAGTGCAGCATTGATGCGCTCCTGCCAGCCGGGGCCGTCGGCCTGAAAATGGTCGAGCACGTCGCGGTCGATCTTCAGCGACACGGTCTCGCGGGCAGCCGCGCTGACCGGCGCGCGCGACACCTCGGCCGCCCGTTTGGCCGTGCGCTTGAACATGGCCTCGGCCGCCTGGAAGGGGTCGCCGGGCCGTCTGGTGGGTGTTGCCATTTCTTTCCTCTGTTTACCGACACCGGAGCAGCCGGCGCGTGATTTCGTCTCGGTAAGTGATAACGCGGCGGCGGTCGCTTGACGAGGCGGGCCTTTCGCGCGACCGCCTGTTAACGCAACAAGGGCCAAGCCATGAACGCCGACCGCATCCTCATCTTCATCGCCGGGCTGGCAGGCGCCGCCGGCGTGGCGCTGTCGGCGGCTGCCGCCCATGCCGGCGGGCAGAATCTGCAGACCGCCGCGACCTTCCTGTTGGTCCATGCCCCTGCATTGCTCGGCGCGGCACTGCTCGCCGGCCGAACCGCAAGGTTTTCCGGATTCGTGCTGGCGGCCGGGCTGGCGCTGTTCTGCGGCGACCTGCTGTCGCGCGATTTTCTGGGCGACAGGCTTTTTCCTTATGCCGCGCCGGTCGGCGGCATGCTGCTGATCGGCGGCTGGCTGGTGCTCGCGGCTTCGGCGGTTTTTGATAGGCGGTAGCACGACAGCGAAGGGCTGGTGATGGGTGCAGTGCGACCTATCATCCCGAAGCGCCACCCGTCCGCCATCAAATCGCCTCGACGACTTGAAAATCCTGATGGGTCAGCGCCAGGCCGCCGCTGAGGGTGGCGAAGTGGATGCGTGTTGCCGCCCCGGTTCCATCCGGATCGTAGAAGAGTTTTCCGGTGTCGGTCTCGTAGATGATGCGGTCGCTGGCGTCGGTGGCGAGGCCGGTGGTGTTGGCGCGGAAGGCGGCTGCTGCGAGCGGGCCTGCGGGGAGGGCCGAAAAGACGGCGTCGACGAGCTGGATGGTATCGGCGGCGACGCTGTAGTCGACGATTGTGTCGACGTTGGCGGTGCCGAGCGCGGTGGAGAAGACGAAGAAGTCCTTGCCGCTGCCGCCACGCAAAGTGTCGCTGCCGCCCTTTCCGTCGATGAAGTTCATGCCGGCATTGCCGACGATCTCCTGTGCGAACTCATTGCCGGTGAGGTCGATCGCCGTGGTGCCGGCCGAGCCGTTGGTGGTCAATATCTCGACATGCACGCCTTTGCCGAGCGCATAGTCGACCGCGGCGATCACCCGGTCGGCCGCGCCTTGCGTGGCGGTCTCGACTATGACGTCCTCGCTGTTGAAGACACGATAGGTATCGTTGCCGGAGAGCCCCTGCATGATGTCGGCGGCGCCCTTGCCGCCGTCATGCAGGATGTTTTCGCCGGCGTTACCTATGATCTCCTGCTTCAGCGCGTTGCCGGTGAGGTTTATCGCGTCGGTGCCGGAACCCGAGGTGGTCGTCAGCATCTCGATGTGGACGCCTGACCCCAGCGTATAGCTGACGCCGGCCAGCACGCGGTCGGCCTCGCCTTCGGTGGCGGTCTCGAAGATCAGGTCGCCGGCATTGTAGACGATGTAGTGGTCGTTGCCACCGAGGCCGATGAGTTCGTCGGCCTGGCCACCCGGCCCGCCGCCCTTCAGCGTGTTTTCGCCGGCGTTGCCCTGGATGGTCTGCGAAAATTCGTTGCCGGTGAGGTTGATCGGCGCATTGCCGGCGGAATCCACAGGGGCGAGAACCTCGACCTCAACTCCCGCCGCCAGCGCAAAACTGACTGACGCCAAAACGGTGTCGCCGCCCGCGCCGCGTGCCTCGACAACGACGTCGCGGGCGTCGTCGACCTTGTAAAGGTCGCTGCCGCCGCCGCCGCGCATTGTGTCGACGCCTTCGCCGCCGTCGAGTTCGTCATTGCCGGCGCGGCCGGTAAGCGTATCGTTGCCTTCCTCGCCGTACAGGAACGAGCGCTCCTCGCGACCGACGATGTTGTCGTTGCCTTCGCCGCCGCCGAGCACGGAGTCGCGCGGATCGAAGATCTGGTAATTTAGTGTGGCCTCGCCGGTCGAGTCGCCGGTCTCGCTCTGGTAGGTGAGAATGACGCGGCCGTCGTCGAGCGTAGCGATGCCGGTGAGGATCTGGTCGCCCGGCTTGTCGATCTCGACCCTGCCGCCGATCGGTGTTCCCGAATAGCTGAAACGCTGCAGGAAAATCTCCTGCTCGATGGTGCCGTCGCCCTCCATGCCCGACAGGTTGATCCAGGCGACGATGAAGCCGCCGTCGTTGAGGCCGGTGACTTTCGCGGAGATGCTGTTGGCGGAATTGGCGATCAACTGCGGCTGGTCGTGGCGGGCCACGCCGAACTCGTTGTACATACGGAAATAGATGCCCTTGGCGACATCCTGGAAGACCACCACGAACTGTTTCGGGACGAACGGCGTGTCCGGTATTCTTGCGATGTCGGGGCGGGCGGCGTTGCCGGTATCGCCGACGACGAAGGTGGCGGGCACCGAACCGTCCGGCCGGACGAAGGCCAGGTTGACAGTGCGGACGCCGCTGCCGGGGTCGAAATTCTCGTAGGCGACGGCGGCGTTGCCGGTGCTCAAGCCGGCAACCGCGCCCAGCCGCTGGATGCCGTCATTCGGGCTGCCGATCATGATGGGGTCGGCGGTCGTGCGCCCGCCGTCCTCGTCATAGAAGCGCATCGCCAGATGGTTCTCGTCTCCATAAGCAAAGACGGAGGCGGTGCCACCGGACGCGGTAGCGGCGGTGTCCAGCAGCAACTCGTCGGTGCCGAATTCGATCTCCAGCCCGTCGACCTTGGAGCGTGGCATGAAATTGGCGCCCACCTCGTGCCGCAATATGTCGACGTCGCCGGATTGGAAGGCGAAGTCGAAATCGACGACCACCTGGCCGCTTGCCTGCTGGACGATGCGCGGCGAGTGGATGTTCTGCGGGATGCCGCCGGACACGGAGGCCATGAAGTCGCCGCTCGCAGCAGCGCCGATCTCGTTATAGTGCCGTCCGCCTATGTCCAGGCTGTCCGACCAGACGATGGCGAAAGTGTTGTCGGCAAGGCCGACGACCTGCGCCTGGAAATCTTCGGTTCGGCTGGAGACAATGATTTCATTGCCCCAGAAAGTGGGTGTCGTTGTCGTCATGATAGGCTCCGCCATGCGCTGAGGGTTGCGGACCTGGCGAGACGACGCCTGGTCCGATTGTCATGTCACTAGCCCGTCAGAATCGTGGCGAAGCCGATGGCTTCGTCCGGCCGCGTGGACGAAGCCGCGCAAAGGCGTTCGTCCGGCCGGCAAGCGTGGCCGCCGCCCTTCGTCCGTCGCCAGACGGTGGCGCGTGGCCGGATGTCGCGACGGCTACTCCGCCGCCGCGCAATAGGCCTCGAGGCGGTAGCCGTCGGGGTCGACGGCGAAAGCGGCGTAATAATTGTCGCCGTAGTCGGCGCGCAGGCCGGCCGGGCCGTTGTCGCGGCCGCCCGCATTCATCGCCGCCTCGTGGAACGCGGCGACGGATTTGCGGGTAGGCGCGGAAAAACAGAAATGCAGGCCGGAGGCGGTATCTTCGGGTACCGGGCGGCTGCTCTGGCCGATCCAGAGGGCGACGGCGTCCTTGCCGTAGCCCAGCGAGGTTGGGCCGTCGCTGAGGCAGGAATAGCCTAGCGGCGCCAGCACCGCGTCGTAGAATTTCTTGGCACGCGCGACGTCGCGAACGCCGATGGAAACATGGTCGATCATCGTCATTGTTTTCTCCAATGAATTGAACGGCCCGCAAACGGAACCGTCATGAGGTGGCGGCAATCTGCATCGCCGCGCTTTCCGGCACTTGGGGAAAATTGCTATAAATGCGCGATGGAAACCGTGTTTGGCGAACGCGATACGCAGACAGCGCACGCCGGCGTTCCGGTGACGCGGCAGCTTGCCGGCGGGCGGGGCTGGTCCGTTCACGACTATGTCTGCGAGGCGGGGCCGGATGACCGGCCGTTCGAGGAGCGGCATGAATCCGTGTCGATCGCCGCGGTCGTCGCCGGCTCGTTCAACTATGCGTCGGACCAGGGCAAGGCGCTGCTGCATCCCGGCGCGCTGCTGCTCGGCAATCACGGCGCCTGCTACGAATGCGGCCACGACCACGGCGTCGGCGACCGTTGCATCGCCGTAAAATTCGCGCCGGATTATTTTGCGGAGATCGCGGCGACGGCCGCCGGCTCATCGAAATTTCGCTTTCCGGCGGCGATGCTGCCGTCAGGGCGCGAGATGCTGGCACATACGGTCATGCTGGAAGCCGGCAGCAAGAACCGCGAGCCCCTGAAGACCGAAGAAGACCTGGTCGGCTTCGTGGCGGCCACGGTGCGCGCGCTGTCCGGCGCGGCCGCCGTCTCGTCGCGCGTCTCATCGCACGATTCCCGCCGCCTCAGCCGCGCGTTGCGCTACATCGAGGACCATTCGGACCAGGCCCTCGATCTCGACCAGTTGGCAAGCATCGCCGCGATGAGCAAGTTCCATTTCCTGCGAACCTTCCGGCGCACCGTCGGCGCGACGCCCTATCAATACCTGCTCGGCATCCGGCTGCGCCGGGCCGCGCTCAGGCTGCTGACCTCGCCGGACGCCGTGTCGGCGATCGCCTTCGAGACCGGGTTCGGCGACCTGTCGACCTTCAACAGCACGTTTCGCGCGCGGTTCGGCATGACCCCTATGGCGTTCCGCCGGGCGGGGTAGGGGCGTTCGGGCCTACAAAAAGAGGCTCAAACTCTTGTTTTAACTGCGAAGATGTGCCGGTCTCTTGTGAGATACGAAACGCACTACCTAAAAGCTGTTTTGATTTTCGCGACCATATCAGCGTCAAGTTCACCTTGTTGGTGGGCCAGGACTATCATGTCGGTCAGGACGCCGAATGGAAGCTCTGGCGCGCCACGAGATGTCTTTCCAGACTTATCGTTGTAGGCAAATTTTACGGACCGATCGGTGAGGCTTCCATC
Source organism: Mesorhizobium sp. IMUNJ 23232 (assembly GCF_044326205.1). Taxonomy (NCBI): domain Bacteria; kingdom Pseudomonadati; phylum Pseudomonadota; class Alphaproteobacteria; order Hyphomicrobiales; family Phyllobacteriaceae; genus Mesorhizobium; species Mesorhizobium sp. IMUNJ 23232. The sequence continues at coordinate 160,777 of NZ_JBIRCY010000008.1, forward strand.
ATCCCAGGAGGCCCAGCCAATGCGGAGTTCTCCCTTGTCGTATGGTATCTTGAACGTGGTGATCATCGCATCCTCATACTATCTTGATAGTACCTAGATAGTATCGAGATCAGTTGGTTCAAGGGTTCAGGATACGGACGCCGGCTATCGCCCCAGCAAATTGCGCGCCACGGTCTGCAGATGCGCCAGCATGGCGGCGCGCGCGCCTTCGGGGTCGCGGCGCAGCAAGCGGTCGAGGATTTTTTCGTGCTCGGCGCAATAGGTCTGCCGGCGCTCTTCCGAGAAGGAGCGCTTCTTCATTTCGAACCAGGGGGACTGGTTGCGCAATATGCGCATCAGATTGTGCAGTTCCTTCAAAAACTCGTTGCGCGAGCAGGCGAAGATGCGGTGGTGAAATTCGGCGTCCCAATGCTCGAATTCCGGCATGTCGGTCGCCTCGCAGGCCGTCTGGTAGGCGTCGCGCACGGCGTTGAGTTCGCCGGCGCTGGCGTTGGTGGCGGCGAAGCCGGCTGCGGCCGGCTCGAGCAGGTGCCTGATCTCCATCATGTCGGCCGGGCTGGTGCCTTCCATGCGGGTGACGACGGCGGCCATGGAGTTGGGATCGGTCGCCGCAAGGAACGTGCCGCGGCCGACCTGGCGGACCAGCGTGCCGTCTTCCTCCAGCAGCCCGACGGCGCGCCGCACCGTGTTGCGCGCCACGCCGAATTCGCCCGCCAGGTCGCGCTCCGGCGGAATGCGGTCCTCCCATTCGCCCGAGGAGATACGCTTCCTCAGCGCAGTGGCGATATCTCCGGCGACCAGTTTTGGCATGAAGCGATTCCCGTTGTGAACCGATAGTGAACCAATCTAGCGGCCATTTCGCGCTTCGTCCATACGCAATCGCCCGTTTCGGTTGGCTTGGCTACGAAAATCAGACTGAAAGGGAACAATCACCCTTGCGATAGGAACCAATCGGCGCTAGCGTTGACAAAATGGGCTTTAATTGGCTCAAAAAAGGTTCAGGGAGAGAAGCATGAGAGTGGCGACGTTCTCGATCGGCGGCGAGCGCCGGGTCGGCCTCGTCGATCAGGACAATGAGACGATCGCGCCCTTCGATCTGCCTGTCGAGCGCGCCGAAAGCGGCATCCTCGCGCTGATCGACCGCAACGGCGCCGGCTTGCCGCGCACGCTGTCGCCGATCCCGCTCAACCAGGTGGAACTGGAAGCGCCGATCCCGCAGCCGCGCCGCAACATCTTCTGCGTAGGCAAGAATTATTACGAGCACGCGCATGAGTTCGCCAGGAGCGGTTTCGATTCGAGTGCTGCGGCCGGTGCGATCCCGAAAAACCCGATCATTTTTTCAAAGGTGCCGGAATCGGTTATCGCCAACCGCGCCAATGTGGTGATCGACAGCAAGGTCTCTACCGCGATCGACTACGAAGCAGAACTCGCGGTGATCATCGGCAAGGCGGGGCGAGGCATCTCCAGGGAAAAGGCGTTCGACCATGTCTGGGGCTACACGATCGTCAACGACGTGACGGCGCGCGACCTGCAGGGCAAATACAGCCAGTGGCTGATCGGCAAGTCGCAGGACACGTTCTGTCCGATGGGGCCGTGGGCGGTGACCAGGGACGAGATCGATCTGGAGAACACCGGCATACGCTGCTTCGTCAACGGCGAACTCAGGCAGGATTCGAAGATTCCGCTGCTGATCTTCGACATCCCGACGATCATCGCCACGCTGTCGGAGGGCATCACGCTGAGGCCAGGCGACATCATCGCCACCGGCACGCCGGCCGGCGTCGGCATCGGCTTCGATCCGCCGAAATATCTGAAGGCCGGCGACTTCGTGCGGGTCGAGATCGACGGCATCGGCGCGCTGGAAAACCCGATCACGGAGCGCGTGTCATGACGACGGTCAGCGTCGGGACGGCTGTCGCGGAAGTTTCCGGCGAAGGTTTCCCGCTCGTGATGATCCACGGCCTCGGCGGCACGTCGAACATGTTTTTCCCGCAGATGCAGGCGCTGAGCGGGTTTCGCGTGGTGCGTGTCGATCTCCCCGGATCGGGCCGCTCGCCGCGCCCGGTCGACGCTCTGTCGATCGAGGGCATGGCGCAGGCGGTGCTGAAGGTGATGGAGGCGACGGGCGTCGAGAAGGCGCATGTGGTCGGCCATTCGATGGGCACGATCGTGGCGCAGCAGATCGCGGCGGAGCGGCCGGAGGCGGTTGCGTCACTGGTGCTGTTCGGCGCGCTGGCTGAGCCGGCGGAGGCGACCCGCAACGGTTTGCAGGCGCGCGCAAAACTGGCGCGGTCCGGCGGCATGTCCGACATCGCCGACCAGATCGTCGCCAACGCCATCTCCGCGCATACGCGCGAGCATTTTCCGGCGGCGGCTGCCTTCGTGCGAGAATCGATCACGCGGCAGGATTTTGAATCCTACGCCCGCACCTGCGAGGCGCTGGCCAAGGCGCAGGCGATCGATGCCAAGCGGATCAAGGCGCCGGCGCTGCTGATCACCGGCGATGCCGACACGGTCAATCCGCCAAGCGTCGCGCAGGCGCTTGCCGACAGGATCAAGGGAGCCGTATTCTCGTCGCTCGACCGCAGCGGCCACTGGGCTACGGTCGAGGCTCCGGGGGAGTGCAGCCGGCGACTGGCCGATTTTCTGGCGCGCGTGCACAGGTGAGGGAAGTTCTGGTGCGCTCGCCCGCGCCGGCCATTGGGAGGTAGAGATGGCAGACGACTGGAACAATGGCTGGAGCGGAAACGGCTCCGGCAACGTGCTTTTCACCAATGTGCGTGTGCTCGATTCGACGGGCGAATATCCCTATACCGGCGAGGTGCTGGTGCAGGGTAACCGCATCAAGCAGATCACGCGCGGCTCGTCGCGCTTCGGCTCGTCTTCGATCAGCTATAGCGGTGCCGGCGGCACGACGACGATCGACGGCATGGGTGCCACGCTGATGCCCGGCATGATCGACGCGCATCTGCACCTTTCCTGGAACAATGCGCCCGGCATCGACCCAATCCAGATGATGGAGTTGGAAGAGCACATGCTGGTCACCATGGAGATGGCCAAGCTGGTGCTCGACGCCGGCTTCACCGCCGGCCGGGGTGCAGCGGCAGCAAAGCCGCGCCTCGACGTGGTGGCGAAAAAATTCATCAACCAGGGCCGCTTTCCCGGGCCGCGCTATCTGGCGGCCGGGCCGGAGATCACCACAGTTGGCGGCCTTGGCGACGCCGCGCCATCGCATATCCCGCATGAGGGGCTGAACCTCGGCCTCGTCGTTTCCGGGCCGGAAGAGATCCGCCGCACGGTGCGAACTCTCATCAAATACGGCGTGGATTCGATAAAACTCAATCTGTCCGGCGAGTCGCTGACCGGCATGGGCGCGGAAGAGACGCCGATGTCGGAGGAAGAGGTGGCGATGGCCGCCTCCGAGGCGCGCTGCCGCAACAAGGTTCTTTCCGCGCATGCCCGCTCGTCCGGCTCGGTAAAACAGTGCGTGCGCCACGGCATCCAGAACATCTATCACGCCTCCTTCGCCGACGAGGAGGCGCTAGACATGCTGGAGGCGGTCAAGGACAAGCATTTCGTCGCGCCCGGCATCGCCTGGCTGATCAACACTGCCCGCTACGCCGAGCCATGGGGCATCAAGCCGGGATCGCGTGTGACGATCGAATATGAGCGCGAGCTCGAAATGTGCATCGAGACGATGAAGAAGATGCACCGGCGCGGCATCCGCATCTGCATCGGCGGCGACTACGGCTTCGCCTGGACCCCACAGGGCACCAACGCCAAGGACATCCAGACCTTCGTCGAGATGCTCGGTTTCTCGCCGATGGAGGCGATCCTGGCGGCGACCAAATATGGCGGGCAGATCATGAACATGGGCGACGAGCTCGGCATGATCAGGGAAGGCTATCTCGCCGATCTGCTGCTGGTCGACGGCGACCCGATCTCCGATGTGCGGATCCTACAGGACAAGAACCGCATCCTGGCGATCATGAAGGACGGAAAATTCCACAAGGCGCCGCGCATGAACGAGGCGCGGCGCAGGCTGACGGCGTAGATACTCCATGAGCCTGCTCGACCAACAGCGGACATCGGTGGAAGGTGGCGGCTTCACGCGCAGGCAGGCGTGGGGGCTGTTCTGGCTGCTCTCGGCGGCCGTCGTCGCCTGGCTGGTCTTCGCAATCTGGCCGGCCTCGCTGAACGCGGTGCTGATCTCGAAAAAGGCCTTCGTCAGCGCCGTGATGAACGGCCTGACGCTGGCCGGGCTCTATTTCCTCGTCGCCAGCGGGTTCACGCTGGTGTTCGGCCTGATGCGCAACGTCAACCTGGCGCATGGCTCACTCTATTTGCTCGGCGCCTATATCGGCTACGAGGTCGGCGCGCGCACCGGCTACTGGCTGCTCGGCGTGGCCGCCGGTTTCGTCGTGCTGGCTATCGTCGGCGTGCTGATGCAGGTGCTGGTGTTCCGCAGGCTGGAGGGCGACGATCTCCGGCAGACGCTGGTCACCATCGGCATTTCCATCGTCGCCGCCGACCTGATGCTCGCCGTCTGGGGCGGACAGACCTACCAGCTTGCCACGCCGGAATGGTTGGACGGCGCGGTGACGCTGCCGGTGATCACCGCCGTGCGCTCGAACGGCGCGTCGGTCTTCCTCACCTATCCGTTCTACCGGCTGGTCGTGCTGCTTGCCGCGGTCGTCATCGGTGTCGGCCTGTGGCTGATGCTCAACCGCACGCGCGTCGGCATGATGATCCGCGCCGGGGTCGACGACCGCGCCATGCTGTCGGCGTCGGGCGTCAACGTGCATGCGGTATTCGCCATCGTCTTCGCCGTCGGCGCGGGGCTGGCGGGTTTCGCCGGCGTGGTCGGCGGCTCGGCGCTTTCGGTGGCCCCGGGCGAGGACGTGCGCTACCTGCTGGCTTCCTTGGTGGTCGTCATCGTCGGCGGCATGGGCTCGATCACCGGGGCGGCGATCGGTGCGCTGCTGATTGGCCTCGCCGAGCAGATCGGCCTCGTCTATTTCCCGACTTACGGCGTGGTGCTGACCTTCGTCATCATGGTGGTGACGCTGGCGATACGGCCGCAGGGCATCATGGGGAAGGCGCGATGAGCCTCGTCGCCACGACCCCGGCCACCGCGCGCCCGGCCCTCCTCGGCAAGGTCGGGGCGGGGCACATCTTGCTCGCCGCCGCGCTGATCTTCTATCCGGCGGTCGCCAACGACTTCTTCCTCACCCAGATCGGCGGCTATTCGCTGATCTTCGGCATGATCGGCCTGTCGCTGATGGTGCTGGCGGGTTACGGCGGCATGGTCAGCCTGGCGCAGATCACGGTGGCCGGCATCGCCGGCTACGCGGTGGCGATCTTCGGGCTGAACAATTCGGGCGTCCACGGCTTCGGCTGGCCGTGGTGGATCGTGGCGCCCTTCGCCATGCTGCTTGCGGCGATCGTCTCGGCGCTGATCGGCTGGATCGCGGTCAGGACCGAGGGCATCTACACGATCATGATCACGCTGGCGATCGCCACGGCGGCGTTCTATTTCGCGCAGCAGAATTATTCGATCTTCAACGGCTTTCCCGGCTTCAACGGGCTGCGCGCGCCGGAATTCTGGGGCGTCAATTGGCGCGATCCGGTTCCCTTCTATTATCTCTGCCTCGGCTGCGCGGCGCTGGCCTACGCCGCCGTGCTCTACTGCTCGCGCTCGACCTTCGGGCTGACGCTGCAGGCGATCCGCGACAACCCGCGGCGGATGCGCGCCATCGGCTACCACGTCACGGCGCACAAGGTGTTCGCGTGGTTCCTGTCGGGGCTGATCGCGGGGCTCGCCGGCGTGCTGCTGATCTGGTTCAACGGACGGGTGTCGCCGGGCACCATCAACGTCGCGGCGGCCATCAACGTGCTGGTCATCGCGGTGATCGGCGGATTGAAGCATCCGATCGGGCCGTTCCTCGGCGCTGTCGTGGTCGTGCTGATGCAGACCTTCGCCATCGACATCGTCGGCGCCGAGCGCTTCAACACGCTGATCGGACTGGTTTTCCTGGTAATCGTCTTCGTATCGCCGGACGGCATTCTCGGGCTGTGGGAACGGCTGAAGCCGCACCTCGCCCAGGATTCCCTGCGCCCGGGGCCATAGGCGCCGGACAGGGGTTTTCGGGTTCAACATGGGAGGAACATGATGAGACTTCATAGACGCAGCCTTCTCGCCCTTGCGCTGGCCACGGGGCTGACCGCCCCGTCGCTGGCGCTGGCCCAGGACGACACGATCAAGATCGGCCTGCTGGCCACTTTCGAGGGGCCGTTCACGGTCCTCGGCGAGGACGGCGAGCGCGGCGCCATGGTCGCCGTGGAGGAGGCCGGCGGCACCGCAGGCGGCAAGAAGATCGAGATCGTCAAAGGTTCGTCCGACGCCTCGCCCGACAGCGCGGTGCGCGCGGCGCGAAAACTGGTCGAGCAGGACGGCGTGAAGGTGCTGGTCGGGCCGCTCTCCGGCGACGAGGGCATCGCGGTCAAGGACTATGCCAAGACCAAGCCGGACGTGACCTTCATCAACGGCACCTCGGCCGCGCAGGACACGACCTTCCGCGACCCGGCCGAAAACTTCTTCCGCTTCTCCACCGACGGCGCGCAGTGGATGGCGGGGCTCGGCACCTATGCCTTCAACGACAAGGGCTACAAGAACGTGGCGGTCGTGGCGGAGGACTATTCCTTCCCCTACACGCAGGTGTTCGGCTTCATGGCCGAGTTCTGCAAGGCTGGCGGCAAGGTGCCGTCGAAGTCCTGGGTGCCGATCGGCAACAAGGATTTTTCGTCGGTGATCGCAGCACTTCCGGACGATGTCGACGCGATCTACGTGGCGCTGGGCGGGGCCGATGCCGTCAACTTCCTGACGCAATACCAGCAGGCCGGCGGCTCGGCACCGCTGATCGGCGGTTCGATCACAGTCGACCAGACGGTGCTGACCTCGCAGGGCAAGACCCGCGACGTGCTGGTCGGCACGCCTGCCGCCGGACCGACCGCCGACACCAACGACTCGCCCGCTTGGCTGGCATTCGTCGAGGCCTATAAGAAGCAGCCCAACGCCTTCCCGTCGCCGTCGCTGTTCGCGCATGGCTACTACGTCAACATGAAGGCGGCGATCCTCGGCCTCAACGAGGTGAAGGGCGATGTTTCGGACGGCGGCGCGAACTTGCGCGCGGCATTGTCGAAGCTTTCCTTCGATACGCCGACCGGAAAAGTGTCGCTCGACAAGAACCGTAACGCCATCGCCGACATCTATCTCACGGAAGTGGTGGAAGGGCCGGACGGCAATCTGCTCAACAAGCTGGTCAAGGTGGTGCCGCAGGTGAACCAGACGCTCGGCATAGACGAGGCCGAGTTCAAGGCACTGGGCGCGGTGAGCCGCGACAATCCGAGCTGCCCGTGAGGGTAGCTTTCTTCTCCCCGTTCACGGGGAGAAGATGCCGGCAGGCAGATGAGGGGCGGTGCCGGCATTTCAAGGTTCGCACCGCCCCTCATCCGCCCCTTCGGGGCACCTTCTCCCCGTGAACGGGGAGAAGGAGATGGAGACGTTGAAATTGGCTGAAAACACCGTCGCGGCACGATTGCAGGGGACCGGCGCGCATGCGCTGGAACTCGACGGCGTCGCGCGTCATTTCGGGGCGCTGGTGGCGCTGACGGGCATATCCATGCGCATCGCCGCCGGCGAGCGGCGCGCCGTGCTCGGCTCCAACGGCGCCGGCAAGACGACGCTGTTCAACGCCATAACCGGCGACTTTCTGCCGACGGCGGGGCGTATCAAATTTTTTGGCGAGGACATCACCGACCTGCCGCCGCACGAACGCATCCGCCGGGGCCTGCGCCGCACCTACCAGATCTCGCAGCTCTTCAAGGGCCTGAGCGTGCTGGATTCGATCTTTCTCGCCTGCCGAGGCGTATCGCGACGGCGGTTCTCGCTGCTCAGGCCGGCCTCGACCGACGTCAACATGGCGCAGGCGGAATCGATCCTCAACGCCGTGCATCTGGAGGGCGACCGCGATACGCTGGTGGCGACGCTCAGCCACGGCCAGCAGCGGCAACTGGAAATCGCGCTAGCGCTGGCCGGCGCGCCGCGCTTCATCCTGTTCGATGAGCCGGCGGCCGGCCTGTCGCCGACCGAGCGTCGCGACCTCGTCGCCATTTTGAACGCGCTGCCGAAACATATCGGCTACATCATCATCGAGCACGACCTCGACGTGGCGCTGCGCGTGTCGGAATATGTGTCGATGATGCACAATGGCCGCCTGTTCAAGGAAGGCACGCCGCGCGAGATCGAGGCCGATCCGCAGGTGCAGGAGATTTATCTTGGAGGCCGGCACCATGGCTGAGCGGGCAAGCGCCCGCGCGGCGCTCAGGATCGACGACCTCCAAGTCTACTACGGCGAGAGCCACGCCTTGCAGGGCGTGTCGCTGACGCTGGAGAGCGGCGTGCTGTCCGTGGTGGGCCGAAACGGCATGGGCAAGACCACGCTGTGCAACACCATCACCGGCCTGAAGCGCGCCCGCTCCGGCTCGATCCGCGTCAACGGACGCGAGGTATCGTCGCTCGAGCCGCACGAGATTCACCGGCTGGGTGTCGGCTATGTGCCGCAGGGCCGCCGCGTCTGGCCGAGCCTGACGGTGGACGAACATTTGCGGCTTGCCGCCGGCAACCGGCGTGACGCAAGCTGGACCGTCGAGCGCGTCTACCAGACGTTTCCGCGCCTGGCGGAACGCCGCAGCAATGGCGGCTCGCAGCTTTCCGGCGGCGAGCAGCAGATGCTGGCAATCTCGCGCGCTCTGCTGTCTGACCCGAAGCTCCTGGTGATGGACGAGCCGACCGAAGGGCTTGCCCCGGTCATCGTCGACCAGGTCGAAAAAATGCTGGTCGAGCTCGGCCGGGAAGGCGAGATGGCGATCCTCGTCATCGAGCAGAACATCGGCGTGGCGACCGCCGTGTCCGACCGCGTCGCGATCATGGTCAACGGCCGCGTCAACCGGGTGATGGACGCAAAAGCGCTGGCTGGCGACCGCGAATTGCAGCAGCGGCTGCTGGGTGTCGGACGGCATTCGGAAGAAGAGCCGGTGACTCCGGCGGCGGCCGCGCAGGCTGCCTCGCAGCTCGCCGAGGTCTACAGGATCGAGCGCACCGGTGGCGAGGCGGCAGCGCCGGTTCAAGGCGCGAACAGCATCTATCGGCCGGTCACAGACCTGCCGAACCGCTGGAACGTGCCGGTGGCGGTGATGCGCCAGGCGGCGGTGGAAAAGACGCAGCCCGGCGACGATTTGAGTAAGGTCTTCGCCATCCCCTTCGCCGAACGGATCGGCCGCACCGTTCTGGTGGCAGGCACCTTCGACACCAAGGGCCGGGAACTGCGCTTCATCGCCGACCGGCTGAAGGCGCTGAAGATACCGGTGAAGACTGTCGACCTCTCGACCTCGGGAAAACCCGCCAGCGCCGACGTGCCGGCGGGCCAAGTGGCGGCGATGCATCGGGGCGGGCCGTCAGCGGTGATGTCGGGTGACCGTGGCGGCTCGGTCGCGGCGATGGCCGAGGCTTTTGCCCGCTGGATCGCGCAGGAGCCGAAGATCGGCGGCATCATATCGGCCGGCGGCTCGGGCGGCACGACACTGGCGACGGCCGGCATGCGCGTGCTGCCGGTGGGCGTGCCGAAGATCATGGTCTCCACCGTGGCGGCCGGCGACGTAGGCAAATATGTCGGCGGCGCCGACATCATGATGTTCCACTCGGTCGCCGACGTGCAGGGGCTGAACTCGATCACCGAGGCGGTGCTGTCCAACGCCGCGCACGCCATGGCTGGCATGGTGGCGCAGTTGCCGTCCGGCGAACAATGGGAAGCGAAGCGTAAGCTGGCGCGCCCGGCGGTGGGCATCACCATGTTCGGCGTGACCACGCCGGCGGTGCAGGCGGTGACGCGGCGCCTGGAGGCCGACTATGACTGCCTCGTCTTCCACGCCACCGGCATTGGCGGTCGGGCAATGGAGAATCTTGGCGATTCGCGCCTGCTGTCGGGTTTCATCGACCTTACAACCACGGAAGTGGCCGACATGATCGTCGGCGGCGTGTTCCCGGCGACCGACGACCGTTTTGGGGCCGCGATCCGCTCCGGCCTGCCCTATGTCGGCTCGGTAGGCGCGCTCGACATGGTGAATTTCGGGCCGCGCGACACGGTGCCGGAGAAATTTCGCAGCCGGAAATTTGTGATCCACAATCCCAACGTCACGCTGATGCGCACGACGCGGGAAGAGAACCGCCAGTTTGGCGAGTGGATCGGGGAACGGCTGAACCGGATGAATGGGCCGGTGCGGTTCCTGCTGCCGGAGGGCGGCGTGTCGATGCTCGACGCGCCGGGCCAGCCGTTCCACGACGCTGAGGCGGACAACGCGCTGTTCGAGGCCATCGAGCGGACGATGCGGGTGTCGCCGACACGTCAGGTGACGCGGGTGAAAGCCAACATCAATGATACGACCTTTGTCGACGCGGTGGTCGCGGCGTTCGAAGGCATCATGCCCAAGATGCAGAGGAGGGCGTGATGGACATTTTCGCGCTTCTGAACTTCCGCTGCAAACCGTTGAATATCTCCGGTCGCACGCCGACCGCTTCTCGTTTCGGAGGATGAACTGATGGCCGCGCAGACGTTCGGCACTTTTCTCTTGTGGCTGATCATCGCCGCGATCGTCGTGGTGATCGCCGTCTACATCCTGCGCTGGCTCTATCGGCGCTCGACCAAGGAGACGGCGTTCGTGCGCACCGGTTTCCTCGGCGAAAAGGTCGTGGTCAATGGCGGCGCCTTTGTCATCCCGGTCCTGCATGAGATCACGCCGGTCAACATGAACGTGCTGCGCATCGAGGTGCGGCGCGAGGACGGCACGGCGCTGATCACAAAAAACCGCATGCGCGTCGACCTGATCGCCGAGTTTTTCGTGCGGGTCGGGGCCAGCCGCGAACTTGTGGCGGCGGCGGCGCAGACGCTTGGCCGCCGCACGTTGCAGCCGGAAGGGCTGCGCGAACTTTTAGAAGGAAAATTCGCCGGCGCGATGCGCACCGTGGCGGCGCAGATGACGCTGGAAGAGATGCATGAGCAGCGCGGCGATTATGCGCAGAAAGTTCGCGCTCTCGCGGCGGAATCGCTGGCCGCCAACGGGCTCGAACTGGAAAGCGTGGCGATCGTCGATCTCGACCAGACCAGCCTCGAATTCTTCGACCCGTCCAACGCCTTCGACGCCGAGGGCCTGACGCAGCTCACCGAATCCATCGAGACGCGGCGGCGCATGCGCAATGAGATCGAGCAGCGCACGCTGGTCGACATCCGCAACCAGAACCTCGACACGCAGCGCAAGGTGCTGGAGATCGACCGCGAGAGCGAATATGCGCGGCTCGAACAGGAGCGCGAAGTCGAAATCCGCCGCGCCGCGCAACGCTCGGAGCTTGCCCGCGAGCGCGCGGTGCGCGACCAGGAGGCCGAGCAGGCGCAACTCGCCGCCCGCGAGGCGGTGGAAAAGTCGCGGCTGGCGCAGGAGCGCGCCATCACGGAAGAACGCATCCGCAGCGAGGAAGACACGCAGCGGCGCGAGATCGCGCGGCGCCGCGCGCTCGACGAGGCAGAACTGAAGACCCGCGAGATGACGCAGCGCGAGCAGATCGCGCTGGAGCTGTCGCTGGAGACGGCGCGGATTGAGCGCGAGCAGGCGCAGAGCCGGCTTGAGATCGAGCGGAAGAAGGCGCTGGAAATCGTCGAGCTGGAACGGCAGATCGCATTGGCTGCCAAGGCTTTGGAGGTAACCAAGGCGGAAGCCGAGAAGCGGCGCGCCGAGATCGTCGCCAACCAGGCCACCGAGGCGGAACGGATCGCCCAGGACCGGGCGCTCGACGAGGTGCGGATCGCGCGCGAGCGGCATCTGGAGGCGCTGCAGATTGCCAAGCGGCAGGCATTCGAGGAGGCCGAGATCGCCTCGGCGGAAGAGGTGGAGCGCGCCCGCATCACCACCGAGCGCGGCATCGAGGAAGCAAAACTCATCAGCCAGCGTGAGTTGAGGCAACTGGCGATTGCCCGCGACCAGAATGTCGAGATCGCCGAAATCCAGAAGGCGATCGACATCGCCAAGAAGACGCAGGAGCGCTCGTCGGCCATCGCGGCGTCCGAGGCCGTGCGCGCCAAGGCGATCCAGGCGGAGGAGCAGGCGCTGACGGCGCGCGAGCGCGAAATCGCCGAGCGCCGCAAGCTGACCGACCTGATCGGCGCCAGCCGCGAGGCCGAGCGCGAGGCGTTGCGCATTACCGCCGCGGCCGAGGCCGAGATGCGGGCGGCGCGGAGCCTGGCGGAAGCACAGAAGATCGCCGCTGAAGCCAATGCCGAGGCGGAGAAGATCGCCGCCCTTGCCGCCGCGCAGCGCTACGAGGTCGACGCAGCCGGGCAGCGCCAGCTCAACGAGGCGGAGAACATGTTGTCCGAGCCGGCGCGCGCCAGCCGCACGCGCGGAAAAATCATCGACAAGCTCGAAGGCATCATTCGCGAGAGCGTCAAGCCGATGGAGAAGATCGAGGGCATCAAGATTTTGCATGTGGACGGTGTCACCGGCGGCGCGGGCGGCGGCTCGGGCCGCAACGTCACCGACGAGGTGATCGATTCCGCGCTGCGCTACCGCGTGCAGGCGCCGATGATCGACAATCTGATGAAGGAGATCGGCATCGAGGGCGGCTCGCTGGGGCGTATGACCGACGTGCTGCGCGACGCCAAGGACATTTCCAGCCTGACGCGTGACAAGAAGGGCAACGGCAAGAAGACGACGGCGAAGGACGATGATGACGACCGGGATCACTGAGCGGGGTCGGTCGTGCAGGATCGTGCGCTTGCGCACCCCCCTCTGTCCTGTCGGACATCTCCCCCGCAAGGGGGGAGATTGGCCTTCATCCCTGCTTTCGCCAACCGTCAACGTTGTAAGAGAGGCAGCGAGGCCGAAGCTGCCAATCTCCCCCCTTGCGGGGGAGATGTCCGACAGGACAGAGGGGGGTGCGAAGGAACGCCGACGCTCCATACTTTTCCGCATCTCGAAGTCCGCCTAATGCCCAAAGTCTACATCTCCTCCGTTATCGCCGCCCCCGCCGCCGAGGTCTGGCGCATCGTGCGCGACTTCAACGGCCTGCCGTCCTGGACGCCGTTCGTTGCCGAGAGCCGCATCGAGCAGGGTGCGAAGGCCGACCAGATCGGCTGCATCCGCAATTTTACCCTCAAGGACGGCGGGCGCATCCGCGAAAGGCTGCTGGCGCTGTCGGACTACGACCTCAGTTGCACCTACACGATCCTCGAAAGCCCGATGGGCGTGTCGGATTATATCGCCACGCTGGCGCTGACGCCGGTGACCGACGGCAACGTCACCTTTGCCTCATGGCAGGCGGAGTTCGAGTGTCCGCCGGAGCGAGAGGCCGCGCTCGTCCAGCAAATCGGGCAGGGCGTTTTCCAGACCGCCTTCACTGCCTTGAAGCAGCGTTTCCGCTAGCGCCGCATGGTGAAAGTCCGGCAGAGCACCATCATCGACGCGCCGGTCGACGAGGTCTGGCGCTTGCTGCGCGATTTCAATGGGCACGACCGCTGGCATCCTGCCATCGCGTCTAGCGCCATCGAGGGCGGCGAGCCGGTCGATGCGGTCGGCGCCGTGCGGCGATTCCGGCTGAAGGATGGTGGCGAACTGCGCGAGCAGCTTCTGTCGCTGTCCGACCGCGACCGGCGGCTGACCTACTGCCTGCTGGAAGCACCGCTGCCGCTGATGGGTTATGTGGCGACCGTCGCGCTGAAGCCGGTGACGGATCGGGATCGGACCTTTTGGGAGTGGTCATCCGAGTTCCATCCGCCGGCGGAGCGTCGTGAGGAACTGGTGCGGCTGGTGACGGACGGAATCTATCGGGCAGGGTTTGAGGCGATAAGACGGCTGATTGGTCGGCCTCCCGCCTTCGGGACTTTGTCTCAATCTGCTCCGGCTGGCGATGCAGGGGCAAGACACGCGCCACAGGCATTTTCCTTCAGTCAGGACCAGAAGGCGATTCCAACGCAAGGCGGCGCCTTCATATCCCCACCCTCAACCCCTCCCCACAAGGGGGAGGGGCGCGCGTTCGGCGCTTCCGTCGCTCGAACCGGAGACGTTGTTCGTTTTGGCGCTGCAGTCGACGAATCCCCCTCCCCCTTGTGGGGAGGGGTTAGGGGTGGGGGTATCGAGCCGCAAGGAGCGACCCAGGACCGCACCCGCGCCATCGTCGTCGAGCGGCATGGCGGGCCGGAGGTGCTGCAATTGCGCGAAGTGCCGTTGCCGCCGCCAGGTCCGGGCGAGGCGCAGGTGCGCCACACCGCGATCGGCGTCAACTTCATCGACATCTATTGCCGTACCGGGTTTTTCGATCTTCTGAAGCCGCCCGGCGTGCCGGGCATGGAAGCGGCTGGATTGGTCGAGGCGCTGGGGCCGGGTGTGGAAGACCTCGCCGTCGGCGACCGGGTCGCCTATGCCGGGCCGCCGCTCGGCGCCTATTCGGAACGCACCAACCGGCCGGCGGAGATGCTGGTAAAACTCTCCGACGATATTCCCGACGATCTGGCGGCGGCTGGGCTGCTCAAGGGTGTCACCGCCAGCTTCCTGCTGCATGACGTGTTTGCCGTCCGGCCAGGCCACGTCGTGCTGGTGCATGCGGCGGCGGGCGGCGTCGGCCAGTTGCTGGTGCAGTGGGCAAAAAATCTTGGCGGCGTCGTGATCGCCACAACCTCCAGCGAGACCAAGGCTCGCGCGGTCGAGAAGCTGGGCGCCCGGCATGTACTTTCCTACGGCCGTGACGGGCATTTCGCCGAAGAGGTGATGCGCATCACCGGCGGGCGCGGCGCCGACGTCGTCTACGACGCGGTCGGAAAGGATACGTTTGCAGGTTCGTTGGCGGCGCTTGCCGTGCGCGGCCATCTGGTCAGCTTCGGCCAGGCGTCGGGTCCGGTAGGCGACTGGGACATCGGCCGCTTCGCGTCGAAATCGGTCACCGTGTCGCGGCCCAATTACGGGCACTACACCGACACGCCGGAACGGCTCGGCCCGCATGTGACACGCTTCTTCGCCGCGTTGCGCGCCGGCATCGTGTCGCTCGCCCCGCCGACGCGTTATCCGCTGGAGCGCGCCGCCGACGCGCATCGCGACCTCGAGGCGCGGGTAACCACCGGTTCACTGGTGCTGGTGCCATAGACGGGACGGCGGCGCGGACTGCATCAGGCAATGCATTTGAATTTGACCGCCGCCGGTGTCGGCCATTGCCGGGTCTTCAAAGCCGACACGACGCGACTTCGGAGAAAGAATAGGAAAAATTTCCTTGATCGTTTCCGCATCTCTGCTATTGTGTGCCTCGAACGGAGGCTGGAATGGACCGCGCGGAACGCGAAAATGAGCAGGAGACGCTGAAGGGCATCGCAGTGCTGCTGCTCAGGCTCGCCGTTCTGGCCGAGTTCCTGTGCGTCCTGCCGCTCTGGATTCGCGTTCCGGTGCTTTCGCTGCTGCGGCCGGCCGAGGCCGTCGCGCGGGCGTTTGCTGTCGGGCAGGCCGGCGGCGCGCTTGCCTTGCCGCCGGCCGTGTCCGGCGGGGTTGATGCCGATGGCTGCGCCGAGGCTTTGCGGCTCGCCCGCTGTTTCCGGGCGCTGGCCTTCGTCTTCGGCGGCTTGCAGGCTCTTGCTGGGCGGCGGCTGTTTCGCAGCGGGCTGGACGGGCGTCTTGCGCAAAGCGGGGCGGTGACGGGGTGGCGGGATCACGCAATGAAAGCACCGCGCGCAATGGCTTGCGGGGCGGCGGGGCGCATCGATACATCGTGACCGTCGGGCGGCATGCAGGGTTGACTTGTTGACGGTTCGAACGCCATCGCCTAGTGCGCTTGGCGGTAGGGGTGCTGGCATTCCGGTGCCAATGGCTGTCAAGGTTAACCGCCGCTGGTATCAGGCATCATGCTTGCTGGCGCGGCGCTTTCCCAGCAGCAGTTTTCGTTCCAGATGCGCGCGCAGCTCGGTGTAATAGGCGGTGAGGAAGGGGCGGGCGCGGTAGCCGCGATAGGGCATGCCGATCTTTTCGCCGATCGCCCTCGCGACCGTTTCGAGTGCCGAGTCGTTGTCGCCGCGCAGAATCTCCTCAAGCTTGTGCAATTCGGCAATGCCGTAGACGTCGAGTTGCGCCGGGGTGAAGCGGTAGGTGCTCGCGGCGAAATCCGTATGTTTCGTCAGGTCGTCGACCAGCACACGTTTCGGCGCCTCCACCACCCAGGTTCCGGCGAGCAGGTCGCCGATGCGCAGGCGGTCGCGGTTGAACAGCGGGAAAAGCGCAAAAATCAGCGCCCAGCCCAGGCCGAACACCGTCGTCAGCGTATCGGCAAGGCCGCTGCCGGCCTGCGCCACCAGCATGGAGAGCGGCAAAAACACTTCGATCTCGCGCATCAGGTTGCGGGCGATGACCTGGTCGATGGCGAGGCCCGAGCCGTCGCGCGAGGCGACGCGGATACCCATGATGCGCTTGCCCAGCGTGCGTGCGCCGCGGCCCGCCTCGAAGGCGAGGAAATAGGCGTTGCGCAGGAAGAAGATCAGCACGATCCAGACGACGACGACCGGCTCGGATCTGTCGAAGCCCAGCCCGCCGAGGCCCATGAAGGCAACGATGGTGATGATCAGGCCGGCCAGCATGATCATCACGGCATCGAGCAGGAAAGCGCTGGCGCGGGTGCCGGCGTCGGCCAGCGTCACGCGCAGGTCCACGCCTTCCGGCGTGACCAGCGGCCGGACGCGGGATACTGCCTCCCGGCGCCTAAGCTTCGCCATCTCGGTCCGCCCGGATCAGGTAGAAATAGACGATCCACAGTGCCAGGAACCCGCCGCCGATCGCGTAGCGGGCCAGATCGCTGGTGATGGTCTGGCGGCCGAAGCCTTCGAGCAGGCCGGCGGCCAGCAGCATGATGGCCACGCCGACCATGGCGCTCGCCGCCACGCGGCCCGCCTTGGCGGCGGCCTTCATGCGAGTCAGTTCACCGGGAAAGGCGATGCGGGTGCCGATGCGCATTCCCGCCGCGCCGGCGATCGCAATGGCGAAGAGCTCGGTGCTGCCATGGATCACCAGCCAGCCGCCGAGCTCGAAGCCGAGGCCCTTCGACCAGTAAACCTGGAACATCGCGCCGAGGATGCAGCCGTTCATCAGGATGAGCAGCACTGTCGGCACGGAGAGAGCGAAGCCGAGCGCGAAGGCGAGGATCGAGACCTGGACATTGTGGGTGAAAAGATAGGCGGCAAAGGTCGAGAGATAGCCGTCGCCGCTGTCGTAGAGGCCGCTCCGCAGCCAGTCGACCGAGGCGTCGGGGCCGCGGCCGCCGGCAAGCTCGGCGGGAATGATGGCGTCGAACCAGGTCTTGTCGGAGGCGACCAGCCGGAATGCCGCCACCGCGCCGACCAGCATCAGGCCGACCGAGACCAGCGTTTCGCGCCAGAGATCGCGTATCGCTTCGGGCCAGTCATGGATGAAGAAGGCGGCGATGCGCTCGATCAGGCCGCGCCGCGCGCCGTAGAGATAAAAATAGCCGCGCAGGCAGAGCGATTCGAGATAACCGATCAGCGCATTGTCGAGCGAGGTGGCGCGCGCCACCGACAGCGACGACAGTGTCGAACGGTAGAGTATGGGCAGCGACAGCAGCTCCTCGTCCGTCAGCGATTTGGGCGAGCGTTTCTCGGCGCGCGTCAGCAGGTCGTCGAACGCCTTCCAGTCGGCCTCGCGGTCGGAGCGGAAGCTGGCCAGCGACTGGCGCACGCCGTCGGCTGAGACGGGGGCGTTCACAGCACATCCTCCTGCTTCAGGTCGAGATAGTGCTGGACCAGCGCGGGGCCGAGCCGGCGGTGATCGGCCTCGACGACATGGGCGCCGAGGCGCCTCAGCTTGGCGATGACCACCTCGCGCTCGCGCAGAAGCCCGCCGGCAATGACCGAGCGCGCCACGTCCTCGGCTTTTTCCGGCTGCGTGTCGGAGAGCGTTTCCAGTTCCTCGTCCTTCATCAGCATGAACAGCACCATATGCCGTTCAGTCAGCCGCCCGACCGTGCGCAGCATCAGCTCGGCGCTGATCGGGTCGACGAAGTCGGTGAAGATGATGACCAGCGAGCGCCGGTCGAGCTGGGCCGACAGCGTGGTCAGCGCCAGGGTAAAATTGGTCTCCTCGTTGGAATAGTCGATCTCGGCGGCGCGTTTCTGGATCAACGAAAAACCGGTCGAGCCGCGCACCGCCTTGCCGACGATGCGGGGCCGCGCGTCGAAGCTGAACAGGCCGACCATGTCGCCGCCCTTCAGGGCGACGAAGGCGGTGAGCAGCGCCGCCGTCACCGCGCGGTCGAGTTTCGCCACGCCGTCGATCGGCTCGCACATCAGCCGGCCGCTGTCGATGGCGAGCACGATGTTGTTGTTCTGCTCGACGCGGAACTCGCGGGCGACCAGCTTGCCGTGGCGGGCGCTGCGCTTCCAGTCGATCATGCGGCGGCCCATGCCGGGCTGGTAGTCCTTCAGCGATTCGAATTCGCGGCCCTGGCCGGCGCGGCGCTGTTCCTGTCCGTCGGCAAGCGCCTCGCGCTGCAGCAGCCGGATCGCTTCGTCGCGGACGCCGCCGATGTTGGGCAATATCGCGACCTTGTTGTCCATCGGCAGGGCGACCTGCTTCCACACCAGCCCGAACGGACCGGGCCAGCGCAGCCACAGACGGTCGAGGCTCGCTATGCCGCGCCGCAACGCATGGAAATGCAGCTCCAGCGCGCCGCCCTCGGGCGTGGGGCGGAGCGTGCCGCCCGCCTCGCCGATCGGTTCGAGCCGCGTGTCGTGCGCCAGCCGAGCCTCGATCTTCGCGGGTGCACCACTGGCAAAGCGGGCGCTGATGAACACCGGAAAGCGGCCGCCAATGCCCACCTGCGGGGTCGATTTCAGATTGGCCTCCAGCGAGGCGCGGCCCGGGCCGGCCGTGGCGTCGACCAGCAGGAAGGCGAGCAGCAGGCAGATCCAGAGCAGTCCGAGATACCAGACCGATGGCAGCGCCAGCGCCACGAGAAAGGCCGGCACCGCGCCGAGGGCGGCCGCCCAGACCGACCGGCCGCTCGGGTAGATCAACGCGGCGCCTCCGTGACGTCGACCAGGTCGGCGACGATTTGCTCGACCTCGCGGCCGTCGATCTGCGCGGCGGGCGACAGCACGACGCGATGACGCAACGCCGGCACGGCCAGCGTCTTGACGTCATCGGGGATGACGTAGTTGCGTCCATCGAGCGCGGCGCGGGCGCGGGCGGCCCGCGCCAGCATCACACCGGCACGCGGGCTGGCGCCGACTTCCAGCTCCGCGCTGTCGCGGGTGGCGCGCACCAGCTTTGCGATGTAGCCGATGACCTCGTCGACCAGCGTCACCGAACCGACCGTGGCGATCGCGGCTTGCAGGTGTTCGCCGTCGAGTTGCGGCGCGATGTCGAAACTCTCGACCTTGTGCGAGCCGCCGCCGCCGTGATGGGCGATGATGGCGCGTTCTTCCTCGATGCTCGGGTAGGCGACACGGTGCTTGAACAGGAAGCGATCGAGCTGCGCCTCGGGCAGCGGATAGACGCCCTGGTGCTCGATCGGGTTCTGGGTGGCGACGACCATGAAGTTGGCGCCCAGCGAGTGCGTGGTGCCGTCGAAGGTGACGGCGTTCTCCTGCATGGCCTCCAGAAGTGCGGCCTGGGTCTTCGGCGGGGTGCGGTTGATCTCGTCGGCCAGCAGCAGGTCGCAGAAGATCGGGCCGCGGGTCAGCGTGAACTGCCCGGTCTGGAAATTGTAGATGTTGGAGCCGACGATGTCGCCCGGCATCAGGTCGGGCGTAAACTGGATGCGGCCATAGGTGACGCCGAGCGCCTGGGCGAAGCAGCGGGCGATCATCGTCTTGGCGGTGCCGGGCGGGCCTTCGAGCAATATGTGGCCGCCGGCGAACAGCGCGGTCAGCATCAGGTCGATCGTGTCGGCCTGGCCGGTGATCGCCTTGGCGACCTCCGCCCTGATGCCGGCGGCGACAGTCTTCACATCATCGACGTTCACGCAAATTCCTCGATATCCATTGATGGAGCCCTCGCGCCGCCGCCGTCAGGTCCGGTTCGTTCGTGGCGCCACGCACTGCTTTCGCCCGCTCTGCATAGCCGTCCCCGCCGTCCTTGTCGCGGGCCGCATGCCATTGGTCGAGCGCGTCGCCCTGCATTCCGTGCGGGGCGCCGAGAAGCAGGCCGGCACGCTGGCGCATCTGCGCCGCATAACGTCCGCCGAGCCCGTCCAGCCGTCCGGCCCGGCGCATCAGCGTCGCGGTGGTCTCGACCAGCGCCTTCTTGCCGAAGGGGATCGCCCGCGTTTCCGGCGCAGCCGGCCCGAAACGCCCGAGACCGTGCAGGACGGCCAGCGCCGAGGCGGCGAGGATCGACAGCGTCAAGGCGAGGAAGGGTGGCTCGATCAGCAGCTTGAGAAGGTCATGCTTGCGGTTAGCGCCATGCAGCGTGAGGTCGAAGATGACAGGGTCACTGTTGGGCCTGACCATGTCGATCAGGCCGATCGCCGCCGCCGCGCGGTCCGGATCCTTCAGCGCCGCATTGTCGAGCAGATCCGGGTCTGTCAGCACGAAAAACGGCTCGTCCTTGGCCTTGATCAGGACGCCCTTGCCCGGGCCGGCCGAGATCAGGGCGTCGTCTGCTGCTGCTGCCCACTGCAAATCCTTGGGGGCAGGGGCGGCGAACCGGCCGTTCGCGGCGGCGAGGCGATCGACCGTCGCCTTCTCCGTACCGATCTTGGTTTCCACGAAACGAACGAGCCACTGGTCGACGCTGCCTGCCGACAGCCGTCCAAACTGCATCTCCCAGCCTTCATGGCTCGGCAAAGGCGCGGTGCTCCATTTCGGCAGGACGAACAGCGTCTCGCTTCCCGAGCGCGCGTCGAGGATTTCCTTCAAGGCTTCTGGGTCGCTTTGCGGCGAGATCGTCACGATGACCAGGCTGTCCGAATAGAGATCGTCCACGCTTCGCGCCGTCTCGGGCTCGTCGTCCATCAGCGTCATCAGATCGACGAGGCCGGCGAAGCCGGCGCCGCTTTTCGACAGAGCGGAGGAGCCGCCCTGCTGCCCAAGGCGGAAGTCGGGGGCATAGGTGGAGAGGAGCACGAAGCCGGCTGCGGCCAGCAGGCTGGCGAGCACGCCCCAGAACACGGTTCGCCGGTTGAACGGTGCGCCGGTTGCTGGGGAAGTGGCCTCGAGGCTCACGCCCAGGCATCCCTGAAGGCGAAGCGCTCATAGGCGCCGCGCGCTTCCCGCCAACCCTCGGCGCCGACCGGTTTTTTCGCGAACAGCGCCGCCTCGACGATCTGGGCGATCTGCGAGAACGCGCCGCGCGCCCGCGCCGGCAGCGACGCCGCGCCAGCTATGTCGCGGGCCGTCAGCGATGGCCGCAGGAAATCCGGCAGGCGGTCGGAAATGTCCTCGACGCTGCGGCGCAGAAGAAGATGCACCGCCTCGTCATATTGCCCGCGCTCGGCCAGCGCGTCGGCCTCGGAAAGCAGGATCTGCGCCTTCGCCGCGTCCGGGCGCCAGGTTTCCTCAGCTTCGGCCTCGACAGCGTCGCGCTGCCAGGGGAAGCGCCAGGCGACGCCCCGGAGTTCGAGGACGATCAGAAGCAGGATGACCGCCGCGCCGGCGATGACGGCGGTCCAGAACATGTAGATGAAGTAGGGTGCCAGCCATCGGAAGAGATCGGCCAGCGGCTGCAGCCATTCGGGCGGTTTTGGCGGCACATAGGCGGGCAGGTCGAACTGGATCGAATCGTCGGCGATCAACCGGCGATGGGCCTCGGCCAGTCGTTCGGCCGTCCCGTCCAACACTGCGTCGGTTTCGTCCATGCGTGCTCCGCGCGACCCCGGCAATCACTGACAATCTTGTCTGAAAAATGCAAGCAAGACTGGACGAAGCGCGGCAAGATTGGCAACCTTGCGTGGAAACGCAGTGGGGATGGTTGCTG
Source organism: Mesorhizobium sp. IMUNJ 23232 (assembly GCF_044326205.1). NCBI lineage: Bacteria > Pseudomonadati > Pseudomonadota > Alphaproteobacteria > Hyphomicrobiales > Phyllobacteriaceae > Mesorhizobium > Mesorhizobium sp. IMUNJ 23232. The sequence continues at coordinate 182,842 of NZ_JBIRCY010000008.1, forward strand.
CGAGCCAGAGAGGGCGACATGACCATGGCAAGTTACGACCGGCCGGCGAGTTTTCGCATCGGCCGGGTGTTTGGCGATACGTTCAGCGTGCTCGGCCGCAATCTCGGGCTCTGCATCGGGCTGGCGGCGATTTTTTCCGGTATTCCAACATTCCTTTTTCAGCTCTGGACGCAAAGCCAGGTTGCGGCCGCATTGGCGCCAGAAGCGGGAGCGGCGTTCGGATGGTCTTCAGTCACCTCGGGGATTGGCGGCATCCTGGTCTACTTCATATTCGGATCTTTGCTCCAGGCTGCGCTTGTGCGGGCTACGATCGAAGATTTGAACGGCCAGCAACCGTCGTTCGCGGACAGTCTAAACAGGGCGATCGCCGTCTTGCTGCCGGTGATAGGGCTGTCGTTGGTGGTCGGCATCGGGATCGGTCTTGCCTCGATGCTGCTTCTCGTGCCCGGTATCATCTTATTCCTGCGCTGGGCGGTCGCAGTGCCCGTGCTGGTTCAGGAACGGCTAGGAGTGAATGACAGCCTGTCGCGAAGCGCGAATTTGACGAAGGGAAACCGCTGGGCGTTACTCGGCTTTTTCGTGATATTGTATGTGGCGCTTATCGTACTGCAAATGGTGCTCGAACTTGCGGCTGGGGCGGTGATCCCCTTGGTGGGAGATGTGATCGGGGCTGCGTTGCTGGCGCTGGCGTCGACGATATCGACCATGGTGGCGTCGATCGCCAGCGCAGTTAGCTATGTCGAACTGCGCTACGTCAAGGAAGGCACGGACGTGAAGGAACTCGCGGAGATTTTCGCCTAGCGTCTCTCGGCTTGGCCATGGGAACTGATGCCGGCCCCGTGCCTTCCGGGCCGGCATCGCAAATGCCGCATTGCACAATAGCCGGCGGCGCGCAAAATGCGGCATGGCTCCAGCATCCCTTGCCATACTGGTCATCGACGAGAACCGCATCCGCGCCGCGATCATCGAGGCGGGGCTGCGCGAGGCCGGCCATGACCGGGTGACGCTGGTGCATGACGTTGCCGGCATCGCGCGGCGCATCGCCGAGATCAATCCCGACGTCATCGTCATCGACCTGGAGAACCCCAATCGCGACATGCTGGAGAACATGTTCCAACTGTCTCGCGCGGTGAAACGTCCCATTGCCATGTTCGTCGACCGTTCCGACAGCGCTTCCATCGAGGCGGCGATAGACGCCGGCGTGTCGGCCTATATCGTCGACGGGCTGAAGCGCGAACGGGTGAAGCCGATCCTCGACCTGGCGATCAGCCGCTTCAATGCTTTTTCGCGGCTGTCGCGTGAACTGGAGGAGGCGCGCAGCGAACTCGAGGACCGCAAGGCGGTCGAGAAGGCCAAGGGCATCCTGATGAAATCGCGGGGACTGCAGGAGGCGGAAGCCTACGCGCTGCTGCGCAAGACCGCCATGAACCAGAACCGCAGGATCGGCGAGGTGGCGCGCAGCCTGATCCTGGCCGCCGGCCTGCTCGGCCCGGGAGACGACGCATGAGCACCGACGCGCCGCACCAGATCACCGCCGGGTTCCTGCCGCTGTTGGACAGCGCCCTGCTGGTCGCGGCGAAGGAGGCGGGATTCGCGGCGCAAGAGGGCGTGGACCTGACCCTGGCGCGCGAGACATCCTGGGCGAACATCCGCGACCGGCTGGCGGTCGGCCATTTCCAAGTGGCGCACATGCTGGCGCCGATGCCGATCGCCTGCAATCTCGGGCTGACGCCACTCGCCGCGCGCACCGTGGCGCCGATGGCGCTTGGGCTGGGCGGCAACGCGGTGACGGTGTCCAATCCGCTTTGGCAGGCGCTGGCCGCGCATGGCGCGACCGGCGATCTCGCCCCACGCGAGGTCGGCGCCGCGCTGAAGAAGGTGGTCGCGGAACGGGCGCGCGCCGGCCGGCCGCCTCTGCGCTTCGCGGTCGTGCATCCGCATTCGGGCCACAACTACGAGCTTCGGTACTGGCTGGCCGCCTGCGCGGTGGACCCTGAGCGCGACATCGACATCGTCATCGTGCCGCCGCCGCTAATGGCGGACGCGCTAGGCTCCGGGGCGATCGACGGCTATTGCGTCGGCGAGCCGTGGAACACGGCTGCCGTCGCCCTCGGCCACGGACGTATCGCCACGGTCAAGGCGGCGATATGGCGCTCAAGCCCTGAAAAGGTGCTGGGCGTCGCGCAATCTTGGGCGGAGGCCAGGCCGGAGGCGCTGGCAGCACTGCTGCGCGCGCTTTACCGCGCCGCGCAATGGTGCGCCGATCCCGACAACCACGCCGAACTGGCCGGCATGCTGGCGTCGCCCGCCTATGTCGGGCGGCCGGCCGACTGGATGCTGCCGGCGCTGTCGGGCCGGCTCCGCACCGGTCCCGAAAGCACGGTCGGCGTCGCGGACTTTTTTGTACCTCTGGCCAAAGCGGCAACCTTTCCGTGGAAAAGCCACGCGCTGTGGTTCTACAGCCAGATGGCGCGCTGGGGGCAGGTCGAGCACAATGCCGCAAACGCGGCGATCGCACGCGAGACATACCGGCCGGACCTCTATCGCGCGGCGCTCAGGCCGCTCGGCGTGCCGCTGCCCGGCGCCAACGCCAAGGTGGAGGGCGCGCTGAAGGCGGAAACACCCGTCGGTTCGGCCGGCGCCAGCCTGACGCTCGGGCCGGACGGGTTCTTCGACGGAAGCCTGTTCGATCCCGACCGACTCGACGCCTATATCGCCGCGCAACGCCGCCTCGACGTAGCGTGATCATCGAGTGATCGTATTTGTGCATCGCACAATAAATGGGCAATATGGCGGGCGATTGACTATCGTTTGACCGGCTGTCCGAATCCCGCCCGATCGGTATGTTTTATAAGCGTTTGAAATAAAATAACTTTTCTCTTATTTTTCAAATTGGCACGGTTCGTGCTTCGATAATTGCGAGGCCCTCGGGCCAATGACATCGGCGTCCAATGGCGGGCGCCTTCCAGGCAAAGCTGCCGCTCAAGTCGAAATGCGATGCCGGATTTCCGGACGCAAGGACTTGGCCGGCGGCTTTTTTGTTTTCGCGATCCATCCCGGCTTGGCGCAGTCCATGCCGCTCAACGGAGCCGACAATGACAGAAAGCTTCCCAGCCGCGCCAAGCCAGGACAAAGCCTCGACTCGCGCGCTTGCCATGTCCACCATCGCCTTCACCGTCTGCTTCGCGGTGTGGACGATCTTTTCCATCATCGGCGTGCGCATCAAGCAGGAACTCGGCCTCAGCGAAACGCAGTTCGGCCTGCTGGTCGGAACGCCGATCCTCACCGGCTCGCTGGTGCGCATCGTGCTCGGCGTGTGGACCGACCGTTTCGGCGGCAGGCTCGTTTACACTGCAACGATGCTGGCCGCGGCCATCGCGACATTCCTGCTCGCCTTCGCGCATACCTACACGCAGATGCTGTTCGCCGCGCTCGGCGTCGGTCTCGCTGGAGGCTCGTTCGCCGTCGGTGTCGCCTATGTGTCGCGTTTCTTCCCGGCAGGGAAGCAGGGCACCGCGCTCGGTATATTCGGCGTCGGCAATGTCGGCGCGGCGGTGACGAAGTTTTTGGCGCCTTTCGTCCTGTTGGCCGCAGGTTGGCAGAGCGTTGCCGTGATCTGGGCGTGTGTGCTCGCCTTCATGGCCTTCATCTTCTGGTTCGGCACAGAGGACGACCCCGTCATCAAGCAGCGCCGCCTGTCCGGTGCCGGCCAGCCGCGCAGCTTTTGGGCGGAGTTCCAGCCGTTGAAGGATGTGCGCGTCTGGCGCTTCGGCCTCTACTACTTCTTCGTCTTCGGAGGCTTTGTGGCTCTGGCGCTGTGGCTGCCGCGATACCTGATCGGCGTCTACGGATTCGACATCGCCACCGCCGGCATGATCGGCGCGGCCTATTCGATCCCGGCCTCGATCTTCCGGGCCTATGGCGGCGTGCTGTCCGACCGCCTCGGCGCGCGCACCGTGCTCTACTGGACCTTCGTCGTGTCGGCCGTGTGCTGCGCGGTGCTGGCGCTGCCGACGACCGACTATACGGTGCGCGGCATCAACGGCCCGATCGCCTTCCACTTCGAAATCGGCTGGCTGGCTTTCATCGCGATTGCCTTCGTGCTGGGCTTCTTCATGGCGATCGGCAAGGCCGCCGTCTACAAACACATCCCTGTCTACTACCCGCAGAGTGTCGGCGCTGTCGGTGGCCTCGTCGGCATGATCGGCGGCCTTGGTGGCTTCGTGCTGCCGATTGCCTTCGGTGCGCTGAACGATCTGACCGGCGTCTGGTCGAGCTGCTTCATGCTGCTGTTCGTGGTCGTCGCGGCGTGCCTCGCCTGGATGCACGCGGCAATCCTGCGGATGAACCGCGACGCCTCGATGGCGCGCGAGCCGGCACTCGTCGCGGCGGCCGAGTGAACCGGGAGGCCGCGACATGACCGAGAAACTCGTCATCATCGGCAACGGCATGGCGCCCGGCAGGATGCTGGAGCATCTGCTGGACGCCGCGCCCGGCCGCTACCAGGTCACCATTTTCAACGCCGAGCCGCGCGTCAACTACGACCGCATCATGCTGTCGCCGGTGCTCTCCGGCGAGAAGGATTTCGAGGAGATCGTCATCCATGGCGATGGCTGGTACATCAAGCACGGCATCACGCTCTACAAGGGTCACAGGATCGTCTCGATCGATCGCGAGGCGAAGACGGTGACCTCCGACCATGGCGTGACCGAGAGCTACGACCGGCTGGTGATCGCCACCGGTTCTGTGCCGTTCATCATCCCGGTGCCGGGCAAGGATCTTCCGGGTGTCCTGACCTATCGCGACCTCGACGACGTCAACGCCATGTTGCTCGCGGCGCAGTCGCGGGCCAAGGCGGTCGTCATCGGCGGTGGCCTGCTCGGGCTCGAAGCTGCGGCCGGCCTGCGCATGCGCGACATGGACGTGACCGTGCTGCATGTCATGCCGACGCTGATGGAGCGTCAGCTCGATCCGACCGCCGGCTACCTGCTGCAAAAGGCGGTGGAGGCGCGCGGCATCAAGGTGGTGACCAAGGCCAACACAAAGGCCATCGTCGGCGACGGCAAGGTCCAGGGTATCGAACTGGCTGACGGAACGGTCATACCGGCCGATCTCGTCGTCATGGCCGTCGGCATCCGGCCGAGCGCCGCGCTCGCGAAAGATGCCGGGCTGGAAGTCAATCGCGGCATCGTCGTCGATGCCGGCATGCGCACCTCCGATCCGGATATTTTTGCGCTCGGCGAATGCGCCGAGGTCGGCGGCAATGTCTACGGGCTTGTGGCGCCGCTCTACGAGATGGCGCGGGTGGCCGCGTCGCGGCTTGCCGGCGACGGCGCGGCGGGCTTCGTCCACATGGACACGCCGACCAAGCTCAAGGTCACCGGCATCGACCTCTATTCGCTGGGCGATTTCGCCGACGGCGACGACCGCGAAGAGATCGTTCTGCGCGATGCAGCCTCCGGCATCTACAAGCGGCTGGTGCTGAAGGACAACCGCGTCATCGGCACGGTGCTCTATGGCGAGACCGGCGACGGCGCCTGGTTCAACGATCTGAAGAAAAAACAGACCGACATTTCGGAGATGCGCGATACGCTGATCTTCGGCCAGGCGTATCAGGGAGGGTCCCCGCTGGACCCTATGGCGGCCGTTGCGGCACTGGCGGATGATGCGGAAATCTGCGGCTGCAACGGCGTCTGCAAGGGCAAGATCACCGGGGCGATCACCGGCAAGGGGCTGACCGGCCTCGATGATGTGCGTGCCCACACCAAGGCGTCCGCCTCGTGCGGCTCCTGCACGGGGCTGGTCGAGCAACTGCTGAAGCTGACGCTCGGCGACAGCTACAATCCTGCCGCTGTCCAGCCTATGTGTTCCTGTACGACGCTCGGGCACGACGATGTGCGCCGGCTGATCAAGGCCAAGGGGCTGAAGACCATTCCCGCAATCATGCAGGAGCTTCAGTGGAAGACCTCCTGCGGCTGCGCAAAATGCCGGCCGGCGCTCAACTACTACCTCGTCTGCGACTGGCCGGATGAATATGCCGACGACTACCAGTCGCGCTTCATCAACGAGCGCGTCCACGCCAACATCCAGAAGGATGGCACCTATTCGGTGGTGCCGCGCATGTGGGGCGGCATGACCTCGTCGAAGGAACTGCGCGCCATCGCCGACGTCGTCGACAAGTTCGCGATCCCGGCGGTGAAGGTCACCGGCGGACAGCGCATCGACATGCTGGGCATCCGCAAGCAGGATCTGCCGGCGGTCTGGGCCGATCTCGGCAAGGCCGGCTTCGTCTCGGGCCAGGCCTATGCCAAGGGCCTGCGCACGGTAAAAACCTGCGTCGGCACCGATTGGTGCCGGTTCGGCACGCAGGATTCGACCGGGCTGGGCATCCGCATCGAAAAATTCATGTGGGGCTCGTGGACGCCGGCCAAGGTCAAGATGGCGGTGTCGGGCTGTCCGCGCAACTGCGCCGAGGCCACCTGCAAGGACGTCGGCGTGATCTGTGTCGATTCAGGCTACGAGATCCATTTCGCCGGCGCCGCCGGCCTCGACATCAAGGGCACCGAGGTGCTCGGCCTAGTCAGGAGCGAAGACGAGGCGCTGGAGGTCATCGTCGCGCTGACACAGATGTACCGTGAGCAGGCGCGCTATCTCGAGCGCATCTACAAATGGGCCAAGCGTATCGGCATCGCGGAGATCAAGCGCCAGGTCCTCGATGATCTCGAGAAGCGGAAAGCCTACTACGAACGCTTCGTGTTTTCCCAAAAGTTCGCGCAGGTCGATCCCTGGTCGGAGCGCGTCTCCGGCAAGGACAAGCACGAGTTCCAGCCGCTCGCGGCGGTCGGTTTCGCGCAGGCTGCTGAATGAAGTCAGGCGGCATCCTTCAGGCGCCGGCGGGCGGCTTCGGCAAGGAAGGCCGACCGCGACTGACCGGCCGCCGCAGCGGCGCGATCCACCGCGTCGAGCAGCGTTTCATCCATCGAAATGTTGAGGCGCACGGCGCGGCCGGGAAGATCGACCGAAACCAATGTCAGGATCGCGCCCGCGGCGGCGTCCTGAAATCCGGCATCGGCTCGCAACTCCGCCAGGCTGCGCGGCACCGGCAGCGGGTCGCCGTCCTCGACCATTCCGGCGACATGAAACGTGAGGGCCTCCGCGCCCTTGCGCAACACTTCCTCTTCGGTCCTGCCCGTCGATATGCAACCGGGAAAGTCGGGGAAGGAAATACCGAAGACGCCGTCTTCCTCGTGGACCAGGGCATAGGCAAGCGGCATCGTTTCCTGTCTCCTTATGCTTGGCGATCACCACTGCCAGCCGGCCTGCCGGTAGATGGATCGCAGGGTGCCGGTGGGAATCGGATCGGCGCCCATATCGAGCGTAACTTTTCCCGGTTTCTCGGGATGGACGTATTGAACGTGATCGCCTGGGCCTTTGCGTTTCACCGTCCAGCCTTCGCGCCGCAACCTTGCCGCGATTTCCCTCGGAGTCCGGTTGCTTTTTCCGGGCACAGGCTACGTTCCAATCGACTACACAATTGTACACAACATTCTGGCGCGCGGCAAGCGGGATCGAAAACACCTGCCGGTCTCCCTCAAGTTCGGAACCCGTGAAATGAACGCGATGAACTGGACACCCATCGGCATGCTCGCCGACATCCCGCAGCGCGGCGCGCGCTGCGTCGACACCCCGCAAGGCAAGATCGGCGTTTTCCGCACGGCGGAAGACCGTGTCTTCGCCATCGAGGACCACTGCCCACACAAAGGCGGGCCGCTCAGCCAGGGCATCATCCATGGCGCTGCGGTCACCTGCCCGCTGCACAACTGGGTGTTCTCGCTGGAAACCGGCAAGGCGCAAGGTGCGGACGAGGGCGCGGTCAGGACGATCCCGGTCAAGGTTGAGGGCGGCCGCCTGTTCATAGCACTCGACGCTGTGGCGCTGAAGGCGGCTTGAGGAATGCAGGATGCACGCGAGGTGAGGACCACCTGCCCCTATTGCGGGGTGGGTTGCGGCGTGCTGGCGCGGG
>NZ_JBIRCY010000084.1:0-25551 GCF_044326205.1 Mesorhizobium sp. IMUNJ 23232
GCCCGGGGGAGAGGATAGCCGGCCGCCAGGTTGGCGCCAATCGTCGAAGCTGCGATCCTCTCCCCCGGGCAGGGGGAGAGGTGGCCCGAAGGGCCGGTGAGGGGGTGCTGCCGAAACGAGTCGGCGAAGCCGGATTGGAGAGGATTAGACACACCCAAGATAACACTCATCCTCGCGCCCTCTTTCCAGCAAGCGCCGAAAAGGCCTCGCCGATCGTCACCGCGCCAGTCTCGCGGATGACATCGGCCACGAGGCCCCTTGCGACGACCTTGCCGTCCGAAAGCACTACGACATGGTCGCGCTCGTCCACTTCGTCGATCAGATGCGTCGCCCAGAAGGCGCTGATGCCTTCGCTTGCCACCAGCCGGCGGATATCGGCAAGAATGCCCGCGCGCGATTGCACGTCGAGCCCCACAGTGGCCTCGTCGAGCAGCAGCAGGTGCGGCCGGTGCAGCAGCGCGCGCGCAATCTCGACGCGCCGCATCTGGCCCCCCGATAGGCTGCGCGCCTTGTCATGCAGGCGGCCGCTCATGTCGACGGTCTCCAGCACGGCATCGATGCGTTTTCGCGCTTCGCTGGAGCCGATGCCGTGCAGCGAGGCATGGTAGGAAAGGTTCTGGTGGACGCTGAGGTCAAGGTCGAGCGTGCGCGCCTGGAAGACGATGCCCAGCCGCCGCAGCGCCTCGCCGGAGGCGCGGGTCACGTCGTGGCCGAAGATGCGGATCGTGCCTTGCCGCGTGTCGTAGAGATGGCTGATCAGCGAGAACAGCGTGGTCTTGCCGGCACCGTTGAGCCCCAGCAACACGGTGAAGGTGCCGGGCGCGATCGAGAAGGTGACGTTGTCCAGCGCCTTCTTGGGGCCATAGGCATGGCTGACAGCAGCGACGTCGAGCGCCGCGATGCCGTTTGCCTGATCGAGGGCGGTCATCTGTTGCATTTGTGCGCCCTCCCGCCGCGCAGCCGAAACTAGCGCGGCGGGCGGCCCATGCCAGTTCCTACTTTATGGTAATGGTGCCCTTCATGCCCTTGTCTGCGAGGTCCGGCACCGACCAGGTGTAGACACCAGGGCGCACCGTGGTGAACTGCACCTGGATCGTGCCGTCGGCGTCGAATTCCAGCCAGGCCGGCGCACCGTTCATATGCACTTCGAGGTCGTTGATGACGATCTGATTGTTCCAGACATTGCGGAACAGGTCGGTGTTGAACTTGTATTCCAGCCCGCCCGCCGCCGTGATCTTCCAGCGATAGCCCTGGCCGGCGATGAGGTTGAAGTCCTTCTGGTTAACGGTGAACTGGTCCTCCTTGGAGCCGAGGATGAGCTCCGGCACATCCTTGCTGGCGCGGGTCGGCTTCTCGGCCGCGGCCGGGGCTGCCTGTTCGGTGGCAGCCGACTTGTCATCGTCGTCGTCCGCGTCCTGCGCCCACACCTGCCCGTGAGCGAACGCCAGCCCGATCAGCGACGCGAAAGCGATTGCCCGAAATTTTCTCATGATTTCCTACCCTTTTGCTCTTTGCCTGATTCTTTTGGTTAGTTCGGGGAAACGACCACGCCCCACGGCAGTGCCCCCACCGTCACCGACTGCACCGGCTCGTCGGTGGCCACGTCGATGAAGGTGATGTCGTTGGACACGCCGTTGGTGCTGATGATGGTCTTCTGGTCCGGCGTGAAGGCGAGCTGCCAGACGCGCTGCCCGACCAGCACGTATTTCTCGACCTCGTAGGTCTCGGTGTTGATCACTGCGACACGGTTGGCCGGCCCGAGCGCAACATAGGCCTTCTTGCCGTCGGCGGTGATGCGCACGCCAACCGGCTGGATCGCCTCCGCGCGCAGGCCTGGGATCTCGAAGGTGATCTTGTGCTTCACCTCGCGCGTCGCGTTGTCGATGACCGACACCGTGCCGCCGATCTCGGCGCTCACCCAGGCTTCCGAGCCATCCGGCTTGAACTCGACGAAGCGCGGCCGCGAATCCACCAGCACATTGTCGGTGATCTCATGCGTCGAGGTGTCGATGAAATGCGCCATGTTCGTCGTTTCCGACGTATTGACGATGGTCTTGCCGTCGGGGCTGACGCCCATGCCCTCCGGCTCGACGCCGACCGGGATTTCCGACAGCACCGATTTCGATTCCAGATTGATGACAGTGACAAGATTGTCGTCCTCGTTCGCCACGTAGAGCGTCTTGCCGTCGGGCGAGAGCACGAACAACTCCGGGTCGGGGCCGGAGGGCAGCGTGTCGACGATCTGCAGCGTCGCGGTGTCGATCACCTCGATCGTGTCGTCGTCGCTGGCGCAGAGATAGACGAATTTTCCGTCGTGCGAGATGGTGATGCCGCGCGGCCGCTGCCCCACATTGATGGTCTTGGTGACCTGCATGGTCGCCGAGTCGAGGACGGTGACGGTGTTGTCCTTCTCGTTGGAGACGTAGACCGTGTAGGCCGAGGCAGGGCTGGCCAGGAATCCCAGCCCCGCCATCACGGCGAGAGCGGAAAGGCTCGTTCGCATCAAATTCCTCCCGTTAGTCATTGTTATTTCAGCACGCATTTGGTCTCGGGCTGGTCGACGCCCAGCGTATCCAACTCGGAAAACTGGTGCAGAAAACCCTCTTGTGGCGAGGTCGTCACCACCGAGCGGCCGTCGCCGAGAAAAATCGGCTGGCGCAACTGCCAGTTCCATTTGCGGAACGTCAGCTTCTGGCCCTTGAACGCGGCGATCGAGAATTTGTCGTCGCGGATGAAAGCCTCGATCTTGGCCGGATCGGCGCCTTGCGTTCGGGTGGCCGCGTCGCCGATGATGCGCGCCGCCGTCCAGGCGGCCATGTCCTTCGACAGCATGCGCCGGCCGTTCGCCTTGGCGAAGCGGTTCTGGATCTGCGAGCCGCCCCATTGCTCGCTGGCGGGGTGCCAACCCGATGGGACCAGCCCCGCCGTGCCGGCGACCGGCCGCGGAATCCAGGTGCGGAAGGGGACGTAGGTGCCGAACACCTCGCTCTCGTCGGCGACCAGAACCACGTCGTGGTCGGGCAAATCCTGCATGAAGACGGGCAATTGCCGCTGGATCTGCACGACGCCGGAATCGGTGCGCCGCGCCGTGCCGGTGTCCTTGAATTCCTTTTCCGCGACGATCTCGCCGCCGAAGCGGGTGGCGGCTCGGCGCAACGCGTCGGCGAATAGCTGATCGCGCTCATGCGAGCCGTAGACCAGCACCCATTTGCGCCACTGCTTCCAGATCAGGTATTGCGCCAGCCCGTCGGCCAGCATGCTGCGCGTCGGCGCGGTGTGGAAGACGTTCACCCGGCAGTCTTCCTCGCGCAGACTGTCGTCGGTGGCGCCGACGTTAAACAGCAGCACGCCATTGTCGCGGGCGAGGTCGGCGATCGACAGAAGCTGTTTTGCCGACAGGTCGGTCAACACGTAGCGGTCGCCCTTTGCGACCATCTCGTTGAACACGGGGACGACATCGGCGTCCGGCTTCACTTCGGTGACGTCAAGCGTGAATTGCTGGCCCAAAAACTTGCCGGTGGTGTTATTGTCGCCAATCGCCACATTGGCGCCCGCCACGCCCTCGTCGCGCGGAACCGTGTCGAGCACCGACAATGCGAGTTGCGGCGCATAGGCGCGCAGATAGCCGATCCTGATGTCGGTGACCGGTTTTTCCGGCTTGGCGCTTGCTGCGGGTTTGGGCTGCGGCGCTGCTTCCTGCGCGGCAACCGCGCATACGTTGACGCTTGCCAAAAAAAGTCCGATGAAGACCGCAAGAGTATTCGGCACCATGCTCTTCATATCCAAATGCCTCGCCGCCCCGCCTAGGCGGGGCAAAACGCTACGAAATTCCGGTGCCAAGATGAGCTTAGCCAAGCTTCATACAATCGCAACCCCGATAAGTTCACTTTTTGCGGCAGCTTTTGGCATCTGCGTTTTGACGGGTGCGGCGGCCGCCACTCAGAAGGTCGCGGTCTTCCCCTTCGAACTGGCGCGGGGCGATGTCGTGCCCGGTACGCCGGACAAGCACGAGGCCGAGCAGAAGCGGCTGGACGAGGTGACGCGGGAGTTGCGCGACTCCCTGGCCAAGTCAGGCTTCGAGGTGATCGACACCGCGCCCGTCGCGACAAAGGTTGCTGCCGCCAATCTGCAATCCTGCGGCGATTGCACCGACGATTTTGCGCGCGAACTCGGCGCCGACTATGCGGTGACCGGTGTCGTCTACAAGGTTTCGGAACTTGTGCTCAGCATGAATGTTCGGGTGCGTGACGCCGCGTCGTCCACGCCGCTGACCAGCGCGGTGGTGGACATGCGCGGCAACACCGACGAATCCTGGCGGCGCGCCATCGATTTTCTTTACCGAAGAGTGCTGTCGGCAAGGCTGGAGAAGTTGAAGAAATGACAAAAATGCTGGCCAGCGTCACAGGGATCGCGGAAGCCGAGATCGCGATCTCCGGCGGCGCTGACATCGTCGACCTCAAGAACCCTAATGCCGGCGCGCTCGGCGCGGTGGCGACGGAGACCGTCCGCCAGACGGTGTCCGCCGTCGGCACGCGCGCCGAAACCAGCGCGGTGTGCGGCGACCTGCCGATGCATCCCTACACGATCCGCACCAAGGCGGAGGAGATCGCGGCGACCGGTGTCGGCTACGTCAAGGTCGGGTTCTTCCCTTCCGACGAGGCGGCCGCCTGCGCCCGTACGCTGGCGCCGCTTGCCCGGCGCACGAAACTGGTCGCCGTGCTGTTCGCCGACCGGAAACCCGATTTCAACCTGCTGCCGGTGTTCGCGCAAAGCGGTTTCCACGCCGCGATGGTCGACACGGCCGACAAGGCAAATGGTCGGCTGCTCGACCACATGCCGCCGGAGCGCATGCCGGCTTTCGTGGGAAAAGTGCGCGAGCTTGGCATGAAGGTCGGCCTCGCCGGCTCGCTGGAAGCGCCAGATATTCCGAGGCTGCTGCCGTTCGCGCCGGATTTCCTGGGTTTTCGCGGCGCGCTCTGCGGCCAGTCGGGGCGCATGGCGGCGATCGACGCAGAGGCGGTGGCCGGCATCCGTTCGCTGATTCCGGAAGAGCGGCAGCTAGACCAGTCGGCGACCGTGGACTACCGGCTGCTGGCGGCGCGCGGCTATTCGCCCGGCGCCGGCGACCCGGCGCTCGGCACCGACAAGATTTTCGTCCGGGATTTCGTCCTGCCGGTGCAGATCGGCGCCTACAGTTTCGAGCACGGCCACACCCAGAAGGTGCGCTTCGACGTCACCGCCGACGTGCAGCGCATGACCAGCAATCCGGAGGACATGCGGCACATCGTTTCCTACGACATCATCATGGACGGCATCCGCACCATCGTGGCGCGCGGCCACGTGGAACTCAGCGAGGCGCTGGCCGAGCAGGTGGCGGCTGCTGTGCTGGAGGACCCGCGCGTCATGCGGGTGACCGTCAGCGTGCAGAAGCTGGAGCTCGGGCCGGGCGGCGTCGGTGTCGAGATCGAACGCAAGCGCGCCAAACAGCAATCTTCCAGCCTGTCGTCCGGTGGGGCGTCGGGCGGCATTGCCGGCGACGACAAGACGTTTTCCGGCTTCGGCCAGAAGGGCATCGGTTCGTGAAGCCGATTGTCGTCAAGCTCGGCGGCAGCACGGCAGGGCGGTCGTATCCTGAAATTCGCGATGAACCTGTTCGACCTATACCCCCAACCCTAACCCCTCCCCACAAGGGGGAGGGGGATCATGCGGCTGCAACGCTGAGCGAAACCGTCGAAGGTTTGCACCGAGCGGATATGCAAGCTTGTCCCCCTCCCCCTTGTGGGGAGGGGCTAGGGGTGGGGGTAACTTCGCAAGCGATCCAAGCAGCGGAATTTGATCTCTGGATCGCCGCGCTGGCAGGCGGCAGCATGCCGCTGGTTGTCGTGCCCGGCGGCGGTCCTTTCGCCGACACGGTGCGGGAGGCGCACCGCGACATGGGGTTTTCCGATGCGGCCGCGCACAAAATGGCGATCCTCGCCATGGAGCAGTTCGGGCAAATCATCCTCGACCGTGACGGGCGTTTTGCGCCGGCCCGCTCGCAGCAGGAGATCGGCGCTGTGCTGGCGCGGGGCAAGGTGGCCGTCTGGATGCCGTCGGAGATGGCCTTGTCGGCGCCGGAAATCCCGCAATCCTGGGACGTAACCTCGGATTCGCTCGCTGCCTGGCTCGCCGCCCAGCTTGGCGCAGAGACGCTGCTTTTGATCAAGCAGACGGACGATTTTTCCGAATCGGATGACGTCGCCAGCCTCTCGGAACGGAGCGTGGTTGACGCGGCGCTGCCGTCGATATTGCCGGAAAACGTGGCGCTTCGTCTTGCCGGACCGCGCGATGCGGCGATTGCCGCGGCGGATTTCGCGTCGGGAAAACTGCCCGGCACTTTGGTCGCTCTTGCATCCGGCCGGCTTCGCAGGACAGCTTAGGGAATGACCATACTGCATGCCCCGCGCTGGGCCTGGGTGCTGACCGGCTCCGGCCACTTTTTTACCGAGAGCTTCCAGATGATCCGCGATCTGGAGCATTGTGACGTGTTCGTGTCGAAGGCCGCGAACGAAGTTTTGCGCATGTACAAGCTGAAGCTCGACTTTCCCGACACGATGCGCGTGCTGCACGACAAGACGGCAAGCGCCATTCCCGTCGGCGAGTTCTATCACGGCGTCTATCACACGGTGGTGGTGGCGCCCGCGAGTTCCAACACGGTGGCGAAATGCGTCTGGGGCATTTCCGACACGCTGGCCACCAACGTGTTCGCGCAGGCCGGAAAATGCCGTGTCCCCTCGATCGTCTTTGCCTGCGACACCGCCCCGGAACTGGAGACCATGGCCCCGCACGGGCTGGTAAAGGTCTATCCGCGCAAGATCGACCTCGACAACACCGAGCGGCTGAAGAGTTTCGAGCGCACGCTCGTGGTGGAATCGCTGGCCGAATTGCGGGCGGCGGTGGAGCGGCGCAGGGCGGAGCTGGAAGCTGATGGGTAGGGAAGGGCGCACATTATCCAACCACCCCCACTCCGGCCCTATGGGCCACCTCTCCCCCTGCCCGGGGGAGAGGAAGTACGGCCGCAAGGTTGGCTCCTATCGCAGGCGCTGCCTTCCTCTCCCCCGGGTAGGGGGAGAGGTGGCCCGAAGGGCCGGAGTGGGGGTGCTTCAGGGGCTCCAAACGATATCTTTAGCCTTCTTTCGAAACACCCATGCCTGAGCGGCTGGTCTTCCTCACCGGCCATCTCGCCAAGGCGCGGCTGGAGCGGCTGCTTTCCGGCCTCGGCGAGACGGCGTTTTCGTGGGAAATCGTCGACATCGGCGTGAAGGTCGCGGCGCTGATGACGGAGGAGATCATCAAGCGCCGGCTGAACCTGCCGGAAGGCGCGGACCGCGTCATCCTGCCCGGCCGATACCGAGGCGATCTCGACAAACTGTCCGCGCATTTCGGCATTCCCTTCGTGCGCGGGCCGGACGAGGTCGCCGACCTGCCGGCGTTTCTAGGCCGCGCCGGCCAGCCACCCGACCTCTCGCGCCACGCCATGAAGATCTTTGCCGAGATCGTCGATGCTTCGGGGCTGTCGCTCGACGCGCTGCTTGCCCGCGCGCGAAAACTGGCGGCGGCAGGGGCGGACGTCATCGACCTCGGCTGCCTGCCGGAAACGCCGTTCCCGCTGCTCGGCGAGGTCGTGCGCATGCTGAAAGGCGAAGGGTTTTCTGTCAGCGTCGATTCGGCCAACATCGAGGAGCTTCGCATCGGCGCGCAGGCCGGCGCCGATTTCGTGTTGAGCCTGGACGAGAACACGCTGCCGCTCGCCTTCGATTATCCGGTCGTGCCGGTGCTGATCCCGGCGATCCCCGGCGATCTCGATTCGCTCGGTCGCGCCATCGAGGCGGCGGAAAGGGCCGGGATAAAATTCATCGCCGATCCGGTGCTCGACCCGATCCATTTCGGTTTCGCCGCCTCGCTCGGCCGCTTCATCGAGGCGCGGCGCCGCTGGGCGGAGGTCGAACTGATGATGGGCACCGGCAACCTGACAGAGCTGACCGATGCCGACACCTCCGGCATCACCGCGGTGCTCGCCGGCATCTGTTCCGAACTCGATATCCGCAACGTTCTCACCGTCCATGTCAGCCCGCACACGGTGCGCACCGTCGAGGAGCACGATCTCGCCCGCCGCATCCTGTTTGCCGCCCGCGCCGACGGCGCGCTGCCGCGCAGCTACCATTCCGGCCTGTTGCAGGTGCATGACCGAAAACCGTTCCCGGCGACCGTCGCCGACATCGAGGCGCTGGCCGCCGATGTGCGGGACGCCAATTTCCGCATCATGACGGCCGAGGACGGCATCCACATCTTCAATAGCAAGGGCCATGCGGTCGCCAGCGACGCCTTCGAATTGTTCGCCGGTCTCGGCGTCGAGGCGGACGGGGCGCACGCCTTTTATCTCGGCGCGGAGCTGATGAAGGCCGAGATCGCCTGGCGGCTGGGAAAACGCTACGTGCAGGACGAGCCGCTGGATTTCGGCGTCGCCGCGCCCGCGCCGGAACAGAACCGCACGCGCCTGGCCGAAGCCGGTCATACGCTGAAGGCGAAGAAGGAGCGTTAGTTGTGCCTTACATTCGCGAGTCGATCATCACCACCGTCGACCGTGCGGGCAAGGTCCACATCGCGCCGATCGGCATCATTGCCGAGCGCGACGGCTGGGTGATCGCGCCGTTCCGTCCCTCGGTGACGCTCGACAATCTGGCAGCCGTGCCCTTCGCCGTCGCCAGCTATACGGACGACGTGCGTATCTTTGCCGGCTGCCTCACCGGCCGCCGCGACTGGCCGACCGTGCCGGTCGAAAACTGCCCGGTGCCGCGCCTCGAAGCAGCACTCGCGCATTCGGTGTTGAAGGTGAAGAACGTCTCGGACGATCCGGTGCGGCCCCGCCATTTCTGCCGCGTAGTCGGGGAGGGCACCCATGCGCCCTTCACCGGCTTCAACCGCGCCAGGGCGGCGGTGCTGGAACTCGCCATCCTGGTCAGCCGCCTGACCATGCTGCCGCGCGAAAAGATCGAGGCCGAGATCGGCTATCTGACGATCAGCATCGAAAAGACCGCGGGACCGGACGAGAAGGAAGCCTGGGGCTGGTTGATGGAACGGGTGACAAAGCATCTCGCCAGCGCGGCGGACGGCCAGGACGGTCGAGGCGCCTGAGCCCGAAAAGAGATCGGTCGGGCAAAGCCGCCCTCGCGGGCCGCCGGTCCGGCCCTCATCGCGCGTCACGGCCATGATGACTGATCGCGCGGCAGGCGCTGGTCCGGGTCATGAACCTCGACACCATCTCCGCCGAACAGGTTTGCCGGGAATATGACGAGGTTCGTTCCGCCGGCATGACGCAGCGACGGGAACAGGATTCCCTGCATGCCCGCGGTGATGACCTGATCGGCAAGCTTCCAGGACGGCGGTATCTTCTTGTGAATGCGCGCGACTTCGCGCCATGGGCAGTCCCATTGCGCCCAGGCGGCGTCCCAAACATCGGGGTCGAAGCCCTGCGAAAGGTCGACGACCTGGGAGAGCGTGATCTTGTAGGCCGCGAGCATCGCCGGCGGCGTTATGCTTGCGTCCTGGCGATATTCGTCGAGCGCCGTCTGAGCGGCGCGCGCGAGATACAGAGCCTCAACACCCGGCCGGTTGAAACGGCCTCCATCAGCCGCCGCGCCCGCGCCGCTCGTTGGCAAAAAAGCCCATTTGGGCGTCAGATATCGATGAAAAACCGCATCGGGACCGACGCGGACGACTTTCATCCGCGCGCGCCGTTTTCGAGATCGCGAATATAGGCAAGGACCGCTTCGGCGTGGCCTTCCGCGACAAGTTCGGCGGCGGTGCGATGGCCATAGTCCGCGATCGGCTCGTTGCGATACCAGTAGATCGCCTTGTCGATATCGCCGGCGAGTTCGGTCGCTGCCGTAATGACCTTCACCATTTCCCGCATCCTGCCTTGCAGGCGTTCGGAAGACGGATTTCGCAGCGTGTTGCGATGAACACCGGTCAGTTCCGCGAGGCTCGCGATTTTCACGCCCAATACCTTCGAAAGACGCTTTGGCGAGATATAAGGGGTTCGCGGTTCCTGAAGGCTGTCCATGAAGCCGGAAATCATTGCGTTGCGTGCAAGCTGCGCCTGAACCATGATGTGCCTCATTTCAAAGCACAATATATGCACATGCCGCCCCACATCAAGCGCACATGGATTCAGGCTTGCTGCTACCCGCCTGACTTTAGGAAATCGACGATCACCTTCCTCTGGGCGGCGTCGTTCATGCCGCCATAGGGTTTCATCGTGTTGCCGTTCACCACCTGCTCGGGATTGGCGATGAACTTGTCGAGATTGGCCTCGTCCCAAGTGATGCCGGACTGCTTCAGGGACGGCGAATAGTTGAAGCCCGGCTGCGATCCCGCCTTGCGGCCGAACACGCCGGCGAGGCTGGGGCCCTGGCGATTGTCGCCCTCTTTCATCGTGTGGCACATGCGGCAGTTGGTGTTGAAGGCAGTCTGGCCATCGTTCTGGGCGAACGCCGGAGTGGCCGTCACGACAAGCGGCAGGGCGAGAATGAAACGTATCATGCGAAGTCCCTCCCTGAGTCCTGGGATGAACGCCCGGCCGCGAAGCCCGTTCCGCTTTTATGACACGGCGCCCGCCAAAAGCGCGATGGCGGTCGCGGGGCCGGCATTGCTCGCCTCGCCCCGCACGGAGTCGCCGGCCGGGATGATGTCGGCGAGGTCGATGAAGCGGCGCTCCATGCGCGCAGCCAGCCGTTTGATCTGCCAGCGGCCCGTGCCGGCGGCGGCGATGGGCGCGTCGTCCGGCAGCGCGCCGGCGACGCGGAACGCCGCATCATGCACCAAGCGCAATTGCTGTTCGCTGAACCACGCGGCGATGTCGCGCCATTCGCGTAGCGAAAGATCGCCGGCGTCGCGTCCCACCATGCGCGCCAGCCGGGCGGTCGAACCGGCGACCGTTTTCGCCCGGCCGTCGGCGGAAGCGTGCTTGTCGTCGGCTTCGTCGAGCACGCCGAGGATGCGGTGCGCATCGGCGATCGAGGCGAAATATTCGTTCATCAGCGGCGTCATCTGCCCGCGCACCGGTGCCGACGACGCCACGCCGAACAGGAAGGTGCGGGTGAAGCCGGTATAGACGAGTTCTCCCGTCGAGAGCCGCTCGGCATCGGTGTAGCCCTGGCTGGCGACGGTACCGTCGCGGACCAGGATGATGTCGGTGGTGGTCGAGCCCATGTCGACAAACAGCGCATCGCCCTTGAGTCGCGCCACCAGCGCGGCGGTCGCATGCCAGTTGGCCGAGGCGACATCGGCCGGCAGGGAAGCGGCGCGGTTGACGCCGACGAAGCCGGAGCGGCCAGCATAGATCAGCTTCTCGCCCCCTGGAAAATGGAATGAAATCCGGTCGAGCAGCGTGGCTACGCCCTCGTCACGCGAGGGAAAGATGTCCGCCAATTCGCCCGTCATGGTGAAGGCGTTGAGGTCGCTGCCGGCGTAGAGCGACGCGGTCTCGTGCAAGGCGGCCTCCAGCCTGTCGAGCCCCTGCCACAGCGGCATGGCGACGGAGGCGGCGGCGACGACGCGGCCATTTTCGACGCGGGCCACTTTCAGATGCGCGCCGCCGACGTCGAAGCCGGCGACAATCTTTTTTCCGTTTGGCAAGCTTCAGGCTTTCATGACAAGGGTGGACGAATGGCAGCGTTGCGTATCATTCCGGTTCTGGACTTGAAAGGCGGGGTCGTCGTCCGCGCCGCGCGCGGCCGGCGGGAGGACTACAGGCCGATCGTCACGCCGCTCAGCGCCAGCGCGGACCCGGTGGCGGTCGCCGAGGGGCTGCGCACCCTGCATCCGTTTTCCACCTTCTACATCGCCGATCTCGACGCCATCGAGGGGCGCCCGGCCAACGAAGCCGCGCTGACCCGGTTGCGCGCCATGCCGGAGCCGCCCGAACTCTGGGTCGACGCCGGCATCGCCGGCGATGCCGAGCTTGCCGCAGCCTTGGCGATGCCGGGAAAATACGCGGTGCTCGGCTCCGAATCGCAGCGTGACGAAACCCTGCTTCGGCGCTTCCGCGACCGTCAAAACCTGATCCTGTCGCTGGATTTCTTCGCCGATGGCTTTCGCGGTCCGCCATCCATTCTCGACGATCCGGCACTGTGGCCGGACCGCGTGATCGTCATGACGCTGGCGAAGGTCGGTACCGCCGCCGGGCCGGATATCGCGCGGCTTGCGGAGATCAAGGCGAGGGCAGGCGAACGCGAAATCATCGCCGCCGGAGGCGTGCGCAACATGGACGATATCGCTGCGCTGGCGTCGCTGGGTATTGCCGGTGCGCTGGTCGCTACTTCGCTGCACGACAACACCCTTACTGCCCAGCAACTGGCGTCGCTGGGCGAGGGGTAGGCACAACTCCAACCGCTCCAAAGGCCGCGGGACCTTCGGGAGGGAAGGCCCCGAATGTCGCCATTCGAGGCCCGGGATCAGAGACCCAAGAGCTTTTTCAACCGGCGCAGCAGACCCTCCGGCTCCGCTGGGGGTTTTACCTGTGCGGGGTTGTCTCTTGTCTAGGCGCCGAACGGATGCTTCACCTTGTCCCGCTGGGCAGTCGCCTCGGCGGCGGTCGGCTTGCCGGTCACGGCGCGCTGGATCGCTTCCTTGGTGGCGCGATAGTTGAAGTCCTGGATTTTTGCGTCGTCGTTGGCTTCCCAGTGAATGAACACGCCGACGCAGATGAACACGTCGTCGGCTTCCTCGGCGGGGATGGTGCCATCCGCGACGCTGTCCTGTACCGCCTTGGCGACGGCGAACTGCGCCGGGCCGAACATCTGGACCGCCTGCTTGGCGCCCTTGATCGTCACCTTGTTGAACATCACGGTGTTGGGCTTGCACTGCAGATTGGGTGCGATCACCGCCAGCAGGGAGGTAAAGCCGTCCTTGTTGTTGGTCAGCGCGTTGCAGAACGCCGATTCGACCGCGCTCCCCCGCGGGCCAATCAGAAGGTCGATATGGGCGACTTCATTGCCGTCGCCGATAAGCGACTCGCCGACCAGAACTTTAGAGATCTTTGCCATGCCAGTTTT
Source organism: Mesorhizobium sp. IMUNJ 23232 (assembly GCF_044326205.1). Classification (NCBI taxonomy): domain Bacteria; kingdom Pseudomonadati; phylum Pseudomonadota; class Alphaproteobacteria; order Hyphomicrobiales; family Phyllobacteriaceae; genus Mesorhizobium; species Mesorhizobium sp. IMUNJ 23232. The sequence goes on from NZ_JBIRCY010000084.1 coordinate 13,095, forward strand.
CCTCCGAGACACAATTTATGGAGTCCAAGACGCCGCAACCGAGCGGGCGCTCGATGGACGACTATCCTTGTTGGCAGCATCCGGATTTTTTGCCCGGACCGGTTGGCTAGATAGCCGCGGAAGGATATCCCCCGCTGCAAAATTCAATCATCAACGACCCGATTGCGCAAGTTGATCGACAAGGATGTGGACTAAAAGACAAGCCACCGTCAGGTCGGCCGAGGTGCCGGGATTGATGCCGCGCGCCTTGAGGTCGCGGTCGAAATCCGCCAGCAGTTTTGTGCGCGCCGCGTCGTTGTTTTGCTCGTCGAGCGCGGCGCGCACGGCTTGTGCCTCCGCCCGCACCTTTTCGGCGGTTTCTCCGCCGTGCTTGCGGGCGACGTGGCTGTCCGGAAAGCTTGTCAGGAACGTCATGTAAATCGCAATCGTCGGCCACATGCCGGCTTCGCCACGCGCCAGCGAGGCATTCATTGCTGACAAGCCGAGCCCGAAAATATCGTCGAAACCATTGGCATATTGTCGGGCGATGAGATCCCGCCCGGCGGCCTCGCGCATCGCTTCGAGCAGCGAGATTTTGGGTTCGTCACGCACGTCGTTGTCGCCCGCCGAGCCGAGGCCGCCGGGCGAGGCGGCGACGATCGCCTCGAACACCGACTTCGTATCGTCCATATCCAGGGAAGCGAGAACGGAACGCAAGCCGCAGTGCAGATCGCTTTGCCCGCGCTCGGCAGCGCGGATCAGCGGCGCGCACAGCAAAATGATCCCGAGATTTGTGTTGGTGGAAACCGCCCGCTGCGTCGCCCGCACCGCTTCCAGCATACGCCTGCCCACCGGCAGGACGGGATCGGTCAGCGGCGGCGAGGAAACGCGCGCACTCTCCAGGAACTGCGACACCGACATGCGGTGGCCATCGGCGAAGACATGCACGTTGCCGGGTTTCAGCGCTTCGATCTCCAGACGGCACGAATCCTCGTAGGCGGTTCGCAGAACGTCGCGCGAAAGCATCTCAGGAATTTGCCGGCGATGCGAAACGGTATGGGCGCGGCGCCGCCATCTTCTCGGCGCGGTCGGCGAGGAATTTCAGCAGGGCGGCCGCGATCGCGTCGGCGATGTCGACGCTGACCACCGATTGCAGCCCGGACCAGGCCGGCATGCTGTTAACCTCCAGCACCGTCAATTGCCCGTCGGCGGCACGCATGATGTCGACGCCGGCAAAATCCGCGCCGACGGCGGCGGCCGCCGCGACCGCGAGGCCAGTCAGGTCCGCCTCGTCCGATCCGGAAATCGGCTCCGGGGTGGCGCCCCGGTTGACGTTGGTGATCCAGTCGCCGCCGCGCCGGCTCATCATCGCCACGGCCTCGCCGCCGCAGACGAACACGCGGAAATCGCGGAAGGGCGGGCCGGGGCGCGGCACGTAATGCTGGAGATAATAGACGTCGCCGACTTCTTCCGAAGCGGGCAGGTCGGAAAGCGCGCGGATCAGTTTTATGCCGCGCCCCTGCGCGCCGAACAGCGGCTTCAGCACCAGCGGACCGTTCGGCAGTTCACGTTCCGCAATCGCCTGCGCGGCGGCCGGCCCCTCGACCGCGAAAGTTTTCGGCGTCGGCAGGCCGGCAGTCTTGAGCAAAAACGTCGTCATCGACTTGTCGACGCAGCGCTCGATGGCCTGCGCGGAGTTCCAGACGGGCACTCCGAGTTTTGCGAAGGCATGCAGCACGCCCAGCCGCCGCGTCACCGCCTCGAACGAGCCGCCTTCGATCGAGCGCACCAGCACGGCATGCGGCAGCGCGCCGCCGAAGGCTGGAATGGCAAGCCCGTCCGGCGCCTGCGTGTCGAAACCGATCGCGGCCAGCGGCACGCTGCGCACGATCGCGCCGCGCTTGCGCAGCCGCGACGCAAGGCTTTTCGAGCGTGGGCCGGAGCGGTCGTTGACGATGAGGATGCGGGGGATCATGCGGTAGTTGCCGTGAGAGGAATGCGACGGAGCGCCGTCAGCAGATTTTTGCGCACCACCACTCTACCCCAGACTCTGTTCCAGCATGTCCGCATCGATCCGGCCCGTGCGAAACGTCTCGCCGCTGTCGATCGCCGTCACGATCGCCCGCGCCGGGCTGAACAGCAGCGGGTCGATGGCGTAGAAATCGCCCTTGAACTGCTTGAAGATCTCCTTGAATGGCTTTCCGTGGTCGCGCGAGGTGTGGCTGGGCAGGCGCTCGGCCAGTTCACGCGCCGCCTCCGCCGGCCCGCGCACGAAAAGCTGCACGCTGCCGCCATAGATGATGGCGTCGTTGGTGCGGCCCATGGCGGTCAAAAAGTCCGGATGCGGCGCGGGCAGGGGGGCGGCGGCGATGCCGTCGACGATGTTGGCAATCGGGAATTTCAGATCGTTGGCCTTGTGCAGAGCGACTTCCAGCGACCGAGCCACGATCTGCACCGTGCCGGCCAGGCTTTGGGTCGGCGCGTAGAGGAAGGTCAGTTTGTCTGTTGGCAGGCCCGTTGCCCTGGCCACCTTTTCCACCACGGCCTGTGGCGGCGGCGAGGCAGTCTCCAGGATCAGCACGGCGGATGCCGCCTCGTCGCGATAGGCCAGCGTCTCGTAGAGCGGCTCGACCCGCGCCAGCGCCCGCGCCGGGCCGGAGCCCATGGCGAAATAGCCGTCGCCGGAGAGGTTCCATCCCGCATATTGCGCTCCGAGGCAGGCGATCACCGGCTGCGACGAGCGCACTTCGATCGTATACGGCCATTTTTCCGAGGCGCGGTCGAGCATAGCCGAGATCGTGCCGAGGCCCCCCATCGACGCTTCCGCCATGCGCAATCCGGCCTCGACGCTGCCTTCGACCTTCGCACCGGCGTCGATCAGCGTTTCGCCGAGCGGCCCTTTTGCCACCGTGACCCGCAGCCGCTCTGCGTCGCGAATCATGCCGTCGGCGATGCGCTGCGCAGTGTCGTTGAGGAAAGCCGATCCATCTTTCATATGCGCTCTCCCTCCCAATGGCGGCTGAGCCGAGCCGCATGCGCTTCCGCCGCGCGCCGCGTGCCCGCGGCGCTGGCCCCGCGCGCGAAAACGGTGCAGACCGGGTCGCCGGCGGCAAGGGGGCTGCCGGCCGGTTGACGGTCCGCCGTCCAGTCCGGCCAGGCGATTTTCGGAAACCGTTCGACCGGCCGCGAGGCATAGGTGATCAGCGCCGCCATGCAGTCGTCGAAACGCGGCACGCGGAATGACTTTCCGCGACAGGCCTCGATATGCGCCTTCAGGAGTGGCGCCTCGGCGCTGTCGAAAATGTCGAGCGTGGCACCCGGACGGGGATTGATCTCGACCAGATGGTAGCCGCCGTCGCCGCGGATGAAATCGGCGCTGCACAGGCCGGTGAGCCCGGCGCGCAGCGTCAGTCCGGACAGCCAGCCGCCGATGGTGGCGGCATCCTGCCGGTCGAAGCGGCGCAGCCGCACCGCGCCACCGTAACGATACGGCGCGCCGGGGGCAGGTGAGGTCCACTGCCGGCTGAAGCCGACGATGTCAGCCGTCTTCCCGTCGGCGAGAAACAGCGCCGAGATGTTTTGGCCTCGCACGAAGCGCTGGAAATAGCGGTTCGGCTTCAGCGCGGCGCCATTCGCCCGCGCGACATGGCCGCCTCCGGCACCGCCCGCCGTCTTCACCAGCCAGTTTTCCGGATCGGGCGGCGTCTCCCAGCGGAATTCGGGGTGCGGGATACCGAGCGCGGCGCAGTCGTCCGCCAGCTTCCGCGGATCCTTCACATGGCCGATCGCAGCGGCGTGGTTGCCGGCCAGCGGAAAATGCCGTGCGAGAACGTCGACGATTGTCGGCTCGCGCTCGAACCCCGAGCCCAGCACCAGCGCCTCGACCGGCTCGCCCGCCGCCAGTTCCAGCAAGGCGTCGGGCAGCCGCTTGTGGTCGATGCCATTGGCGAGGCCGCCCGGCAGCATGATTGCGCGCTCCGACAGCGCCACCGTGTCGTTGTCTCGAAAAAGGTCGGCGACGAGCGGGCGATAACCAGCGCGCCTTGCGGCGGCGGCCAGCGCCCGTCCCGAGATCGCGGCGATCATGACGGCGCTATTTGGCGAACTCGCGGGCAAGGGAGAATGCATCCTGGAAATCGTAGGCGACGGTCTTGTCGGCTTCTATCATTCTTTTGAACAGGCCGGACTCCACCTTGTATTTCACATTGCCGATGGCAAGCGGGCCGATGCCGACAGCGCCGCTGCCATCGATCGGATCGCCATTGGCATGCACGCCAAGCCCCTCGACGCCAGCGGGAGGCACGGCATTGACGTCGGCGGCGATCAGCAGTTTTCCCGCGGCCTTGAGATGCGCCTGCGAGATGACCTGCACGCCGGCCTTAGCGGCAGTCAGGATGACCTCGGCGGTTTCCGCCAGCGCCGTCTTCTTCGCCTCGGACGAACCGTCCTCGGCGGCCACCTCGACGCCGAAGCGGCGCTTCATCTCGGCGGCGACCTTTTTCACACGCTCCGCACCATCGTGCCCGACGATGGTGACTTTCGCGCCCTCCTTGGCAGCGATCACCGCCGTGCAGAAGCCGACCACGCCGGTGGCGCCGAAGATGGTGATCCGCGTATCCTTCAAGGTCCGCTCGAATTTTTTTGCCAGCGCCTTCTCGACCTTCGCCACCATCGCCGCGGCGGTAGTGAACGAGCCGGCCGGATCGGCGAACACCGAGACCTGGAACGGCGGCACCATGGATTTTTTCGCCGCATCGAACATGTCGAGCGCCAGAGAAACATCCTTGCCGGCGATGAAGATGCCGGTGTCGGCGCCGGCATCCGGCGGGCGCGAGAAGATGGCGTCCTGCACCAGGCCTGTCACCTCGTCGAGACCGACGCCGACATAGGGCACGACCGCGTCGAAGCCGGCGTCAAGAGCCATGTTCACGTCGAACGGGCTCATATGCTTGAGCGGCGTGATCATATGAAGAATGTGTTTTCGCGCCATGTTTTCCTCCCAGACCGCGGGACCGATCGTCAGCTGCCGACGAGGTTCAGGCCGGTGGTGCTGATCGAAGCACCGGCGTTCCTGCCGCGCACGATTCGCATCTCGATGCGGTCGCCGGCTGCCGGAGCCGCTGCCGCGACCATCTGTTCGGCGGCTGCCTGCGAGGCGGCGAAGGCGAAGCCCGTCGGTCCCCATGAGCTCTGGCCGATGCCGACCGCGCCGGCCTTCGCCAGCGCCTGCATGACGGCCTCGACGCGCTTCGAGGTGAAGACGCCGCCCTGCGCCGGAGCGAAATGATTGCCGACCAGGTGCTGGATCGCTGAAATGCCGGCGCCGAAGGCCAAAAGGTCGTGCTCGACCAGCGCCGGCATTACCTCCGTCAACACCTGCCGGCAGATCTCGCCGGTGCCGGAGACGGGGAATGGCGGCAGCGTGCGGAACGCCTGCATCTCTTCGTCGCCATGCAGCCCGTCGAGCGCGTCGTCGAGCACCAGGACGATCCGCCACACCTCGGGAAAAGGCAGCCGCGCCACCACCGGCGGCGGCCGGCCGCTGCCGTCATTGCCGGCATCGACAATCAGCCCGCCGCTGTCGAAGCTGGCGATGCCGATGCCCGAGCGCCCGCCGCGCGCCAAGAGCGTGGCGTCGTCGTCTATGTCGAGCGGCATGCCGTGCAGGGTCCTGAGCGCGGCGGCGACCGCCAGCGCGATCTGCGTGCCGGAGCCGAGGCCGGCATGGCGCGGAATGGCGTCCATGATCGTCAGCCGGTGCTGGGCGCGGATGCCGAGCCGTTTTGTCAGGGCCGCCAGATGCGAGGCCGCCCGCTCGCTTTCGGGGCCGATCACCACCGTCTCGGCGGCGCGCGACAGCGTCAGCACGGTTTCAGGCTCGCTCAGTGGCAGGCCGATGCTGCCGAACCGCCGCCCGCCGTTGCCGCTGGGGTCGAGGAAGCCGAGATGAAGGCGGGCAGGCACTCTTATGGTAACAGAATTCGACATCCACCCCTCGATGGGTGCATGATGCAAGCATCACGGAAGTTTAGGTGCCTGGCGGTCATGATAACCGCTTTCGACCGGGGAGCAAGCGGCGCAAACCGTTTGGGCTCCCTCTACTTTGGTGCCGGGTGGATCAGGCCGGCGAGCGAACAGGGAGGCGGAAATGAGCGAAACATCGAAAGAACGGGTCTATTCGGAGGCGGAGATCGCCGAGCGGCTTGAAAAGGAGCTGCCGAAATGGCGCTACGAAAACGGCTGGATCAGGCGAAAGTACAAGACCCATAGCTGGAAAGGCACGCTGATGGTGATCAACACCGTCGGCCACCTGGCCGAAGCCGCCTGGCACCACCCCGACATTGCCGCGTCCTACGCCTTCGTCGAGGTCAAGCTGCAGAACCATGCGGCCAAGGGCATCACCGACAAGGATTTTCAACTGGCGAAAAAGATCGACGAGGTTGTGCTGTGGCAGCCGGCCAAGGAAGGTGGGGCGCTGGAAGGCACGCCGCCGACCGACCAGAGGTTTGCCTATATCAAGTATGATTGAGGGGTCCGTTTGACTCGTAGCCCCATAGGCGACTGCAAAAAAGAGCGGCACGTCTATCCGGAACTACCTCGAGCCGGTCAATGACGAAGGCTCGTTGTTGCGGGACAGAATAAAGGCGGCTCGTTCTCGGACTGAGCGAGCGGGATCCGTTGCCAACCGCACAGCCAGTTCGCGCGTTTCGGCGCTTTGCAAATTGCGCCGGATGAGCGCGTCGAGAGACGCCTTTCGAACAAGAGCAGATCGATCGACGATTGCTGCCCTGACCGTGCGTTCCCGTGGCAACAGGATAGTTATCTCGCGCCAGTCGAATTTCTGAACTGGCACGCGCTTCCCCATGGATTTGTCGATCCATCTCCACTCCAAGCCAGCGGGCCAGCTCGCCCGCATGTCGGCAATCGTCTGGACAGCCATGGCTCTTACGGAGGGCTGTTTTGCTTGGGCCGCCAAACGCTCAAGATGCGGGTCGAGCGTATCATGCTTCAGGGCGGCCCGCAGTACCTTCGAGGCGGGGCCTGTCCGCGCATTGACAAGATCGTCGGCAAGTCGCGCGGCAACGTCGGGTCTCGAAAAAGCCGTTTCGATGGCTTCTCGCTCTCCGCCCCAGCGCCCCCAACTCCCTTGCCGCAACAGCAGGGCGGTAGCCGCGCCAGCAATCACATCGGGTGATGTCAGCGGATAACAGCGTTGCGCACATGCCCATGCCGCCGACCGGACTTCCTCGACCCAGTCGTTCAATCGAAGCGCGACTGCTGCGAAGAGAAAAGGACTTTGCAATCCTCCTGAGATACGCTGCAGCGCGGCTTCTCTTATCCGTCCATCGCTGTGGAACAAAAACAGAAAGGACAGATTGGGAAGGCGTAGCAATTGCTCCTTGTCCGAGAGATGCCGCCGGGGCAGCCCGTGGAGAATCGTTGGCTCTTGGCGCCACCGGTACAACTTGGCGGTGAGCGCAATTTCCCGCGAAGCTTGGCTTACATTCTCTGCCGGCAAAGCGGCAATGCCAGCAACAACCAGGGGAAGGTCCGCTTCGACATTCTCCCCGCTTTCCAAACGTTGCCCGATGGTTGTCAAGGCTTGTTCGACGTCGATTGGCAGCACACCCTGTTTTTTCATGTCGCTATGATGACTTGTGAGACGGTTTGGATCAACGTGATGGAAGAGTGTTTGCCGCCCGTTTCGCACGGTGGATGCGCAGGGAAATTCCCGAGGAGTGTATTGCCGTGTCACTGCGCGCCTGCCGCCCGGCGTCAAGTTTCGATAGTCTGGCTTTTGGTGGGGGTTTCCGGCCCAGTGGCTTTCGTCTAATGTCCACTCGGCACCAGAAAGTAGCGTAGTGAATGGCGGTTGCGTGGATCGGCAACCGGGAAGCGCCTTTGCAGCGCGCGGCCGAGGAGGCCGCGAAACTTCTGCAATCCAGCCGGTGCCCGGTTTTCAGCTTCGACACGGATGTGCATGGCACGCGGGCAGTGGTTGCGCTCGCCGAGCGTGTCGGTGCGGCCTATGACCATATCGACTGCGCGGCGCTGACCCGCGAGACGGCGCTGTTCACCGACCGGGGCGGCATGGTCGTCTCGCCGGGCGAGACGCGGCGGCGGGCCGATCTGGTGGTGATCGTCGGCGACCTGCCGGAAGCGCATCGTCGGTTCCTGCTTGAACTGGCTGCTACGGAGCCGGATCAGCCCTCCGCCGGCCAGCGCAGCTTCTTCTCGGTCGGCGGGCAAACGCCGCCGCTTAACGGCAAGCGCAGCGCCACGCGTTTGACCTGCGGTGAGGCCGGACTGGCGGCGACGCTGGCCGCGTTGCGGGCTTTGTGCGCGGGCCGCCGGGTCTCGACGCCGGTGACGAATTTCGACGTGTTCGCCAAGGCGCTTGCCGAGGTACGTTTTCCCGTCTTCCTGTTTTCCGGCCATGCGGCGGACGCACTGGCGCTGGAAATGCTGCAGGGCCTGATCGGCGACCTGAACGCCACCAGCCGCGCCTCCGGCCTGCATCTGACCGCCAGCGAGAGCGGCTGGGGCGCGGCTCTCGCGTCCGGCTGGATGACCGGCCTCCCGCCGCGCACCGGTTTTTCGCGCGGTTTTCCCGAGCATGATCCGTGGCGCTACGATGTGGGGCGGATGATCGCCGCGGGCGAGGCGGATTGCCATTTGTGGATATCCGGCAGCGCGGAGTGGCCGCCGCCGAAACCCCACAAGGACATGCTTTTGGTCGCCCTGGCGAAGACGTCCGGGCCGGTCGCCGGCGCGGCCGTCACCATCCGCGTCGGCGAAGCCGGCGTCGATCATGATGGCGTCGGCTATTTGGCTCGCATCGGGACGCTCACGGCGCTCGCGGCGCGGTCGCCGACCGATCTGCCTTCCGCCGCCGCGATTCTGCGCGCGATCGCCGACAATATTCCAGCCGAAGCGGTGCCGCCATGCTGACGAAAATCGCCGGCGGCGACATCATCGATCCGGTCAACGGCCGCTCGGGAAAGGGCGACCTCTGGATCCGCGACGAGCAGATCGTCGAGCCGCCGGCCGGCGGCAAGGCCAACAGGACCCTCTCCACCTCCGGGTGCGTCGTCATGGCCGGGGCCATCGACATCCATTCGCATATCGGCGGCGGCAATGTGAACACCGCGCGGCTGCTGCTGCCCGAGCAGCATGCGGCACACCTGCCGCGCCTGTCGGCCACACCGCTGTCCAACGCCGGCTGGTCGACCTTCGAGACCGGCTGCCTCTACGCAAAGATGGGTTTTACCACGGTGGTCGAGCCGGCGATGAATCCGGGCGCGGCGCTGCACACGCATCTGGAACTCGCCGACATCCCGATCATCGACAAGGCGACGCTGGCGATCCTCGGCAATGACGATTTCCTGCTGTCGCTGATCCGCGACGGCGCATCGGAGCAGGCGATCGACGACTATGTCGCCTGGACGATCGGCACGACCCGGGCGCTCGGCGTGAAGGTGATCAATGCCGGGGCCGCGGCGGCGTTCAAGGAGAATGTGCGGGCCTTCTCGCTGGATGACGTTGTGCCGTCCTACGGCGTCAGCTCGCGAAAAATCGTCAAGACGTTGCAGGCATCGGTCGGGCGGCTCGGCGTGCCGCATCCGCTGCATGTGCATTGCAACAATCTCGGCGTCGCCGGCGCGGCCGACACCGCCGACGCGACCATTCGTGCCGCCGAGGGGCGACCGCTGCACCTCGCGCATCTCCAGTTCTACGGCTACGGCAAGGAGGGCAAGCGCGGCTTCTCGTCCGAGGCGGCGCGCCTCGCCGAACTGGTGAACGCCACGCCGGAGGTCACCATCGACATCGGCCAGGTGATGTTCGGCCAGACCGTCACCGTCTCCTCCGACGTGATGCGGCAGTTTTCGGCGCGCGGTTCGGCGCATCCCAAGAAATGGGTGATCTGGGACGGCGACGGCAATGGCGGCGGCATCGTGCCCTACCGCTATCGCGAGGATTTTTACGGCACGCTGCAATGGGCGATCGGGCTGGAACTGTTTTTGCTGATCACCGACCCGTGGCGCGTCTTCTTCACCACCGACCACCCGAACGGCGCGCCCTTCACCGCCTACCCAAAGCTGTTCGAGCTGCTGATGAGCCGCGACGCCCGCAACGCCATGGCGGCGGACCTCTCCAAGCCGGCAATGGCGCTGTCGACACTCGGCTCGATTGACCGCGAATACACGTTCGACGAGATCGCCATCATGACCCGCGCCGCGCCGGCAAAGCTGCTGGGGCTCAGGGATCGCGGCCATCTCGGCGTCGGTGCACTGGCCGATGTCGCGGTCTATAGGCGCGGCGAGGATATCGCGAAAATGCTGGGCTCGGCCGCGCTTGTGTTCAAGAACGGCGACCTAGTCGTCCAGGACGGCGCGGTCACGCATTACCGCTGGGGCAGGGCGCTCAGGCTCAATCCGGCGCCGGAGAAGGCGATGGTCCGCCGGCTGGAGGATTTCTATCAGGACCGCTACGGCCTGTCGCTCGACTGGTTTTCTTTCCCCGACTCCGCAATCGCGCGCGAAAAACCGTTCGCGGAGGTCGCATGAACCAGTTGGAGGTCAACGGCGTCCTGATCGACGACACCTTTGCCGAAGCCTTCGGCATGCGCGCGACCGCGATCGTCATCACCGGCCCGAACCGCAAATGGGCGCGCCAGGCGGCGGTCACCATGACTGGCTTCGCCACCTCGGTCATCGGCTGCGGCTGCGAGGCGGCGATCGACCTCGACCTGCCGGCCTCGGCGACGCCGGACGGAAGGCCGGGCTGCCGGGTGATGATTTTTGCCGTCAGCACCGACGAGTTGCAAAAACAGTTGCAGAACCGGCTCGGCCAATGCGTGCTGACTTCGCCCGGCAGCGCCTGTTTTGCGGGCATGGAGGGCGCCAACCAGCTCAATCTGGGCTCGGCGCTGCGTTATTTCGGCGACGGCTGGCAGATATCGAAAAAGCTCGGCGGCAAGCATTTTTGGCGCGTGCCGGTGATGGACGGCGAGTTTTTGTGCGAGGCGACCACCGGCATGACCAAGGAAGCTGTCGGCGGCGGCAATCTTCTGCTGCTGGCGGGCAGCAACGCCAAGGCGCTGGCGGCGGCGGAAGCGGCGGTCGCCGCGATCGAAAAGGTGCCGGGCGCGATCATGCCGTTTCCGGGCGGCATCGTGCGGTCGGGCTCGAAGGTGGGCGGCAAGTACAAGGGCATGATGGCCTCCACCAACGACGCCTTCGCGCCGACATTGCGCGGCGTGACCCGCAGCGAACTGGGGCCGGACATCAAGGCGGTGCTGGAGATCGTCATCGACGGCGAGACCAGCGACGCGGTCGCCGCCGCCATGCGCGCTGGCATCAAGGCCGTGACCAGTCTCGGCCCGCAGAAGGGCGCCAGCCGCATCAGCGCTGGCAATTACGGCGGAAAGCTCGGAAAATTCCACTATCACCTGAAGGAGCTGCTGCCGTGAAAGCGCTGACCTTCAGGCTGAAGGAAGAACCGCCGGAGCGGCTCGACCTCTCGCCGCTGACCCCGCAGAAACTTGCCGGCATGGCGCGCGGCGACATCGAGAAAATCCGCGTCGGCACGTCGAAGCGCGGACTACTGGTCGGCGATGTTTTCAGACTGTCGGGCTCGGATGCCGGCGCGATCGTCTTCGAAGGCGGCAGCGCGCGGTTCGACCGTGTCGGTGCCGAGTTGGCGGAAGGCTCCGTGCGCGTCGCCGGCGATGTCGGCGCGCAAGCCGGCCGGCTGATGTCGGGCGGCACGCTGACCGTCGATGGCATCGCCGGCCCACATGCCGGATCGGGCATGCGCGGGGGCCGGCTGGAGATAACAGGCGATGCGGGCGACCAGCTTGGGGGTCCGCTGGCCGGCGAAATGGCCGGCATGAATGGCGGCGTGCTCATCGTGCGCGGCAGGGCGGGCGCCCGCGCCGGCGACCGCATGCGGCGCGGCCTGATCGCGGTGCTGAAAGGCGCCGGCGACTATGCCGGCTGCCGAATGATCGCCGGCACTCTGGTCGTCACCGGCGGCGTCGGCGACCTGCCGGGCTACCTGATGCGGCGCGGCTCGATCCTGCTCGACCGCGCGCCGCAAAACCTGTCGCCGAGCTTTGTCGAGAGCGGCGCGCCAGACATCAGCTTCGCCGCCGTCCTGGATCGTCATCTGATCGCCGAGGGGATTTTGAGGCGCCCGCTTCTGAGCAAAGCCCCGCGCAAATATGGCGGAGACAACGCCGTGCTCGGGCTGGGGGAGATTTTGTTTCCGCGGTAAAGAAGACAGAGACCGACGGACTCAACAAATCCCCTGATTGCGGTGATCTAAAGCCTTCCGGTTTGGTTCGCCTAGCGTCCGTTGACAAAGGTTGACTGGAGAATCCGGTTTTGATTCAAGGCTTCTTTTTGGAGGCAGCCTTGGGCGAACGTGTTGGTCTGACGGACGAGGAATGGGAACTGATCGGGCCTTTGCTGCC
>NZ_JBIRCY010000085.1:0-25263 GCF_044326205.1 Mesorhizobium sp. IMUNJ 23232
GAGCGGACTCCACGCACGACGCCATGCTGGCCATCTACGAGAGCCGCTTCGGCATGCAAGTGGAGACGGTCACCACTGCCAATCTCGTGGCGGCGCGCATCGATGGAATGCTTTGAGGACGAGTGAGGGCGGCCTTACCTTCACGCGTCGCCGCTGACCTGCTGGTCGATGAACGCGAGCTGTACGCAATGCATGCATGGGGAACGTCGTCGCCCTTGCAGCTTCCTGAACCTTCTATGCTCCCATGCATTGAGGGGCATGACCGAAAGTGCGGACGATAAAAAGCCCGATGTCCTCGTCGTCGACGACGAGATGATGCTGAGGCTTTACGCCTCCGATCTCTTGGAGGAAAAAGGGTTTTCGGTAATCGAGGCATCCAATGCCGACGAGGCCCTCAAGCGACTGGAAGAGTACCCGGGCATCAGGCTTTTGTTCACCGACGTGAACATGCCTGGCGAGCTGGACGGCCTCGACCTAGCGCATGAGGTGCACCGCAGGTGGCCGCACGTGCTTCTCGTTGTGACCTCAGGAAAGGCGGAGCTCGGCTCCGCCGACCTGCCGGACGACGGACGCTTCATTCCAAAGCCTTATGACGAAGAAGCGCTCATCGCCGAGGTGAAAGGCCTAATCGAGCAACATCCTGAACGGGCAGGAGAACCACCTGATGAAATGCAATGACCTCGGGCGTTGCGTAGCCTAGTGGTTACCGAAAATGGGTAATCAATTGGCTGCCTTATCGCGCAACAACGTCCACGTGTGGGGCCACGGCGAGCGCGCCCTGGTCTTTGCCCACGGCTTCGGCTGTGATCAACATATGTGGCGGCTGGTTGCGCCGGCTTTCGAGGACAAATTCAAAGTGGTCTTGTTCGATCACGTGGGCGCAGGCGGATCTGATATATCGGCCTACGTGCCATCCAAATACTCGTTTCTCCAGGGATACGCAGACGATATCGTAGAAATCGGTGCGGAACTCGGGTTGCAGGGTGCAGTGGTGGTCGGACATTCGGTCAGCGCCATGATCGGCGCCCTCGCCTCGATCAAGGCTCCGGATATGTTCACAGGACTGGTGATGGTGGGGCCTTCTCCCCGGTATATCAATGACGGCGAGTATTTTGGCGGTTTTTCCGAAGGGCCGCAGACCTTGTGGTGGCTCGCACACATTAGGTGTGTGGTCCCGCAATGAGATGGTGCGGGTTGATCTTGAAGATTGACGGGTCCTTTGTCCATGCTTCGCAGATCACCTGATAGGGTGTTTTCCATCTCAGGGCCTTGAGGTGCTTGGCGAGGTTGTAGGCGGCGACGAATGCCAGGACATGGGCTTTGAGGCTGTCGATGTCGTCGTGATGGAAGCCTTGATGGTCGCATCCTTGACGGTGCGGTTCATCCGTTCGGCCTGTCCGTTTGTCCAGGGGTGGTAAGGCTGGGTCAGTCGATGCTCGATGCCATTGGCCATGCAGACCCGGTCGAAGATGTGCGGACCGAGGAAACGTCGGCTGGGTCCGTGACGGTTCTTGGGCAGGTCGGCGAAGGCGATGATGGTGCCCGACGCATCTGATTTGCCGCACGAGCGACCGAGTGCCTGACCTTCCTGCCCCCCTTGGCCCTTCCTCTACCGTCCATTTAAAACTGAACGGGTGCTGTCAAGTCCGGCAGCTCGGCTACCGTTACAAAGTGTGCGCACCATTCCTATCCGGCCAAAGCGTCTATATTGTATGCATAGGGTGGGAACTTCACATAGTTGAGGAGCTGCGAGAGAGCGTCAGCCTGATCGTCGTTTTTGCCGACCGGAAATGCCAGCATCTCCGACTTGAAATCCTGCAGCCAGCTTGCCTTTATCGGAACGTGCACAGCGCCTGCCTCAATGAGCGAGGAACAGGCGCTCATGCGCACCTGCTTGTCGCCGTCCGGAAGGATGGCGCGAACCGGGATGCGGTCATGCCGAAGATCCTGAACGAGGCTTTGACCCGACCCCTTATCCTCGATCAGAACCAGGTCAGCTCGCCATTCCTGTCGTTTGCGGACGATGATCTTGCGAAGAGCTGGATATTCGAGCCTTTCCCTGTGGACGTCCAGGATCCAGACCATTCCGTTCGAAACCACCGCGGTGACGCCGACCGAGTAATCCGAGAGTTCGGTTGCCTTCGAGGCGGTGTCCCAGCTTTGAATGATCCTGTCACCATAACTTCGATCCGGTGGTTGCTCGTAGGCGACAAACCAACCCCAGGGGATCATGTTGCCCCCTGCCGGAACGGGCGCCTGTTGGTACTGTGCCGAAAACGCAATTGATCCGAGAGATCGTCGCAACTCGTCGAGGATGGTTTGGGGTTCACGTTCCGGGTGGAGCAAGTCACCAACCTGCCTGACGTGAAACGACCCGGAGCCGGTTTGGATCGTCTTCACGTCCTCGGCTACCGCGGGCAAATTGAGATGCGTCCACTCGCCTCGCGATAGCACATGACCTGCAAGGTCGTCCTCATGCAGCCGCTGCATCACGATGATTATCGAGCCTGCCTGCTTGTCATCCAGGCGAGAATTCAGTGTCTCGTCAAACCAGATGTTGACGCGCTTGCGGCCGGCTTCCGACGCAGCATCCTGGGCCTTCATGGGATCGTCGATGATAAAGACATCGCCACCGCGACCGGTCAGCGATCCTCCAATCGTCGTCGCCAACCGATATCCGCTTCGGGTCGTCCAGCTTTCCGTCTCGGTGTCCTTTCGACCGTCAATAACCGTTGACGGGAATAGTCGTCGATACCACGGAGCTCGGAGCAGACGGCGGCAGGCGTTTGCGTGTTGGACCAGAAGGTCGGACGCATAGCTTATGCAGACAACACGCATGTTTGGATTGCGGCCGAGCAAATACGCAGGAAACGCGACCGAGGCGTAGGTTGATTTCAGACTGCGGGGTGGCAGGGTAATCAGCAGTCGCCGGGATCGTCCTTCTGCGACTTGCTGGAGATGCCAAGCGATGGCTTCCAGGTGCCAGTTGTGGGTAAACTTGGCTGCCGGGGAGAGCTCACGGAAGGCGCGTTGCGTGAAAGCGGCCAGATTGTTTCGCAAGATCGCTTCATAGATGCGGACCTCCGAGGGCACGTTGGTGGAAGCAATGTCTCCAGGTCCTCGACCATTACTTTCGGCCATATCTTTCCATGATCTCACGGTCGTCGTCGATCAGGTGCTCGGTTTGAGCTCCGACGTCACTTTCAGCCACGGTCATTCCCGCATCGCGTGCCTGGCTAAAAGCCTCCCTAAACGCTCTAACATCACCTTTGAGGCCGTTTGCCACGTTTGTTCGAATAAGCGCTTCCTGTTTGGTCACACGCCTCACCCGTCCATTCTCTTTGATTTTGATGCGCTCGTTCAGAACCCGCTTCACGATCGCGGCGTGGCTCTCGTTCTTTTTGGGACGGCCTTTCGGATTGCCGGTCTGTCCTGGTTGAAACCGTGTTGAGACTGGAGGCCGTGCGTAACCGACCTGGTAGTCGGTACCCCGGGCGCCCTCTTCCGCCGCATCTTCTTCTGCCGGCGCTTCTTCGACCGGCTCGCAATCGGAATCGATCATGGTCTATCCTCTCCAATGGACGGTTCCGGCGGCTGCGACCACGGGCTTCGGATTTTCGCGTCCTTGCCCAGTGGCTCCGAGACCGATGGTGTGCCAAATGCCTCGTGATTGGCTACGGCCGTCTCGCTTTGCCGGCGGAGCTCGACTTCAGAAAATGTCTCGCCGGTTGCAGCCAAGACCGCATCGTCCTTGGCATAAGCTTGCCATCGGCGAACCGCCGTGTCGCAATAGATTGGATCTATCTCGATCGCCCTTGCCTTGCGTCCAACCTTCTGCGCGGCGATCAGGACTGTGCCGGAGCCGGCAAATACATCCAGCACAATTCCGCCACGCCGCGAGCAGTCGCGCATTGCATCGGCAATCATTGCGACTGGCTTTACCGTCGGGTGCATGGCAAGCTCTTCGCGCGCCTGTTTGGTTCCTGTGTTTACACCGCGATACGTCCAGACGTTTGTCCGCGCTCGGCCATGCTGCCCCAGTTCGAACGTGTTGATGTGTGGCGCGCTGCCGAGCTTAAACACATAGATCAACTCATGCTGGGATCGATAAAACGATCCCATTCCGCCTTGATCCTTGACCCAAACAATGAGGTTCTTCAGCTCGCCAAAAACCTCCTCGCCGACGTCCTGGAGGTCGCGTCCATGGCGCCAGTCCATGAACAAAAAATGCAGGCTCCCTTCCTTGCTGACGGCTGCTACCTGGACAAGCACCGTGCGAAGAAACCCCTTGAATTCGATGGGCGACATCTCGCCGGATGCCATAGCGAACTCCCGGTGCTTGATTTTGCCCAGCCCTCCGACGTGACCGTCTATACGCACGTTGAAGGGCGGATCGCTTACGACCAATTCGGCCGTCTCGACGACCCCGCCCGTCCCCAGCAAGGAAGAGTAGACATCCGCGTTACGCGCATCGCCACATATCAAGCGATGATCACCCAGGGTCCAGATATCTCCAGGCTGTGTCACCGGAACCGTTCGCCCGGACAAGGGAGCAACGGCATCGTCTCGCGTCTCGCTGTCGAAACGGTTTCCTCCGATCTCGATGATTGCCTCCACCTCCCCTTGAGAGAAACCGGTCACAGCCACATCAATCTCGCTGGCCACAGTCAGCTCGGAAAAAACAATGCTCAGCAGCTCGCTATCGAATGTTGACAGCGTGGCGAGTTGGTTATCGGCTACAATGAAGGCCTTCTTCTCAGCCTCTGTCATAGAACCTGCCCTGACGCAGGGAACCTTTTCCCAACCGAGCAATCTAGCGGCCTCGACACGACAATGCCCCGCCAAAATGACATTGTCATCGCTGATGAGCACGGGCACCTTGAAGCCGAAGCGTTTTATGCTGGCTGCGACCTGACGTTTCTGCTTTGGACTGTGTTGCCGAGGATTGCCTGGGAATGGCTTCAGAGCGGCGATTGGCAGGTAGACAAGGGTGCTGACATCATGGCGCATGGCGGTGATCCTTCGCTTCGAAGCGAACTATACCATAAAATTTGCCAATCTCGCAAGCATGACTGTTTAGTTGACACCTATAGCAAATATGTGCTGCCAAAATCCCACCCTGCGCAAATTTTCAACCTCCGTCAACGTTGACACTACTTATGAATATGTGTGTTTACTTAACGCCACACCGGCCCGGATCGCAACGCGGAAATCTGAAAAGCCGCCCGTTCGCCACCGTAAAATCAACAAATCTATGAGTTTTTGAGGAAACACATGCGGCTGCGACGGTGATCTGAGCAGATAGAAGGCGCCGCAGTTGCAGCTTTGCCCACACCGCGAGCTGCGATCGCGCCGCTGTGCACGGAAGCCCGTCATGTTGTCCCTCATATGCGGCGGGCTCTACTCGTTCCAAAGCGTGATCGTCTCGGCATTGGATGGTTACGAACAGGGTGCACTTGTGCTTAAGACACGATTGGAGATTGCGGTTGGCAGAAGAGCGTGACGGGCGCGCGGCCCTTGTTCAGCGCCTGGTCCGAGACACGGGCATAAGTGAGCAGCAAGCTAGAGAGCTGATCGCAATGCTGGGTTGGAGCTGGTCGTCGCTCGTTCGCGAGGCAGGTCTGCTAAAGGCTGCTCGCTGATATTTCCGCCTATGTGTCATTGTTTATTGCGCCTGCCCTGAGAAGGGTATTTGATGCGTGAGTTGCCGGCCAATTGCACGGGCGCCGGCACTTGGAAGAGCCTACAGACGCTTTCGCCCCATACGGAGGCGAAGCCATGGGCCTCAGCTCAGAATTTCCCATTTGTGAACCGAACAATGTCCAAATGGTCGACGCTATTGGATCTTGGTTAGTGCGCGTCGTCCAGATTGGCAGGCAAGTTCGCCTGGCCGATTTCGAACTCGAAAGTTCCGCCACTGCATTCGCTGGTGGGCAGACAATACGCCTCGGGCTCCCAGCTTTCGAACGGGTCTAGCGGCTTCATAGCCAGTCGGCCTTGAATTTCAGCTCGGCGGCGAAGATGTAGGCGCCGCTTTCGTCCCGAACCTTCACCCAGAATTCGCCCTGCGGGCCGCCCGGCAAGCCATCGTGTACGATATCCGAAAGAGCGGCCATGGCCTGCTTAGCGGCTTCGTCTTCATCGGGGAAATCAATGCCGATCTCATCGCGAGTAATTTGATCGCCGTCAAACACGTCGAAATAGAACCTTGGCATGCCGCGCTCCGACAAGCGGAGGAACTGCCAACAGGAAAGGAGGGTTCCGCATCCACCTCACCAAAAATCATCGCGGTTTCCGATAGCTGGTAAAACCACCAACGCACCGATTTTCGAAGCAGCCATCACGCCAGCAATAACAAGCGCGACTTCATTCGAGGATCACCCACGACGCGTTGTCCCGTCAATCATCACGATCCAAGCCTTCTCGCTTCGGGCGTTAGAACTTCGCGATCGTTGCCGAACTGTTCGATTAGCAGGTGCACTTGCTCAACGCTGATCCCGGCTTCTATCGCGAAATAGCGTACTTCATGCTCCCGATCGCCGGCCACACGTTGACGGTCGCGAAAGTCTTTCAGGTTGTCATCCATTTCAAACACCGCTTCCTAATTGTCGCGTCTCCGCTCCCCAGCCTTCACGATGATGTAGAGTAACCCTGCAACACGGCGAGAACCTCGCGATATGGCACGCGCAACATCGCAGCGATTGCCTGAACGAGCTAGACGCTTCCGCCCTCTATCTCGTCGAGGATACTCATCGCATCTCGGCAAGGGCCGACAGTCTCATTGTTCATTGCCGCCACCGTATGGTGGAAGCTGATGGTTACGGCCAATCGCTTGGCGAGGACGGCTGCGCGGGCACGATCCCTGATGAACGCAGTTGCTTCCTTGGCCAGCGATTCTGTGCGGTGGCGTTGTTCGGTCCGCGGGCAAGCAGGATCGCCCGCGTTTCTATCATTGTTCTGCGTAGGTCGCGAAAGCGCTGTAAGTGCGATGAGGCATGGGCATCGCTAGCGTTGTCCAGACGGTCGGTATCGTCCATGTCGTCATCCCAAGCCCATGACGACCCCCTGGAGATATCAAACAAAGAGGGCGGCCCTTACGCTGCGGCTTTACGCCCCGCAGGGCCACCCTCTTCGGCCCCACCGGCGGATAATAAATGTAGCAAACTGCCACATGACCATGTTGCGCTAGATCAATTCTTTAGGCGAACGCGGTGCACGACACACCGGCATCAGCGAGGATCAGGCTCGCATCCCCATGCGACTTGGGCTTCAACTGGTCTTCGCTCGAGCGGGAAGCCCGCATCATGCGGAAGGCTCTCATTCCAGCTCCAGTTCCCGCCGCCGAATACCTAGTAAGATGCGCAGCGTGCGCATTGTGTCCGCGGCTTCAAGCAGGGCGGTGCTGATGTCGGCATTCGGCAACAGGTCGATAGATTTTGACATCTCGTCCAGACAGAAGGCGACGTCGGGTTCTTTATCGGCACCACGGGCCGCCTGCGCTTTCGGTGGCCCTATCCTTCGTTCGCCAGGCTCCTGACTTATGGAACGAACACCGCGTCGAGCGGTTGATATCGCTCTGCAACATGAGTCGGTTGATTCCGCATTGTCTTGCATGCCAAACTGTAGGTGCACTTTATGACCAATCATCGTTCCGTTACCCCGCGTGCCAATCGCAGATCTGGCGGATGGATGAAAAAACCCGGTATCGTTCCTACTACCGGAGCGAGCCTCTACATTGCCGGTGCTGTAGCCGGCTCGATTGCGCTTGCTGTCGCCGCCTACGCCAATCACCGACTATCGCGTAAGGCGGAGCGCCAGAACCCTCCTCAGGGAAAGTTCGTGGATATCGACGGCGTGCGTCTGCACTATGTGGAGCGAGGCAGTGGCGACCCTCTCGTCTTTCTGCATGGAAATGGCAGCATGATACAGGATTTTGGCTCCAGCGGCCTCATCACGATGGCATCGAAAACGTATCATGTGATCGCGTTTGACCGGCCCGGGTATGGACATAGCGGTCGGCCGCGCAACGTTATCTGGACAGCTCAAGCACAAGCCGAGCTGATCGAAGCCGCACTGCGGAAGATCGGGATAGCCAAGGCTATAATAGTCGGGCACTCGTGGGGGTGTTCGGTCGCGGTCGCTCTGGCGCTGGCCTATCCGGACAGGGTGACAAGCCTCGTGCTGGCCTCAGGGTACTATTTCCCGACGGTGCGTGGGGACGTGGTGACCCTATCTGGTCCAGCTATCCCGGTGATTGGAGACGTGATCCGTTATACTATCTCGCCACTGCTTGCCCGTGTCGCATGGCCTTTGCTTATGCGCAAGATTTTCGGACCGGCGCCTGTGCCTGAGAAGTTTGAGGAAGGCTTCCCCAAGGAGATGACATTCCGTCCTTCGCAGATTCGCGCCAGCGCAGCGGAAAGTGCTCTGATGATCCCCGGGGCCATGGCGGCGATTGATCGGTACACCGAACTCAAAATGGGCGTCACCATCGTTGCTGGGGAACAGGACCGGCTTATCGATACTAGGGGTCAGTCCGCGCGGCTGCATGCCGAACTGCCCCGCAGTACCTTTTATTGCGTGCCGGGAGTTGGCCACATGGTACATCAGACTGCCCCGGAGGCGGTCATGGCCGCCATTGATGAGGCTGCCTCAGCCGCGTGACTTTGCAGCCGTTTGAGTTAAGTGAAAATGCCTGCAGGCCCATGGCCTGAGAGGGGGCATGCGGGTGTCTTGGAACACATGGCCGGCGCAGGGTGCGTTCAAATCGAAGCGCGGCCCTACCCCGCCGCAGACTGAGAGACTGCTTAAGCGAACGGCAGCTCCCAGGGATATGCCGGGACCGCTTCAACAAATGGTAGGGCGAGGAAAAGCCCTTGGCAGTTCTGGTCATGCCCGGTCTATTCGCGGCGGTGCCGTTGGCTCCGCAGATCCGTGTCATGCGCCATCAGCGCCATCCGACCGCTGAAATTGGTCATCCGTTCCGGCAATCGTTCACCGATGATCTGGCGTTTGCTAGGGCGTAGGTGGCTTGGACCTACGCTGAGCATGGCGAAATTTGCAGACGCAACTTGGTGGTTTGTTAACGTCTCAGACTGCACCGTAACAAAGCCATTCTTGGCTTCAGACGGGCCAATGTGCCCCGCAATAAGTCCGGAGAAACAAGCCGGAATATAGAAGCACCAGCGCCGCAGTCGCGCCCACAAAGGTGTCACGATGGTTGAAGTCTGCTCGTGTGCTGCCGATAAAATCCCCCACATGAAATCATCGAAATCCTCTCCGGCGCCTCGCAACGTTTGGCTAGGGCGAGCAGGGCTGGCTAGCGTTGTGTTGGGCCTTTATGGAATTTTCCAGCTTGCTCCCGTCCACCTCGAAATGCCCCAAAGTACACGGGAGGATTGGGCCCTTGCCTGGTGGGTGGGGGTACCGCTCGCCTCAGCTCTCATATGCACTCTGGCAGCTTGGAAGTCCAAACTTCACGACAGAAAGGCGTTTGGAGACTTTGCATTAGCGAGTGTCTTGTGGGCTGTCGGAACCTTGATTTGGCAATTCGTCGACAGCAGCGGAATTCAAGATCCATTCCCGGGCTGGGCGGACGTGGCTTATTTCGGAACGTGCTTTTTCTTTCTTCTCGGAACCTTCCACTATAGTGCCACCGACAGGTTGATTACGCGGCTTCAAATTTGCACTTTTGTGGTTTCCCAGTCTGCCATTGCTATCGCCACTTTCCTGGTTCTTCTGCCGACCATGCGGAGTTCCGAGTTGCCCGGGATGGCGACTTTTATCGCGTACCTCTATCCAACTGTCTGGGGCGGATCCGCCGCTTTCGCAACGTTCTGCTTCTTTCTGTACGCTGATCCGAGGCGTAGGTTCAGCGTTGGCCTTCTGCTCGCAGGACTGCTTACACAAGGAGCAGCCGACACTTACTATGCCCTCGACCTCATGGGTGCCCAATACGTCGTGGGACGATTCTTTGACGGACTTTGGATACTTGCATTTCTGTTTATTGTGTGGGGCGCCATCGAACACCTGCAACACGCCCGAAACTCCGCCGGTGTAACAATTACAACTTCGCGGAATCAGCAACTTGCTGAAGCCTTTATTCCCGCGGCGGCTATACTTTTGATCCTAGGGGCTTCAAGCGCTCCCGGTCTGGCTTCCTTCGGCCCCATTTTTCTTTGGATCTTTCCGCCAGCGATACTTTTTTCGCTCTCGCTGGGCCTGCGTCAGCATTGGGGTTTGCTCGTTGAACGCGACCTTCGAGACGAAGCTGATGCAAGCAAGGAGGAGTTGGCTAAGGTCCTGGAAAGCACGACCGACAGCGTGCTCGTTATGAATCGCGAGTGGCAGATATTATATGTCAACCAGCAGGCAAGACGCCTAATCAGCGCCGTCGCCGATTTCAAACTTGGCGACAATCTGTGGGAGCTATACCCGGAATCTGCCAAAGCCAGTTTTCGAACACATTACGAAAGGGCTTTCGAGATACAACGCCCTGTAACTTTCGACGAATACGTAAGTGAGGCTGGCATCTGGGTAAGGGTCCATGCCTATCCAAGCGGAGATCAGTTGTCCGTCTTCTTTCGCGATGAGACCGAGCAACGCAAGACATCGTTGGACCTAGAGTTCCTCGCCCATCATGATCCGCTCACAGGGCTGAGTAACCGCGCCGTTTTCCTAAACAGACTTAGCGCGGAGTTGGGTCAAGGTGGCGATGTGGCAATACTCTGGCTCGACCTCGACGACTTCAAAAGGATCAACGACAGCCATGGACATCCTGTGGGTGATGAGTTGCTCATTGAGATCGCTCGCCGGCTTCGAGTGTGCATGCGCTCTGCGCAGGTCGTGGCCAGAATGGGAGGCGACGAGTTTGCTGTTCTTTTGTCCAAGGAGGCCAATCCTGAGCGCATTGCTAAGGACATTGTCGACATGCTCACTGATAGCATTCGCCTAGCGGATCGATTGCTTTCCGCTGGTGTGAGTATCGGTGTGGCGAAAAGCGATGGAAAAGCCATTTCAGCGAACGAGTTGATAAAGCAAGCCGATATCGCACTTTATGAAGCCAAAGCAGCAGGCCGGGGTTCGGTTCGAACGTTTGAGCCTAGGATGCAGGCAGAGCTTCTCGCTCGCGAGACAACAATGACGGAGTTGACCAAGGCAATCGAAAACGACGAGTTCGAATTGCTTTATCAACCAATCGTCGATCTGCACAGGAACAGAGTTTCCAGTTTGGAAGCGCTAGTGAGATGGCGGCATCCACAACGGGGAGTGATTTCGCCAACCCATTTCATCTCGCTGGCGGAAGATGTTGGGCTTATCGACGCACTCGGCAACTGGGTCATCAAACGCGCATGCGCGGAAGCTGTGAACTGGCCACCTTCCATATCCGTCTCAATCAATCTTTCACCTCTGCAATTCAAGAATGAGGCTCTGCTTCATGAAGTGAAGTCGGCACTTGCCGATGCTGGGCTCTGTGCTAAGCGGCTGGAATTGGAGATAACTGAATCTGTTTTGCTAAACGACAGCGCAGCCAACTTGGCAGCGCTCCACAATCTGCACGAAATGGGAGTCCGAATAGCTCTGGATGATTTTGGCACGGGCTACTCGTCGCTCGCTTATGTGCAAAAATTCCCATTTAGTAAGATCAAGATCGATCGGTCGTTTGTCTCTGACATCGATTCCCGCGTAGAGTCGCAGGCGATCGTCGAGTGCATTGCGCAGCTAGGTCTAACGCTTGGCGTCGACATAACAGCGGAGGGCGTGGAAACCGCTCAACAGCTTGCAAGGATACGTGAGAAGGGCTGCACTCAGGCTCAAGGTTACCTATTCAGCGGACCAGTTCCCCCTCTTGCAGTGCTACCCGTCGTATCGAAAATTCAGGACCGCGCTCGTGGGTTCGCTGGACAGTTGTGCCCTAAGCGATCGCTGTGAAGGCAACAGAATCCCGCATTTCTCGCGAAGCCATGGCGGTTGAGTGGCGATTGCGGGTTAACCGTCTCCTGCCAATGTATGCTTTGTGGTCCAGGGCATCCTTGACCGACCCCAGCTATGGTTCAGGCGTAAGACCGTATGTCCGGCTCTGTCGGTGAGGTGGCTCGCCCTACACTGCGCGTCCGAGGGTTGCTCGGGCTGGCCGAGCCGATCCTCATGGCAGGAGGACGAGCCGTGGCAGATTATAGAGAAGCATTTGTCGGGATCGATGTCGCGAAGCTGAGGAACGCTATCGCGATTGCGGATTCCGGCCGGGAGGGAGAAGTTCGCTTTTTCGGCGAGGTCGACGCGTCGGACCAGAGCATGCGCAGCGTTATTCAGCGGATCGCCGGCAGGTTCGATCGAGTCCATTTCTGCTACGAGGCCGGGCCGACTGGTTATGGTCTCTATCGGCTGATCCGATCGCTCGGCCACGAATGTATGGTGGTCGCCCCGTCGCTGATCCCGAGGAAGCCTGGCGATCGGGTGAAGACAAACCGGCGGGATGCCCTTGCGTTGGCTCGCCTGCTGCGCGCCGGCGAACTAACGGCTGTGTGGGTTCCCGATGAAGGTCACGAGGCCATGCGGGATCTCGTCCGCGCCCGAGCGGCTGCGGTCGAGACGCTTCGTGTCCACCGACAGCATGTGAGCGCCTTCATGCTCAAACACGGGTGTGTCTATCCCCGCAAAAAGGGCTGGACAATGCGCTATCTACGCTGGCTGCAGGAGCAACCCTTCGATCACCCCGCGCATCAGATCGCGCTTCAGGAAATGGTCGAAGCGGTCCGCGTCTCGAAAGAGCGCGTCGAGCGGCTGGAGCGTGTAATCGAAGAGTTCGTTCCGGCCTGGTCATTGGCGCCGATCGTGCGGGCGCTGCAGACACTGCGCGGCGTAGAGCTGATCGTCGCCGTAACATTCGCCACCGAAGTTGGCGACGTGCAGCGGTTCGAGAGCCCGCGTCAACTCATGGGATATCTCGGCCTCGTCCCCGGAGAACGATCGACCGGCGAGACAGTCAGACGGGGCGGCATCACCAAGGCCGGGAACGGCCGCGTCCGCCATATGCTGGTCGAGAGCGCCTGGACCTACAGGCATCCGCCGAGGGTCGGCGCCAAGAAGCTATACCGTCTGGAGCAAGCATCGCCAAAGGTGCGAGAGATCGCCTGGAAGGCGCAGACCCGGCTGACGACCCGATATCGGATGTTGAGCGGGCGGGGCAAGAAGACAACGGTGGTTTGCACAGCGATCGCCCGAGAGCTGGTCGGCTTCATGTGGGCCGTTGCAAGGGAGGCGCACGCGATCAGGTCGTAGACCGCTGCGACGGCCTTCATCTCGCGCATAGGCGGAGGCGGGACCACGGCAGGGGAATGCCCGTCAGACGCTTTGTGGCCGGCAACATGGCCGACGCCCGCAGTAAGATAGGAACAGCCCCGGACGCACAATCGGGAATGCGGTAGCCAACCCGCGCATCAGAGCTTGATCACCGACGTCCTTCCGTTCCGCCTCCACCTATGTGCGATCATCAGAATGAGCAGCCGTTCCTCGGAACGGGCGACCTCCTACGCTCGAAACCTTGACAGCGGACATCAGACCGCTGTTCCGACCGCACCTTTCGCGGGTGGCGGTAAGCCGCGATGTTCGGAGCCTTTGAAGGCTTCGACACATGACGATTTCAGAGCTTAGGCTTAAATCCAGGGACGAGGAGCCGGTCCGTCGGCTGGAGCTCTTCACCGGCGCGGGTCGGCGACGAGAGTGGCTGCCGGAGGAGTAGGCGCGGATCGTGGCGGCAAGCTACGAGACCGCCGAGAGCGTGCGCGGTGGCTCGCCGATATGCACTATCCCCGCAGCAACTGTTCGCCTGGCGTCGAGCCGCCCGTCTGCCGTCGGCAGAACCGGCAGGACCGGAACCGCTGTTTGTTCCGGCGGTGGTTCGCAGAGCCGAAGTCGGAGCCGGCAATGCGGCCGGCGAAGCAGCGGAAACGGAAAGCCGCTTATGATGCCGGCGTGATCGAACTTGAGATTGACGGTGTCGCCATGCGGGTTGATCGTGGGGCCGACGCCAGGACGATCGCGGCGGTGATCCGCGCACTGAAGGGCACGTCGTGATCGGCCCGACCGGCGCCGTGCGCGTCCCTGAAGCGTCAGCGGGGCGGAACCAAGGACTGCGCTTTTGTGGCTGGTTGCCGGAAAGGTCGACGGCAGCCAGCAGGCGCTTCAAGTCGTGCGGTTGAAGAGCGGGGCCATCCACTCGGCGCGTCTCGACATGTGCGAAGGTTTCGCCCCTGCCAGCGAGGACCGCATCGTCCTTGGCAAAGGCTTGCCAACGGCGGACTGCGGTGTCGCAATCAATAGGATCGATCTCAATCCCGGGCAACGCGGCCGACCTTCTCTGCTGCAACGAGCAATGTTCCAGAAGCAGCAAATGCATCGCCGCGACCCCGCGGAGGGCGCGCGCGTAGATAACTTGGTGGCCTGCTCTGGCGTTAGGCCGCGTGGGACGAGGTAAATGGGGGGCGACCCGAAGGAGCCGCCCCAAAATTTCGCCTCATGCGGCTTCGTCCTGCTCTTCGACAGCGCGTTCATTGACACCGCTCTCGCCCAACGCAGTCAACGCCTCGTCGGTAGCCTTTTCTTCCTCCAAAGTTGCCGAGAGGAGCTCGGCGGCGTCGGTTCGGCCGAGCAGGCCTGCCCAAGTAATAAGCGTGCCGTATCGGGCGATTTCGTAGTGTTCAACGGCCTGCGCGGCGGCGATCAACCCCGCATCGAGGGCCGGCGAGCCGCCATACTCTTCAAGAATTTCCGACCCTTCTTCAAGGATGCCGTCGATCGCCGGGCAGGTCTTGCCTCGTGCGGGTAAATCCATGCTTTCGAATATCTGCTCTAGGCGATCAACCTGCCCTTCGGTCTCGAGCCGGTGCTTTTCGAACGCTGCGCTCGCCTCCTCCGAGTCAGCACCCTTCGCCAGCTTCGGCAGCGCCTTCAGGATTTTCTTTTCGGCGTAGTAGATGTCCTTCAGTCCGTCGAGGAAGAGGTCTTCCAGTCCCTTGCTCGAGGCTCGCGAGGACTTCTTCGTCGGCGATGACGAGGGCGATTTCCGGGTGGATGCGGATTTGGTGGACTTCGTAGAAGTTGCCATTTTGGTTTCTCCGTTGATTTGAACTGGCCTGTCTTTCAAGGTAGCTGGTTACGCCACCCATCTTCGTATTCCCGCCCAGCGGGATCACCGAAAGTACCGGTTACGTTTCGTCGCCATAGGGCCGCCGGGCCGGAATGACCCGGTCTGCGTAAACGGGATGCATGACGCCGGCACGGCCGCCGAACCAGCTTGCGACTGCGCCAAGCAACAAGGCGATGAACGCCGAAATCGCACTCGTGGAAACCACGGTGGCGGTGGCATCGGCCGCCGCCGCGGCTTGTTGCTTCGCGGCTTCGACTTGGTCTCTGTATTGCTTTTCCATCTCCGCCACTTGCGTGGTAGCCTGATCGAGCGGAATGCCACGGGCAGCAGCCAGAGCTTGGGCCGCTTGTGAGCGCGCCTCATCCGCTCCCGAGGCATCTCCCATCACGAGGTTGCGCATAGCATTGACAGCCGCCGCGTTGAGCGCCTCTGGGTCCCTGCCCGACGCACGCAAACGGGACTCCATCATTTCAAAAGGGTTGGAGTTGGCAATGATCGGTGCCGCGGTTTGAGCGATTGTCTGACCAGCCCCGGCAACCACGCTCGCGATTCCGCTGAATGCACCCCCGACCAGTGCCCCAACCGTGCTGGTGAGGAAATAAAGAACTAGCAGCGTGGTGAGGGCCCAGGTAGTCAGCCCGTGCAATGCCCCGGTAGTAGGCGATATCCTGCCGGCGAGCCTTGATGCCATATAGCCGCCCAGGAACGCGGCTACAATGCCGGAGATCATATACCAGATGCCAGCAGCGATGGAAAACGTAGACGCTTGCGGAGTATCGTTAGCCCTGACGTCAATCGTGGCAATGCCAATACCCGCACCCAACATCGTTAACAGCACATGCACGACGAGGGCGACGACAACGCCTGCAAAAATGGCGCCCCAACTCGCGCGCCGCATAGACGGTTCCATCGCGTCCAGTTCCGGTAACCGGCCGGTGTGTGCAGTATGAGAGGTGTCCGTCATGGGATTATTCCTCTCCAAGGCTGGTGGCTTCGCCACTCTTGACCGCGGCAGCGTTAATCCGGGTTTCGCCCAGAGCATCAAGCTTCGCGTCGGCCGCGTGTTCTTCGTCGAGGGTTTCGGTGAGGAGCTCGGCGACGTTGTCGTGCCCGAGCTCGCCGGCCCACGCAACTAGCGTGCCGTATCGCGTGATCTCGTAATGCTCGACCGCTTGGGCCGCTGCAATAAGAGCCGCGTCGAGGGTGTTCTCATCCTCGATCTCCTCGATGAGTTCTTCAGCCTCCTCGATGATCCCCTCGATCGCAGGGCACTCCGTGCCGGCCGCTGCTTCGCCGAGGAAATCGAACACTTGCTTCAGGCGTGCGACATGGGTCTCAGTTTCGGCCAAGTGGGTGTCGAAAGCCTCAGCAAGCTCCGGAGCCGTGGCGGCAGCTGACATTTTCGGAAGCGCATTGAGGATTTGGTTCTCGGCGAAATAAATGTCCTCCAACGTGTGGAGAAACAGGTCGTTCATGGTTTTGATGGGCATCTCTTGGCCTTTCGGGGGAACCGCTAAAACGGCTCGAAGGAAGTCTGCGAAATAGGGATGGCTCAGCGCGAAGCCTTGTAGAGCTTGGCGGCGATTTCCATCATTTCCTGAGGGTCATAGTCCGGCGTGAACGCAGACGGAACGCCGGTGAGTTGGTGAATCTTGCCGCCGTCGGGCATGCCTTCGATGACCTCCAGTTCGCCCGGAGGGTCACCTGGGAGAGCGGTCTCGCCCTGGCCCCATATGCCCGCAATCTCCTTGTAGTCGTCAGGACTGAAGGTGTAGAGCCGGCGATGCGACCCTTCGTCGAGATACTTTTGGCATTCCGGGATGTTGCCGAGGTAGATGTTCGGCGTCGGCAGCATCTTCTCGATTTCAACGCCGGTCAGGTTCTTGATTGCGAGCGCATAAGAGTGCGCATGTACCGACCCTCGGACCAGCAGATAGCCGCAGATTTCTCGGCCGGTCGGATCAGTCAGGGACTCATATACCCGCAGCTTGTGCAGGCGGGCGCCACACTCGAGATGGAAGTTGTGCAGCAGGTCGACGATGACATTACCGGTGGTTGTGACGAAATCCATGTTCCAGGAAGCGCCATTGCTATTGGCCGGGACCGCGCCGCCAGCGTTGGAATAGAATGCGCTTGCGAGGCGGACGTCTTTCATCGCGTCGTAAGGCGCACCGGATATGTCGCCGCCATCTTGTTCATCTGCGCCTTCTAGGTCCGGGCCGTTGTTGAGCATGGCAACGCCATTGCTCACGAGCTCGACATGCCCAAGCTCCTCGGCGGTGATGGCGGCGACCAACCCATAGAACGGCTTCAGCTTGGCCTTGCTGCGAAAGTTAAAGCTTTGGAACAGGTAATTCCCCAGAGTCGACATCTCGCCGTACTTGCCGCCGAGAAGCTCTTGCAGGGCGGCACCGGCGTTCGGGTCGGCGCGTAGGGGCGGAGGAATCTCGATCTGTAGCTTGTCGACGCGAAGAAACATGATCTTGGTCCGTAGCTCGAGGGAGTGACCCTGCCCAACCACGCACGTTGGCGTATGTTCCTCGCTTTTTTTTCAGGCCATCGGAGCAGCGCTTCGCACACTTTGGAAGTATTCCGGGGCGGCGCCAAAAATGACCAGTTGGATCGCTATCCAGAGTACGTTGGCACGGAGCGATAACAGCAACTAAAAATATGTGACGGTCTCCGGATCGGGCGGTCGTCGAACGAATCGCGCCAAGATTAGGAGGCTTTGGGAAAGCCCCGATAGGGCGTGGTGGGATAGCTCTGACGATCCGGACATCCGCCTCACCACTTTCACGCCGGATGAAGGAAAGCTCTGGGACAGCCCTGGCAAAATAGCCGCCATGGCAAAAAATTGTTATGACAGCCATAACTGGTGCAAAGCCTGATATCGGCGACAATGCGAAAATCGAGATATGAGGTTGTGCACTCTATCCCGTAAGACGATCGTTTCCGAACACTAGGCAACATGCCTGTCGTTGGGGAAAAATGGCCGAGCGGGCGTCAAGGACTGCGAGCCCTTGCATATGAACGGCGCCGTGGCGAATTCTCCTTTGACCTCATAGGGGGCGGGTAATCGACGGGTTGGATGCTTGCCGTACGCGTGACCGCAAAGGCGGGCGGCGCCACAAGCGCACCCGCGGCGACGATGGGACTCCGCTCATGTGTAAGGCCGCCGGCGACTTACTCCTCCGGCCTACCGGCGATCGAAACTGTAACCTGTCCATCTGTCCCCCCAGCTCTGGGAACATGGCCGCTCCCCGGTTGTTTGCCCCATCAAACGTGAGGTGACTGCCATGGCTGCGCTGGACTGGCCCACGGGCCGCTTGGGCCCAACTGCCTGCATGTCTGCGTCGACATGCAGGGTCTGTTCGGCCCGGGCTCTCCGTGGGCGGTGCCGTGGATGCAACGGGTTCTCCCGGCAATCGCCAACGTGTGCGAACGCTTCGGCCCTTCCAACTTATTTACGCGCTTCATTCCGGCGGACCAACCCGGCGCGGGCACCGGCGCATGGGCTCGCTATTACACACGCTGGGCCGGAATGACCCTGTCGGAAATCAACCCCGACCTCTGCAACTTGATCCCCGCGCTGCGCCGATACGTGCCGCCCGGGCGTACGCTGGATAAAAGAGTCTATTCGCCGTGGACTGAGGGTCATCTGGACGCGCTGTTACGGCCGTCCGGCATCGATACGCTCGTCATCACCGGCGGCGAGACCGACGTATGCGTGCTGGCGACAGCGCTTGGCGCCATCGACCGCGGTTATCGGTTGATCCTCGTGGAGGACGCGCTGTGCAGTTCGGCTGACGACGCCCATGACACGATGATGACCTTCTACCACAGGCGGTTTACCGAACAGGTCGAATTGTTGAAGCCGGAGAGCTATAAGTTCGCCGAGAGCGACATTGAATTTTCAGCAGTCCGCAGGGAACACCATGAAGAATCCAATGTTCGAACCGATGACCCGCTATTATTTCCACACTATCCAAGGCCTTCAAACATTCCGCGATATGGATGGCATTGAACTGGCGGACGAGGCCACGGCGTGGAGCGAGGCTACGCGTGCTTGCGGCGAAATGATCGCCGCTATCGACGGTACGTTGCCCGTAGGCTCGGACTGGATCATGGAAATCGAGGACAACTTCGGGCCGCTGTTCCGCATCCGGTTTGGAGGCGAGAGGTTGCGCTAACGTAGCCTACGGAACTCGCCGAACCATAGACCGTTTGCCAAACGCCTCAGGGAAGTTTGATGCAATGCAACGCTTCGTCCGCGACAACGGGCTGACGCTCGCCCTCACCATCAATGTTTCTCGTGAGTGTGGGCGGCATGGTTCTGAGCGGACGGGCCGTGTTCAACAAAGAGTTGTTCGACCAGCAGCCAGGCAGTGGTTCTCGTGGTGCTGTCGATCTTCCTGCGCCACAAGGGCTCGCCCGAATCCAAGCCGGTAGCGGCCAGCAGCTCTGATACCGGTGCTTGAGGATATACCGTTCGTGGCGTTGCCCTCCTGCCGCAAGCCATCTTTGACCTGTGTCCCGGCGACGGTATTCGTTGGCCGAAATGTAAGCGCTACAATGGCGCCCCGATCAATTCATAATTTCAAATTGAGACACTACCGGCTGTCGACAGAGCTCGATCCGAGAAGACCTGGAGGTTGCCTTCGGCCTTTGCGACCTCGGGGCAATTTGTCCCGAACTCGGCTTCGTGATGGGGAATTCGCCGCGGTACCTGAACGCGCGGC
Source organism: Mesorhizobium sp. IMUNJ 23232 (assembly GCF_044326205.1). Taxonomy (NCBI): domain Bacteria; kingdom Pseudomonadati; phylum Pseudomonadota; class Alphaproteobacteria; order Hyphomicrobiales; family Phyllobacteriaceae; genus Mesorhizobium; species Mesorhizobium sp. IMUNJ 23232. The sequence continues at coordinate 19,888 of NZ_JBIRCY010000085.1, forward strand.
CTCCCCGTGAAACGGCATCTCACATTCAGTCCGCATTTCGCTGTCAATCTATGCACGGGATGCCTCCCAGATCGGTTCGTGAGCATTACATCGCTGATGCCTCCGGCTTGCCGGGGGTTTTCGTTCTTGGCGGGGGCAGCCGTGGAACCGCTTGGCGTCATCGAAGTTTGAAGATGAAAGGACGAGCTGCATGTTGCGTCTGATAGCTGTCGCGGTGGCGGGATGGGCCGTTTATCGCCTGCAACCCCATGACGATATATCGCCGAACTAATGGACGAATTTGTTCTTAACCTCACGCAACGCGACGCTCTTTCCACGCTTGAGCGCGGCCTTATCGCCGAGATGACGGCTAAACGCCGGACTTTCGATGCAAAAACCGACATCGTGAAACAAGGTAGTTCGCCCACCCATAGCTGCCTCATGGTAAGCGGGTATTCGGCACGCGTTAACCTGGTGGCAGATGGGCGCCGGCGCATCACTGCGGTGCATGTTCCCGGCGACTTCGTTGACCTGCACAGTCTTCTACTGTCCCGGATGGACCACAGCGTCACCGCACTCAACACCTGTGAGGTAGCGCTGGTGCCGCACAACCTGCTCCGGCAGGTTACCGAAAATCACGGGCACCTGTCACGGCTGCTGTGGATGCTGACGGCAATCGACGCCGCCATCTACCGCCAATGGCTTGTCGCCTCGGGGCGTCTATCCTCGGTGGAACAGCTCGGCCACTTTCTCTGCGAAATGGCGCTGCGGCTTCGGGTCATCGATAAGAGCGACGGAAAGGCATTCCGGCTGCCGATGAGCCAGGCGGAGCTCGGTGATGCCATGGGCCTCTCCGTGGTGCACGTCAACCGCGGCCTGCAGCAACTGCGGCGCGCGAACCTGATCACATGGCGTGGTGACGCGGTTCAGATACTCAATTTCGCGGCGTTGCAGCAACTCTCGGAGTTTGACCCAACGTACCTAGACCTTGAACGCCGAGAGCGCTGATCCCAATGGAGAATGCCGGAACATGCCAGCCTACTGCTTTGCATTCCGCGAAGGGTTCGCCGAAGAGATCCTGGACGAGGTTGAGCTGGCAGACGACGAGGCAGCGCGCAAGGAAGCCGCGCGAGCCGCGCGGGAATTCATGAGCGAGGGCGTGCTGAAGGGCATCGACCGCAGCGGCTGGACGCTGAGTGACAGCGCGAGTGATAAGCGGGTGGTGGTCGAGCTGCGGTTTGCCGACCTGGTAAGCCGTCGCGGCGATCTCCAGTGACAGAAATCCTAGTGGTAAGGAACATCGGTCGAGGAACGAGGTTCGGCGACAGCCTGTGACGAGAACCCTATGCGCGACCAGTCCCTAGATTTCCTGAAATCGATCGTGGCCGCGCCATCGCCGAGCGGTTTTGAGCAACCTGTCGCCCGCCTCTACCGTGATTACATCGGCAAGTTTGCGGACGGCATCACCACCGATACCCTTGGCAATGTCTCGGCAATCATCCATCCGGAGGCCAAGGTCCGCATCATGTATGCCGGTCACATGGATGAAATCGGCTTTATCGTCCACTACATCGACGAAAACGGCTTCCTGTTCTTTAGCGCGATCGGCGGTACGGACGTTGCGACCGAGATCGGGCAACGCGTGATGGTGCATGGACGCGAAACCGTATCTGGCGTCATCGGGCGCAAGGCGATCCAGACGTTCAATCCGGCCGATTCAACGCAAGTGCCCACACTCAAGGACTTGTGGATCGATATAGGCGCTACGTCCCGCGAGGAGGCGGAGGCCGTCGTGGGAGTCGGTGACGCGGTCACCGTGCAGACCGACTTTACCCATCTGCGTGGCAGCCAGGTTACGGGTCGCGGTTTCGACAATAAGGCCGGGCTGTTTATCGCAGCCGAGGTCTTGCGCACCCTGACGGCCGAGGGCGGCGTCCATCCCGACGTTGGGGTGAACATCCTGGGAACCGTGCAGGAGGAAATCGGCTCACGCGGCGCGCAGACTGCGGCATTCAATATTGCCCCCAGAACCGGGCTGGTGGTGGACATGGGCGTAGCTACCGACTACCCGCGAGCCCGCAACGAAGACGCCGGCCGGCTCGATCTCGGCCGAGGCCCCGGCATCTGGCAAGGACCGAACACCAACCCGGTGGTGTGGCGGCTTCTCCGGGAGGCGGCCGACGATGTGGGTATCGCCACCCAGCCAGTGGCGGAGGGCAAGGCCAGCCCCACCGATGCGCGGCTCTTGCAGACAAGCCGCGGCGGGGTCGCCACCGGCATCCTGTCCGTGCCACTGCGCTACATGCACACGCCTTCCGAGGTCATGTGCCTCGACGATGTGCAGGCGACCATCGATATAGTCTGCGCCTACTGCCGACGGATAACGCCGGATATAGACTTCACCCCCTGGTAACGGTGACGACCATGACGCCCTGCCGTCTGTCCGCTATACTCGCCGTGGTGTTCCTATTGACCGCTTGCCAGTCCAGTGGTGCGGACCGAAAGCCAGGCGCGGACTGTGCGTCACCTGGCTCGAGCTGCGAAACTCCCGACCGCCTCCCTTCGCGACCGGTATCCTAGGACCTGACGCGTTAACACTAACATATGAAAGTGAAAGAGGTCCGAGCCTTAACATAGGTTATGACCTTGGACTTTTATTTGTTCCTTCTAAGCCTCAGGTCGGAACGACCCCCATCTCGGCACATTGGCCTTTCCAGACGGAGGCTTTTCATTGACCCATCCCCCCCACCCTGCCTGCCACGATCGCCTACTGGTCGACACAATTCCCGCCCTCAGGGCCTTCGCCCGGACCTTCGACCCACGCGCCGACCGGGCAGACGACCTTGTACAGGAAACCCTGCTCAAAGGGCTTGCTGCGATCGACCAGTTTAATCCCGGCACCAGCATGCGCTCTTGGCTGTTTACGATCATGCGCAATGCCTTCTACACTGGCTGCAAGCGCGAAAAACGCGAATGCACGAGCGTCGAGGACGACGTGGGCCGCAGGCTCACCGTCGAAGCAAGTCAAGAATGGACGTTGTCAGGGGGAGAAGTGCAGCGAGCGATGGAGCGGTTGCCGGCTTCGCAGAGGGAAGTCGTCTGCCTCGTCGCAATCTTGGGGGTATCCTATATCGAGGCAGCCGAGATCTGCGGCTGCGAAATCGGGACTATCAAGAGCAAGCTCAGCCGGGCGCGCAACCGGCTGGTCGAAGACCTCGGAGAGCGATCGGCCTCGGCCGTGGTCCAACGAAGAGGCCCCTACCCTGCCAGCATAGCCCAACCGGCACTGGCTTGAACGCTTCTGTGCAGGTCGAAGATCACATTGTGTCCCTTCGACACGGCAACCGCGGCGATTAGAGCGCCAAGCTCGTCATCGGTGACATCAGGCGCCTTGGACATTAGGCGCACCGCCCTGACGGCATCATTGAGGGATACCGGCCACTTACTACCCAGCCGGCTCGCAATGTACTGATCGACGGCGCTGCCCAGGGCAAGTTCGCCGAATTCAGGGATTGGCATGGCGAATTTCCGTAATAATTTTAGAGCTGCTGAGAGGCGGAGATATTGGTCGGCAGCCTTGATAGCGGGCCAAGCGACCCGATTCCCCAACACGAGCTCGCGGCGCGAAGGCTGGCTGCATGCCCTCGGGTGGGCCGACTGGCTGGAGGGCGACCGCTTGGACGCTTTGGCAATTGGCTGGGCTGGTTGGCGACCGGCTAACGGAGAGTTGGTCGAGCCGGCAGATACCATTAGCCCCCAAACAAGGCAAATCCCAGGACCACGAGGAACGCAACCAAGGCAAAGGCCAGCATCACCCAGAGGGTCCCGGTAAATCCCGATTGCTGGGGCTTTGCTTCGAAGCCTCGCATGGCGGTATCGTGCGAGGATGCGTTAGGCTGTTCGACTTCGGCCAGAGCAGGACGAACTGGGTCCACCGGCTGGGCCGTGCCCGCCGCTTCGGCATCGGTCTCCAGCGGCGCGGCCGCAGGGTCAAACCCCTGGATTTTGTCACCAGTCAGGCCCTTCTGGATAGCGTCTCTGTCTCCGGCAGGAGTCTGGGGTCTTGGCATGGGCCTCGCCTTATGTGTTAGCCCCGCCGCTTGCGCGGCGGGGCGGATTGTTTAGGACTTGCCACCCTTGCGGCCGGCTTCCGAGGCCTTCTCGCGGTCATTGGCGAAGTTTCCGGAACCGCCGCGCTCGCTCCCGCCTTGCTGACCACCACGTTGCCCGCTACCCTGCTGGCCGCCGCTGCCGCCTTCGGCACCCTGCTGCTTGCTGTCGTCGTTCTTGTGGCTCTGCTGGCCGGCCTTCACGTGCTGGTCGCGGCTTCCACCTTGATTGGCCATGATATAACTCCTTGGGTTATGAACTCCCCATCAGGGGCGCTCCACAAATCCCATTGGCACGAACATGTTCCCTTCGCTTCGCCGAGATTGTGCCGGCGTTTCCTCAAAATGGCCGATTCAAGCTTATTAGGGCGCGCGGGCCGCAGTGGCGCACAAGTCCGTGCCCAGTACCATCCTTTCGCCGATGAGGACTGCGATTGGACCTGCGTTGTTTCACTCGTTGGTCATGTCCATTGGTGGCCAATGTTATGAGGAAGGTCTGGCGCCGGGTGCGCGACTATGGGGGTCCAAGGACGCACCCGATGCCTGCGCTCTTCACCGCGAAATACACGACCTATATCGCCAGTCACAGGTCAGCTGCTGTTGCCGAGTCGCCCGTAATGCAATCTTCTAGATCGCGGCGTTGGCAAGCTTTGCAGCCGTCGGGCGTCAGGCTGAAGAAGCTGACTGGCAACGGCCACCATCGCGAAGCGTGGCAAACGAAGCTTTCCTGGGACGTCCGTAATGGGTCATCACCAATCTGGCCGCTTGTCGCCTAAACTTAGCCCGATACAGGCCTGTCGTCCGTTGGCGCTCTCGCATTCGTTCGCAATCGGTTCGGCCGGACCTCAGGGTCCTTTTAAGACGTCTCGACGTGAACACGAAAGTAGGGTGAAGGCATATAGCGATGCCCAAAAGCTGCTCCCTGTTATTCACAAATTCTTCCCTGATAACTAGAATAAATTCCCTGTTTTGAATCTAGGGAAAATGCTGGCTAACCCATTGCAAATGCTGGTAATCGCGCGGCCGAATGTTCACCAAATCTGACAATTTCGCGAAATTTCCCTGTTTTTCCCTGTTTATCAGGGAATTTTTAGTCGAGACGCGTTCTATCCAAACTGATGGCTGCACCACCTAGTTCTCCCTCAACTGTGCCGTCTCAATCGTCTCGGAATAGCCTCGACATTTCCGTGACTTAGCAGGGTTCAGCATGTAATGTAGGCCCAAGAGACGTAGCTTTTGACGCGATTTCGGGACGTTTCGCGCCCCCGTCTCTTTTGCGCCTCCGCGC
>NZ_JBIRCY010000086.1:0-25188 GCF_044326205.1 Mesorhizobium sp. IMUNJ 23232
CCACTGGCAACCGGTCGACAACACATACATCAGCCCATTGACCACCTCGCGCAGCTTCACGCTCCGCTTGCCGCCGCCTGGCCTGCCGGGCGGGATCAGCGGTTCGATCAGCGCCCATTCCTCATCGGTCAGATCGCTCGGATAACGCAGATGATCACGGTTGTAGCGAGCCCGGTTCTCGGCGGTCCACATCGGCGCATTCCTTCTCGAATCATGCCGAACAAGGAATCACAACCGATCCAAAACCAGAAACTCAAAATCCGACAACCGATTCTGCCCGCTCACAAAGTCCCCGGACGGACACCAAGAGGATCTCGCTGGGAAGGCAACAAACCTTAACAATACAAAACACAAGGCAATGGAATATCTGTCCTAATGCTGCGATCCGAACCGCTCGCAGGCGCACCTCGGATGAGAGCACTCAGAAGTGTCTGACCGGGGCTAACCACGAGACCCTTCTACCGATTCCGCAGCATACCCCTCAGGGCAAACTTCATGCTAATTCTTGTTATCATAGTCGCGTTGGCGGCAGGGAGCATCGTGTATGTCTACCGCTTCCGGGGGGAAGCCCGTTACGAAAGCTTGACTGAGTACTTTCGCAAGGGATGGCCGATCTTCTCGCCGCTGAATTGCGTGCTTTACATGACGACGCTGCCGCGCGGATCAAAGGCCGTTCTTGACCCGGCTGATTTTCCGGAGCTCGACCTGCTGCGTCAGGACTGGCAAACAATCCGCGATGAAGGCATCGAACTGTTGCGCTGGAACTACTTCGACGCCACCAAACGACCTGGTACTGCCGGAGCCTACGACGTCGGCTTCCGAACGTTCTTCAAGTATGGCTGGAGTCGCTTCTACCTCAATTGGTACGGGTACGTACATCATTCTGCAAGACGCCTCTGCCCGAGGACGGTCGAGATACTGCAGCAGGTTCCGTCCGTGCATGGAGCAATGTTCGCCTATCTGCCGAAGGGAGCCCAGTTGACCCGGCACGCCGACCCACTCGCTGTATCGCTGCGCTACCACCTCGGCCTCGTCACACCGAACTCTGACGCCTGTTTCATCAATGTGGATGGCCCCAATCTGAGCTGGCGCGATGGCGAGGTTCTCATGTTCGATGAGACCTACTTGCACTTCGTGCGCAACGATAGCGACTCCGACCGCCTCATCCTCATGTGCGACGTGAAACGGCCGTTGAATCCACTGGGAGCGGTGTTCAATTTCTTCTACGGAGGTTTGACGAGCGCCTCGGTAGTGCCCAACACGCCGGAAGACCATCGTGGCCTGGCCAACAGGGTCTTCGCAGGGCTTGCGCCTCTGTTGGCGCGAAGCAAGGCACTAAAGTCAACGAACCGGACGCTATACCTCGTAGTTAAGTGGTCGGTGAATATCCTGTTGCTGCTTTTGCTGTTGGGATTCGCTGCGAGCGTAACACTCTTGCTCGGCAGACTCTTCTGAAAGCAAGGCACGATATAGATCGATTCATGTTCCGCAGTGTCTCTCTCAACTGTGGGTCTTGCGAGAATCGGACATATTTTCTGATCGTTGGAAGCGGGGGCGCTATGTTCTGTCGATATCTTCGGGCACTTCCTGCCTGAGCTTTGGCCCCTTGGCGAGACGACGGCCGAGGGCTTCGAGGAAGCGGTCATAGCGCTCGCCGCCCTTGGCGCGGGCCGAAGCCTGGGCCGCTTCGGGAAGAGACGCCGTCGAGGTGAGCCAGGAGCGCATGAAGATGGCGAAGGCTTCATTGGCGATGCCGATGTCGCGTTCGAGCCGCTGGATGTTGCGGTCGATGCGGTCGAGGCGCTTGGCGATGGCCGCCTCCTGGCGCTCATCGGCATCGGGCGAGAAGAATGAGGCGATGGCTGCCTCCCCAACCAAGGATCGGGATTTCTCGCGCCGATCGGCGAAGTCGGCCACCAACCGCATCAACTCCGCATCGAGATAGACGGTAAGAGGCATCTTCTTGTCGGGGCGGCCCCGGCTATCGTGTGCTCGCGGCATGGGTCAGAGCTCCATGCCGTCGCCGGGGTCCATTGAGATCCGGCGCGCCATCTGCCGCATGTTTCGCACCAGCGCACGATTGGCGGACGATTCACGTTCCGGCTCATCGACATCCGGATCGAACTCATTGGCAGGTGACGGCTCTTTCTCGGGCGCGATGTCCTTGTGTGGCTCAAGGCCGGGTTCGCGGCGCAGGCCGGCATTGGCCGGATCATCATCCTGCTTCGCGGCGGCCGCGTTTGGAGGCGCGATGGTCGTCTTGCTGGCGACTGACGGCGTCGTGCGGCTGACGCCATCGGAAGTGGGAGCAGCCGCAACAGGTTTCAGTGCTGACCAGTCGTCGGGCTTGGGTGGGAAGCCGGCATTCGGATTTTCCGGAACCGGCATCAGCGTTCCTTGAAGCGCGCGTCCTCGAAGTAGCGCGCCTTCTTCGCCTGGATCGGCGGGATGCCGGCGACCATGACGATCTCGTCGCCGGGTGGGAGCTGCATGACCTCGCCGGGGGTGAGCAGCGGCCGCGCGGTCTCCGAGCGCGATACCATGAGATGGGACAGCCACGGCGCCAGCCGGTGGCCGGCATAGTTCTGCATGGCGCGCATCTCGGTGGCGGTGCCAAGCGAATCGGAAACGCGCTTGGCAGTGCGCTCGTCATTGGTCGCGAAGCTGACGCGGACATGACAATTGTCGAGCACGCTGTTGTTGGCGCCATAGGCCTTCTCGATCTGGTTGAGCGACTGCGCGATCAGGAATGCCTTGATGCCGTAGCCGGCCATGAAGGCGAGCGCGCTTTCAAAGAAGTCGAGCCGGCCAAGCGCCGGGAATTCGTCGAGCATCATCAGCACGCGATGGCGACGATCCTTGGCGTGCAGATCCTCGGTGAGGCGGCGACCGATCTGGTTGAGCACCAGGCGCACCAGCGGCTTGGTGCGGGAGATGTCGGAGGGTGGCACAACGAGGTAGAGCGTGGTCGGCTTCTGCTCGGCGACGATGTCGGCGATGCGCCAGTCGCAGCGGCTGGTGACCGCGGCAACGACCGGATCGCGATAGAGGCCGAGGAAGCTCATCGCGGTTGAGAGCACGCCAGAACGCTCGTTGTCGGATTTGTTGAGCAGCTCGCGCGCGGCGCTGGCGATGACGGGATGCGGGCCTGTCTCACCGAGATGCGGGGTGGTCATCATCGCGGATAATGTGGACTCGATCGGCCGACGCGGATCGGACAAGAATGCGGCGACGCCGGCGAGCGTCTTGTCCTTCTCGGCATAGAGGACATGCAGGATCGCGCCGACCAGGAGCGAATGGGAGGTCTTCTCCCAATGGTTCCGCTTCTCCAGCGAGCCTTCGGGATCGACCAGCACGTCGGCGACGTTCTGCACGTCGCGCACCTCCCATTCGCCGCGCCGGACTTCGAGCAGCGGATTGTAGGCGGCCGACTTCGCGTTGGTCGGGTCGAACAGCAGCACGCGGCCGAAGCGCGAACGCAGGCCGGCGGTCAGCTCCCAGTTCTCACCCTTGATGTCATGGACGATTGCCGAGCCCGGCCAAGTGAGCAGCGTCGGCACGACCAGACCGACGCCCTTGCCGGAGCGTGTCGGTGCGAAGCACAACACATGCTCGGCGCCGTCATGGCGGAGATAGTCTTGCTCGTAGCGGCCGAGCACGACGCCGTCGTCACCGAGCAGGTGTGCTGTCTCGATCTCCTCGCGCTCGGCCCAGCGGGCGGAACCGAAGGTGCGCACGTCCTTAGCCTCGCGCGCCCGGTAGATCGACATCATGATGGCGACCGCGATGGCGATCAAGCCGCCGGAGGCCGCGATCACGCCGCCCTCTATGAAGACATGCGGCGCATAGGCGTCGAAGAAGTACCACCGCCAGAAGAAGGCCGGCGGCGGATAGAGAGGCAGACCGGCGACCTCGAACCAGGGCGAGCCGAGTTCTGCCTGGAAGCCGAGCCGCCACGCCGTCCACTGCGTCGCGCCCCAGACCGCGACGAGCACGATCATGAACACGACGATGATCTGACCCCAGAGGACTCGGGTGGCCGACACGGCTGCGCTGACCTCGCTTCGACGACTGAAAATGTCGAGGAAGGGCAAGGAAAGCGTGGGGTTCAACCGGATTTGGCCGGCCGATCGTAGCGCAGCGAAGGCGTCGCGGAAAATACTTGCCCGTCGCGGCGGCTCGTCCCGTCAGGTGCGGGTCGAAGGCAATTGCTTCAGCGGGTTGGCAAGCGGTACGCCGAGCGGTGTGAAGTGGCGCTCATTGGCCGTGAGGACCGTCAGCCCACGCGCAGCGGCGGTGGCGGCAATGGCGATGTCCTCGAAACCGGGATCATGCGCTCGCGCCCTGTCGAGAATGGCGCCGGCGTGGCGGGCAGCCTCGACATCGAATGGCAGGATGCGCCCGGCATAGAAATGCTCGACAGCCGCGAGCCAACGACGCAGGCGCTCGGCCTTGGTGCTGGCACCGATCCGATCGGCGCGGGCAATGCCGGCCTCGATCTCGGCGATGGTGACGGTCGAGATGTAGAGCTGGTCGCCATGTTCGCGCACCCACGCCGCGAAAGCCTCGGGGGCGACCTGGCGCTTGGCCGGGGCATCGGCCGAGACGATGTTGGTGTCGAGCAGATACAAGGTCAGAGACCAGTGTCACGCAGGGCACGGGCGGGTTTGCGCGACCGCTCCGGGATGTCAGCCGGTTCACCCGGAAAGGCAAGCAGCAGGTCGGCGAAGCTCGGCACCTTGGAGACCCGCTCCCACTCCTCGAAGGAGACGAGAACGGCTTCCTTGCGACCATGGCGGGTGATGACTGTCGGCTCGCCGGCCACGGCCTGATCGACCACGGCTGAAAGCGTCGCCTTGGCGTCCTTGAGCTGGAGTTCCTTCATGGCATTGTTTCCGATATGACTACCGATAGTCATATATTGTCTCCCTGGGTCATTGCAAGTGTCGAAACGGTCGGATCGGCCGGCAGACGACAGGCCGCTTGAAGCGACGCTCATAGCCCAAGCCCGCGCTTGCGGCCGAAGGACCAGTCCACGCCGCCATCGCCGCGGGCGACGCCGGAGATATGCCGGCCGATGTGCTTCTCGATCGACGGCGTCCAGGGCACGAGCTTGAAGCCGAGTCCGTCATCGATCATGGCGAAGCGGCCGGAGGAAAGCGCGAAGCGCTGGCGGTAGGTGCCGGCGACGTATTCGCCGGCAGCGGATTGCTGGAACGGCATGTTCAGCTCGCCGGCGAGTTTTTGACCGAGGGCATCCAGTTCCCGTTGCCGAAGCGTGGCGAGCAGGTTGCGGGCGAAGACGATGCGCTGGCCTTCGCGCCGCGCCAGCCCTTCCTCGATCAGATGCTCGGTGCGCTCTTCCACCGCCTGTTTCACCTCGAGGCCGAAGCCACCGCCAAGATCGACCGGGTCTCGGGCGATGAGCTGACGGTCGAGCCAGGTGGCACCACCTGCCGTGGTCTGCGCCTCGATCGAAAGATCGGAGCGGACGGCGAGTGCGACGCGGCGTTCGCCCTTGGCATCCTCGAAGCTGCGTAGCTCGACGATGGAGCCCGGCGCGCTGTCGCCCGCCGCCTCGATGTCGGACAGCTTGATGTGATGGGTGCGGCCGTTGATGCCGTCGACCACGGCCCAGGCGGTGCCGCGCAGCTCATCATCGAGACCGCGGTCCACCAGCCGGCCGATGACGGGCTGGCCATGCGTCTCGCCGGCAAGCACATAATCAGCCGCGCCGCGCTCGATGCTTTGTTCCGACAAGGCCCGGTGCATGCGCTTGATGATGTCGCCGCGCTGGCCGAGCTCGCGCAGCGTCGCCTCGGCCTCGTCGGCGATGATCCATTGGCCGGGACCGACGGCCTCCGCGAGACCGAGCCGTTCGAGATGGCGCAGCCGTCCGACCTTCTGCGTCAGATACTCATCGGGCTGACGGTCGGGTGACGGCGCGACGTCGATGACGCCGTGCTCGTTCCTGTCACGGACAAGCTGGCGGTCGAGCTGCGTCCAGCGCTCCGCCTCGATCTGGCGATCGAGGGCGCGGCTGATGTCGAAGTCGGTACGAGGACCGAGCTCCTGCGTGACGAGATCCTGCGCACGGTCGCGCATTCCACTCCTGATGTAGTCGCGGTCGATGACGAGGTCCTGGCCGTCGTCGGTGCGCCCACGCACGATGACATGGACATGCGGGTTGTCGGTGTTCCAGTGGTCGACGGCGACCCAGTCGAGCCTCGCGCCGAGATCTTTTTCCACCTGCGCCATCAGCTCGCGCGTGAAACGCTTCAGGTCCTCCATGTCGGCGGCATCTTCCGGCGAGACGATGAAGCGGAAGTGATGGCGGTCGTCCTTGCAGCGGTCGGCAAAGTCCTTCGCGTCGGCGTCGTCGGTCTCCGGCCCGAACATTTTTGCCCGCTCGCCGTCGCGGGTGACGCCGTCGCGGCGCAGATAGTTGAGGTGCCGGGCGAGAGGACCGCGCTCGCCTCTATTGCGCATGACAAGCGCCTTGACGGTGCAGAGACGCGTGCGGCTGGTGATGAGGCGATTGGCGCGAATGCCCGCCGTGCGGCCCCGTGCGAAATGCGGGCCACGCCCGGAGGTGATCTTGCCGGAGCGCGAGATGCGGCCGCCGGCCTTGCGGGCGGCGGCGAGCGCCTGGGCGACGAAGGGCTTTGCCTGCTGCGCCTTCGACGAGCGGATGCGGCCAGGCCGGACGCGGAAATCGTCGTCGCGGCTCATGGCGTTTGAGCCCGCGAGGTGCGATCCGCACTGAAATTGCTCGATAAAGCGAGCGAGCGCACCTCGCGCTTCTGATCCGCGATGTGCGGAAAACTCCAAAAAGCGCAAGCAAAACAGCCGACCGTCCAAGCCGCGATGTGCGGCTTTTTATCTTGCCTTCCTAAACGGTCGCTTCTGGCTGGCCCGCAGTGTCCCGCGACGCTTGCGATTGCACACTCCGCAACGCGGGAAACCACGATGATCATCGCGTTTCTTCTACCGCTTCCGGCCTGCGCGCGAAGAGGCCATCGGATGGCGGTACGAGCGCGGAAAGGTCGACGATCGCAGGTCGCATCGAAGGACGACTGGAAGGAAGATCGACGGCCTCCGGATCGTCGTGGTTACGGATGATCGAGCGCGCAACGAAGAGCGCCGCGCGGGACCATGTCCGTCGCGATGAGTTGCCAGCGGAACGCGCGATGGAGACCGTGCCGTCGATCATCGGCGTGATCTTCGCGACGTAATCGATCGTCTCGGCCGGCAGTGCGCGGCCGGTCGCGAGATGTGCATCGTAGCGCGCCGAGCCGGCATTGTAGGCAGCTAGCATCGCCGCGACCGAGCCATAGCGGTCGTGCATCTCGCGTAGATAGGCTGCGCCCGCGAGGATGTTGTCGCGCGGCTGCCAGGGATCGCCGCCGAGACGGTGCTTGGCACGCAGCTCGTCCCATGTCGCCGGCATCAACTGCATCAGGCCGATCGCGCCCCTGGGCGAGAGAGCGGCCGGGTCGTTGACGCTTTCGATGGCCATGACCGCGCGTATCCAGCGCTCGGGAATGGCGAAGCGCTTCGCCGCTTCCGCGATATGCGCGGCCCATGGATCGGGCGATGATGAACGGTCAAGCTGGTTGCTGGGCTTCGAGACTGTGACCGTCGCCGGCTCGCGGGGAGGTTGTTCGGCCGACGCGGGAGCCGCCACCACGACGATCATCGTACAGGCAATCAGCATCACGATGATGGACGAGACGGCAGCGCAGGCACCGCCGTCCCGATACGCCATCAGCCTGCCATCGTGCTCGCTGCGGCCAAGGGCAAGGCTGCGCCGGCAGCCAACATTTTCCGGACGGGCATCGTCCGAAGACGTGTCCAACATCCGGAAAACAGGCCGCCGCCCTTGACCTCCGCTGCGCACGATGGCCGCCCGATGGGTGATCGGGTCGAGGGGATTGACCGGCGCGCGATCGATCAAGGGGATTGAGCCAGAAGACTGGTGGGAGCGTTTGCCACGCATGACCTTTCATGCCTCGCCGTCATTCTTCTTCCGGCGCGTCCAGTGCAGGTTCCATGCGTCCTTCCTGGTATCAGACTGGAACAGCCGGGCGCGGATCGGCTCGGGGAAGGACGGATCGTCGATGGACAGGGACAGATAGCTGCCGGCCTTGTCGCCTATGCGGTCCCAGGCTGCGCCGACCTCCATGCCGTCCATGAAGACGCGATGCTCGGGCGCGTTTTCGGCGTCCGAACCTTCGGCGGGAAGGATGCTCACCTCGACATCGAGGGTGAGCGTGCGAACGCGGCCGAAGAAGCCATCGTCGTTGCGGGTGAAGGTTCCGATCTGGGCCATTCCATCTGTCCTTTCGTGGCTGGAGACACGAGCCGTCACGGCTCGTCGGAGACCGGCTCACGGAAGGATTCCGCGGCCGGATCGGGATCGTCGGTGGTCCAGACGGGGAACGCCCGGCCGACGACGGTTGAGAGGGGAAGCGGCCCGAAATAGCGGCTGTCGAAGCTGTCGGGACTGTCCCAGTTCATGAAGAAGGCTTCGCCGTCGCGAAGCGTCCGGCAGCCCTGCCAGGTGGGCAGCGAGCGGCCGCGCGTGTCGCGGTCGCGAGCCTGTCCATAGGTCGTCCCGTAGGCGACGATCTCCGCGCCCGAGCGGCAGACGGTGGTGCCGGAGAGTGCGAGCACGCGCTTGATGAGCGGGAGGCCGCGTGGCAGGTAACCGCGCTCGTCGAGGAAGGTCGCGAGCTCGTCGGGCGGCGTGACGACGGCGAGATCGGTGACCTCGATCCGCTTTACCGAGACAATGTGATAGAAGCCGACCGGAACGCTGGCTGACGCATTCCAGATAAAACGGATATCGGGCCGGCTCCAGACAGGCGCTGCGATCAGCGCCGTGCTGGCGAGCATGGTGAGAAGCGTCAGACGGCGTGCGGTCATGACAGCACCTTGCGGCGGCGCAGCCAGGCGCGGTGCTGCACGAGCGTGTAGGCACGGAACGGCTCATGGACGGCGATGCGATTGCCGATGTGCCGCCAATGGTCCGGCGCGACTTCGGCCGGATCGATGCCAAGCGCTTCGATCGCATCGATCGCCTGCAGGACGATCTCGACGTTTCCCCAGCCGGCCAGACGCAACAGGATGTCGCCGCCTGGCCGGACGAAGGGCAGCGTCTGGAACGGCTCGCCGGCCGCAACGGCGCGCACGACGTCGATGCGCGAGATGACCGTGCCGTATTCGTTTCCGGCCCATCGCACGAAGGCGAAGGTACTGCCCGGCGCGAAGGAAACGATTCGCCGGTGCCGGTCGAGGCGATGCTCTTCAGCGATCCGGCCGAAGCGTATCCGGTGCTCGACCTTCTTCTCGCGCCAAGTCAGCTCGACCAGGGTGAGGTCGGCTGGCTGGCGGGTGCTGTGGATACCCGCTGTCATAGCCTTGCCTCTTCCGTAAAGGGCGGCACGGATGTGATGCGCGCTGGTGCGCGCCCTGCCATGACTGCATCGATCTCCCGACCGAAACAGCAGCGATGGCTGGAGAGCCGGCAGGCTTCGGACAAGCCATCACAGTCCGCAAAACATGGCGCCGGTTCGCAAAAATCGGCGCATCCACATGCTCTCGTTCTGGTCGCGCGCGTTAGCAAGAATCCGAAGGATTCAGTTAGTGAAGTTAGAGGGGTCGGAATCCGCCTGCCGATTCCGAGGGTTACGAGGCGTTTGCGTTCCCGATGGTACGGGATTCGCGTTCCCGGAAAGTCGGGTGTCGGCGTTCCCGATAGTTCGGGTCCGTCCACATGCGGTCCACAACGACGGACCCAGGCCGTCGGCAAGCGGGCGTTCATCGTCCGCCTCCCGCCCGCTTCCGGGGCACGATGATTAGATCCTTGTCGGTGGGGCGGAAGGTCAGGCGCTGGCGGCCGTCCGGGTCGTCGACCAGCGCCAGGCTGTAGCCGGGCAACGGCTGGCGTTTGACGATAGCCCGCAGCTCGAAGCGGAAGCGCCTGAGCGGCGACAGGCTGCCGGACTTCAGATGGAGATGCGGAACGTCGAAGCTCCAGCCCCAGGTCTGGCGGCCACCATGCTTGCGTACGAGCCGGTAGAGCCATCGCTCAAGGCCGCCCTTCAGCTCGAAATATTCACGGTCGATGGTGAGGATCAGCGCGTCATCGAGCACGCCGGCATAGAACCAGTCCGGCAGGATCAGCTCGATGCCGAGCGACCGGCCCTGGGTGTCGAGGCGTTCCTTCCATTCGGCGATCCAGGAGAAGCGGTGCCGCCGCCGTTCGGACGGCTGGCGGATCGAAGTGACGATGGTCGTTGATTGCAGGCGGTCGAGCGCGGCCTTCAGCCGATCGTAGTTGAGGCCTGTGTCCGAGCGTCCGATGAAGGCGAGGATTTCGTAGGGCGTGGCGGCCATGAATCGCGAGGTGCGCAGGCCACGATCGCGCGCATCGACGATCTGCGAGGCGGCCCAGATCAGCACGTCGGCGTCCCAGATGGTCGCCATGCCATGCTCGGCGGTCGCTTCGACGCGGATCGACACTTCACCCATGCGAAAGTCGATCGGCGTCACGCGGCGGGACTTCGCGAGCGAGAAGAACGGCCAGGACATCAGGTCCTGCGCGTCACGGGCGGCGATGTCGCCGGAGCGTGCCCGAAAGAGCTCGAGCTGCTGACCCTGATATGTGCGACGCGCGGACATGAAGGCGGACGCCGCAGCGGTCAGCGCATGCCGGCGGCGACGCCGCCAGCCGGTGGGGTGTCGGAGCTACGGTTGTTCGGAGCCGCCTCTGAGGTGGACCGGCGGGCGCTGGCCTCGACCCAGGCATGCAGGTCGGAGACGGCATAGACGACGCGGCCGCCGAGCTTGTGAAAGATCGGCCCGGTGCCGTCGCAGCGATGTTTTTCCAGGGTGCGGGGCGAGAGGTCGAGAAGGCGCGCGGCCTCAGGCGTGCGTACGAAGCGCGGCCAGTTGCTGTCGGTTTTTCCTTGCATTGAATGCCTCCGTCGCAGCCGCCGTCAGTGCGGCGGGTCAGATGCGACGATGGCGAAGAAGCTTCGGTCTGGAGGAGTGACGAAACTGGCACCCCTAGAGGAATTGTCCCCCTCTCTGAGCGGGCTGCCTTCGTGTCAGCGACCGCGTGTCCGCGGGACGAGCCAGCGTAGATAGCCATCCTCGATTGTCTCGCGGGCTGCCGTCAGGATGCGGGCAAGCCGTCGTCGTTCCGGCGCGTTCTTCCAGTCGAGCGCGCGTAGAGCTTCGACATCCTTGTTGAGAAGGACTGCAGCGACATGCCGGCGCGATACGCCGGCTGCCACACCATCCCAGGCACGCAGCATGAGCGACGCTCGGTGCAGTTGGAAAGGTGAAAGGCGTTGTTCGCGAGGCCAAGGGCCAGACGGCTCGCCATCGAGCCGCCTCCACAAGCGCAACGCGGAGCGCACGCGCCAGAGGAGATGGCCGTCGAGCGGGATACGAATCGCTGCGGCCTCGGCGCTATCGTGTTTCGGGAACCAGAGCCGATGATCGCCGTCCTCGTCATCAATGACAGCGTGCAGACCATCTTCTGCTGCGTCACTGTGGACGATCAGCGTCTTTGGATCGGGAAACGACGACGCAAAACCATCAGGGGCCGCCGCGATAGTGAGCACGGCAGGGAAGTGCCTTGGCTGCCAGATCGGGTGGGTGGTCAGCGCCGATGCAGAGGGATCAGCCGGGAAACGCAAGCCCCAGTGACGGGTCAGTTGTCCTATCGCCTCGGTCTCGGTCGAGCGTCCGTCGGAAATGGCCGCCAGCTTGGCTGCGTAGTCCTGCTGGTATTGCCGGTTGCGCCGAAGAAATTCAAAGCTGATGCCGCCTCGATCGAGGCGCCTCAACTGCTCTTCGAACTGCGGAGATCGCCAGTCTTCCAACGGCTCCATTCTGTTTCCTCCTGGCCCGCCGCCACCCGGGGACGATTCGAGTATCGGGGCGGTCGAAAGGCGGGAAGCTAGAAAATCGGAATGGAGTTACTGCGCCGGCTGAACAATTTGGGTCGCTGAATGCTGACTGGTGCGACCTGGGGGCTTACTGCATGCGCGGTTCAAGCAGATGCCTGTAGCCCTTCTCAGCCATCCAGCGGGCACGGGCAAGATGGGTGTCATGAATGTGCTTCGCACGCTGCGGATCGGCATCCACGTCAAGGCCGAAAACAATCGCGGCCACCTCGCGCCAGTCGGCACCTTCTTCTGCCGCATCCAGGAGACGAAGATACGTGGCGAAGTGCGCTTCGTCGTAGGCATTCACCCGATCGGTCAACGGTGGATCGTCATTGAACGCGGGTTTGCTCATTGTTGCTTTCGTCAAATCTGGCGATGGCTGATCACGAACGCGTTATCAACTTGACGTGCTAAAGCTTTGCGACACTTCCGTCCAGACAATCATGGAATGATGTCATGCCGCCAAAACGGCAAGCGAAGGAACTTTGGCGGAATTTTGCTGCAGTGGCGCGGTTGGACGTCAATCGATATTCGCGACAGGTGCGAAGAACAGTTTCGGCAACACGCAACGCGCTGCCGTCACGTATCGGCACGGAAAAATTCCATCGGGTCGACGTCGAGCGCTCCCGCCAGCTTCTCCAACATGTCGACGGACGCGGAGTACTCCTCGCGTTCCAGCATGCCGACATAGTTGCGATTGACCTGGGCACGATGGGCGAGCTCCTCCTGCGAGACGGATTTCTCCTGTCTCAGCCGGCGCAGATTCCGTGCGACTGTCTCCCGCAAGCTCATGCAGGAGGAGTCGTCGGCTACCTAATATACTTCCACCCAATATACTAGGTATTCGTCTCAACGTCATGCCCTGTTGGTCTCGCTGTCGGTACTCCTTAAAGCGCCAACTCGGGCTTTAAACGTGAACCGGTTCCTTAGAACGCGAACTGGAATGAGAGCGCCGCAGGCGGCGACTGGAGCACTATTGCGGGTCTCTCGGAAGAGACGCACGATGGACGATGTGGAGAGCATAACGCCGAACCGGGCAGCGATCTCGTGCTGTCCCTGGAACGGACTCCAGTTGTTGTACCCGGTGCTCAAACGGTTTCGCCGACGTCAACCGGCGACAAACATCTCACGAAAACTGAGAATTCCCTTTGCAGCCTTTGGCAGCCAGCGTGGCGATGGTTCGAGCCACCTCAAACGATTTCTCGAACGCGGAAACAGGAAGGAATTCAAACCGCGAGTGAAAATTGTATGCCCCCGTAAAGAAGTTCGGAGTAGCCATGCCTTTGGCAGACAATACAGCGCCATCTGTTCCTCCGCGCATCGGTATGAGCTTTGGCTCAATGCGCAGCTCTTCCAGGGCTGCAAGGAGCAACCTCACGGCGCGGCTGTCGCTGCCCAAGCGATCTCCTATGTTCTGGTAGGTATCGGCGATGTCGCAGCTAGCCCGGCCCGTCGGGTAGCGCGACCTGATCACCTCTATAGCTTTGCCCAATCGCTCTTTGCGACGTTCAAAACCTGCCTTGTCGAAATCCCGGATCGAAACCTTGAGCCGTGCCTCGGTGTCGCTGGCGACGAGATCCTTGAACCAGAAATAACCCTCGCGCTCCGCAGTGCGCTCGGGCGTCTCGGCGCGATTGAACCGGGCGATGAAATCCATGGCCATGAGAAGCGGGTTTACGAGAACGCCCTTCGCGGACATCGGATGGGCGCTCACGCCGGTGAAGGCGATCTCGGCCGTGGCGGCGTTGAAGTTCTCGAGGACGACTTCGCCGAGTTCGCAGCAGTCGATGGTGTAGGCGAAATCGCACGGGAAACGCGCGAGATCGAGCGCCTTTGCGCCACGGAGCCCGATCTCCTCGTCAGGAACGAAGGCGACGAAGACATCGCCGTGCCGAACAACCCGGCCAAGCCGCCCGAGCAGGGTCATGATGACGGCGATGGCGGCCTTGTTGTCGGCGCCGAGCACGCTCGTCCCATCGCCGAAGATGATGTCCTGCCCTTCCCAGCCACGGATCTCCGGATGTTCCTCGACACGCAGCCAGATGTCCTTCTCCGGATTCAGGCAGAGATCCGCTCCCTCGAAGCGCAAGATCTGCGGCCGAACGGTGGGAGAGAGGCCGACGTCGACCGTATCGAGATGCGCGATGAACCCGATCTTCGGGGCGTCGGGCCGGTTGCCGCGCTTCAGCGCGGTCACGGTTGCGCGGTCGTCGAGAACCACGTCGTCCAGTCCGAAGCCCTGTAACTCGTCCGCCAGCAGTGCGGCCAATCTCTGCTGGCCGGGTGTCGACGGCAGGGCCGCAGAATTCGCATCGCTCTGGCTCTCGATCGCCAGATAGCGGAAAAACCGTTCGATCAACTCGTCACGAGTATTCATGGTCGGATCCGGAAATGCGTCGTGCAAAGAGCCGGTTCATGCACCCCACCGATGCTCGCCCGAAGCGGCAGTTCGGCGCAAGCCGGCTCCGTTGAGCTAGGAGCTGCTAGGCCAGCTCGAATATACCGGTCCCGTCGGCGATCCGGATCCGTGAGCCATATTCCTCTGACTCTGCAGCTACCCGTCGAAGAATACGCTCAGCGGCGGAGCCGGTGGCCAGATGCGGCACCAGCCGGCGCTCCAGCGCATCGTCCTTGAGCCCCTCTTCGCCGCCGATGACCACCGGATGCAACTTCAGCGCGGTCAGCCGATTGTCCGGACCAAACGAACACAGCCCGACGACGCTCTCCCACACTTCGTTTCGTTGCCACAGGGAGATCTCCGATCTGGTGTGGAAGATGAAGTTGCCGAGGCTGTGGAAGATCGGCCGCCCTCGATAGATTTCGATCGGCAGAAGCACCGGTACGCCGTGACTGACGAAGACGGCGGCCCCCGCATCGATGCATTGCCTCGCAAAGGCACTGATCCAATCCGGCGACTTCAGCCAGTCCGTCGCCCAGTGATGGTGATGCAGATAGGCGATAACTAGGCCGCCCGATCGGGCGGCGGTCTCTATTACCTGAAGATTTCTCGCCAGGTCGTCTTCGTCGATCCTGATGGTGCGCTTGAACCGGCTCGATCGTTTGAAGATGGCACGACCGATGCCGATTTCAGTCTCATCGAGCACAGGCTCGTCGTCCGGCTGATTGTCCATCAGGAAATCCAGGGCCGAATATTCGGCCCTGTCGCGGATTTCCTGCAATTGTCCGAACGCCGACTCGTCGACTTCGAGGATGCGCGACAGCCGAAGCCGGTTGACGCCCGGCCGCTCGGCACGGCCGTCGCCACCTTCGGCCGCATACATGAAATCGGGACCCGGGCCACCGTCCATCGCCACCATCGACACGGCTCGCTGTCCGAACGTCGCGGACGAGGCGCTGGCCGCTTCCCTTTTGTTGCGCCCGATGCCTGCATGCAGGAAGCCGCGCTTCTCGACTTCCTCAAGCGTCGAGAGGATTCCCGACGGCCCCAGGTCGAATGAATGGTTGTTGGAAAGCGAGAGCGCCCGAAAGCCGGTCTCTGCGAGCGCGTCGAGGACCTCCGGCTTGCTGCTGCCGAAATAGAAGCCCTTCAGGGGCCAGCCCCCATGCGCGCCGTATATGGTGCCCTCGAAATTCGTGAAGGCAAGATCGGCCGCGCGCAGGATTGCCTGCACCCGGTCGAACTCCGGGCTGTCGACCTTCCTGGTGTCGTGCTTGATGAGCGATTGGCCGGTTACCGCCAAAGTGAAGCTGTCTTCCATTTCCGAGACCTTATCCATTTTGAAGCTATTGCCGTTTCGAAACAGCGCGCACGGGAACTGCGAGACGCGTCAGCCGAGCGTCCGTCCACCGCTTCCGTCAGAGGGTGAATATTTTCGGCCGGGCGTCGATCAGATGCCGGGTGTAGGGATTGTCCGATCTGCCGAAGATGAAATCCGACGCACCGTAGTCTTCGATCCGGCCATCCTTCATCACGCAAACGGCGTCGCAGATGTCCTGAACCACGGCGAGATCGTGGGAGATGAAGATCATCGACAGGTTGCGCTCGGACACGGCCTGCTTGAGCAGCGACAGTATCTCCGCCTGGACGGACACATCGAGCGCCGAGGTCGGCTCGTCGGCGATCATGATTTCCGGCCCGGCGAGGAGCGCGCGGGCAATGCAGACGCGCTGCTTCTGGCCGCCGGAAAGCTGGTGAGGATAACGGGACAGGAGGACCTTCGACAAACCGAGCCTCTCCACCGTGTCGGTGACGCGCGACGGGTGACGATCATGCTCGGTTCGGGCGGTGAAGCGGACGCACTCCATCAGCGTCTCGGCCACCGTCAGCCTCGGATTGAGCGAAGACGAGGGATCTTGAAAGACCATCTGGATGCGGCCGAGCAGGCCGCCGCCGGAACCTCGGCGGGCCACGTCGCAGGTCCTGCCGGCCAATTCCACCCTGTCGGCATTGCCCGTCTCCAGGCCAGCGAGGATACGGCCGATGGTCGACTTGCCACTGCCGCTCTCCCCGACGATCCCGAGGACGCCGCCGCGGCGCAGCCGGAAGCTGACGTCGCGCAACGTGAACGTCGCCGGTCCCTTGCCGATCCATGCCTGAAAGCTCTGATTGCCAAATGTCTTGGACAGGTTCTCAACAACAAGGATCGGCCCTTCGGGGTCGGACGCCTTGTTGTGCAGCACGGCCTCATCGTCGGATGCGGCTTGACCATTCTCATCGGGCCGCAATCGTGAAAGGCGCAGTCTTGGAACCGCTGACAGAAGGCTTTGCGTGTAGGCGCTCTGCGGGTTGTCGAGAAGCAACGTTGTCGCATTCTGTTCGATCGCTTCGCCGTCCTTCATGACCAGGACCCTGTCGGCTATTTCCGCGATCACGCTCATGTCGTGGGTGATGAGGATGAGCGAGAGTCCCGTTTCCTCAACCAGTTTTCTCAGCACCTGGAGAATCTGCTTCTGCACCGTTGCGTCGAGCGCGGAGGTCGGCTCGTCGGCCACGATGATCGAGGGTGACCCGGCCAGGGCGATCGCTATGACGATGCGCTGCCTCTGTCCGCCTGAAAGCTGGTGCGGATAGCTATGGTAACGTCGGCCAGGATCGGGAATGCCAACCCGCTGAAGGAGTTCCAGAGCGCGTTGCCGCACGCTCGCTCGGGGCAGATCGGGGAAAATCGTCGAGATCGTCTCGCTCAACTGGGCGCCGACCGTCATGAGCGGATCGAGCGATGAGGTGTGATCCTGGAAGATGCTGGCAATCGTCCTGCCTCTTAGTGCGCGGTGTTCCTCGGCGGTTATCGCCTCGATTGCGGTTCCATGCACCCGGATCGTTCCGGAGGATTGTTCGAAGCCCGCTCCCACCAGGCCTATGACGGCATTGCCGATCGTCGACTTGCCGGCGCCGGACTCGCCGATGATGCCGAGGACCTCGCCATGTTCGAGCGTGAAGCTGACATCGCGAACGATCGTCGTCGTTCCTGACGCGCCGGGATGCCGGAGCGTGAGATTTCTGACGTCGAGCGGCGGGGCGTCACTGTCTTTCGTCGTCATATCAATCGGCTCCTGGGATCCCATATGCGGCGAATGTCTTCGCCCGCGAAATTGATGGCCGCGATGAGCCCGAACAGCGCAAATCCGGGGAACAGGCTGATCCAATACTGTCCGGTCAGCAGGTACTGGAAGCCGTTGGCGACGGTCGAACCGAGAGACGGCTGATCTAGGGGAACACCCAGTCCCAGGAACGAAAGCGTGGCCTCAAGGGCAACGGCATGACCGACTTCGATGGGAAGCAAGGTTATGGCCGGCGCGATGCTGTTCGGCAGAAGATGCCTGAGGATGATGCGGGCGTTCGACAGTGGCATTGTGCGTGCGGCGTCGATGTATGGCTTGCCGGTTTCGCTCAATGCGACACTTCGCACGACCCTCGCGTACGTCGCCCATTGCACGATGATCAGGGCCAGAATGATCCGGTCGACCCCCGGGCCGAGCGTAACGATTGCGATGAGTGCGACCAGCATGGTCGGCAGGCTGAGTTGCAGGTCGACCACCCGCATGATGACGGCGTCGACCCATTTGCCGAAATAGGCGGCGGTGACCCCTACGGTTAGGCCGATGGCCGCGGCAGCCAGAGCACTGACGATCGAAACCACGAGGCTTATGCGAAGGCCATAGAGTATGCAGCTTGCGATATCCCGCCCGAGGCCGTCCGTGCCGAGCAGATAAGCGTACCCGCCGCTACCTATCGTGCCGGGAGGGGAGGACGCGTCCCAACCGAAGATCTGAAGCGGGTCGTAAGGGTTCTGCGGCGCCAGCAGCGGTGCCGCGACAGCCACGGCCACGAATGATGCCAGAATGATGTTGGGCAGGGTAAGGACGCGCCGGAATGGGCGGTGCGAGAGGGTGGCAGAAGTCCGTTTTGTCATCTCCGCTCTCCACTACGCTGAAATTCGCACGCGCGGGTCGAGCACTGCATAAAGAAGGTCGACGAGAGCATTCAGCGTGACAAAAGCGATCGAAATGAACGTCAGTGTCGCCATGACAACCGGTCGATCCAGAAGCTGGATGGAATCGATCAGCAGCTTGCCTACTCCCGGCCAGGCAAAGATGGTTTCGACCACCACGGCAAAGGCGAGCATGCCGCCGAATTGCAGTCCGACGATCGTTACGATCGGAAGGCTGATGTTCGGCAGGGTATGGCGAAATAGGATACGCCGGCCGGAAAGTCCCTTGGCGATGCAAAACCGGACAAAATCCGTTCTTTCGACCTCGACCGTCCCAGCGCGCGCGAGGCGCGCGATCAGGGCTATGTTCGGGATCGCGAGCGCAAGGGTGGGGAGGACCAAATGCTTCAGTCCGTCCTCGGTGAGAAAGCTCCAATCCCCGCCCAGCACGTCAACGGTGCTGCCCCTGCCTCCGGGCGGAAACCATCCGGTCATCACCGCGCCAGCCAGAATGAGCATCATGCTCAGCCAGAACGACGGAACGCTGAGCGCATAGACCGTCGCCGTCACGACGACACGATCGACAAATGTGCCCGGGCGCGTGCCCGCAAGCAGCCCCAGGCCTGTCCCGGCAATCGTGGCGACGACGATCGCAACAACGGCGAGTTCGAGCGTTGCGGGCAGCTTGCTCATAACCAGGTCGAAAGCCGGCAGATGATAGATGTAGGACGTGCCGAAGCTGCCGGTGGCGAGGTTCTGGACGAAAACCAGATACTGGCGCCACACAGGCTGATCGAGACCAAGGAGCTCGGTCGCGCGCCTTATGTCCTCGGGAGTGGCGGTCTCGATGTTAACGATGTTGTAGACCGGGTTCCCGGCGCTATGAATGCCGATGAACCCGATGAGCGACATGACGAAAAGAAGAAGGAAGGCCTGCGATAGCCTTCCTGTGATCACTTTCAGCAAAGCCATGATCTTAGTTTGCGGCAGGTGATGCTTGCATGGCGGTCGTCCAGCCGCGCGGATGCATGACATAAGAACCGACTCGCTCGCCATAACCGGAGACGTGGTGGAAGTGATAGAGGGGCGCGATCGGTTGATCCTGCATCACGAAATCCGTGACGTCGGCGAGGGCCTTGTCGCGGTCGGGGCCGACGTCCAGAGTTCGCGTCTTATCGAGCATCTCGTCGAAAGCAGGGTTCGTGTACTGGCCATAATTGAGCGCTCCCGCTCCGCCTTGGGCGTCCGGCGTGGTCAGGACCGCTTCGAGGCACACGTCCACCGACTCGCCTGAGCAGCCCCCGTACCAGATGCCATACTCTCCGGCTCCGCGCTTGGTGTTGAACACCGAGAAGGGCACCGCGACGGGTTGGACGGTTACGCCGATGCGCGCCCAACTTTGCGCAACCGCCTGCAATGTTTCGCCGTCACCGGGATAGCGGCCGGCCGGTCCGTTGAGTGTCAGCTTGAAGCCGTCAGGGAAACCTACCTCAGCCAGAAGCGCCTTCGCGTCATCGTAGCGTGGCGGTTGTGCCGTCAAGTTCGCCGACGTGCCCGCCAGACCGCCCGGGAAGAACTGGGATGCGGCCGTGCCGTAGCCCGACAGAATCTTCTCCACGAGAATCCCGCGGTCGATCGCCATCGAAAGGGCCTGACGAACCTTTGGGTCGCGAAACGGGTTCGGGATTGCCTTTCCCGCTTTGTCGGTGACGCCCGGGGCTGTTTCCTTCGCAAGCTCGAACTGCAGGAAGTTCAGGCGGGCGGCGGGCACGCTCTCCACTTTTACGCCACGCTGCTTGAGGCCTTCGACGTCACGCGCGGGCAGAAAATCGGCGATATCGACATCTCCAGTGGTAAGGGCCGCCACGCGTGCTGCAGGGCTCTCGATGATGCGGAACGTGACCTTCGACCAGGATGGACGACCGCCCCAGTAGTCGTCGTTTCTCGTCAGTTCCAAAGCCTCGCCGGAACGCCAGCTCTTGAACTTGTAAGGCCCTGTGCCGACAAGCGCGGCGCCGGCATTGAGAGCCTCGGTGGTAGCAAAACCGCTCGCGTCGCGATGCATGATGAAGATCGCGGAAAGCGAGAGGGGCAGCGTCGGTTGACTTCCATCGGTGTCAATGACGACGGTCAAAGGATCGGGTGCGGAAACCGAGGCAATTCCCTTGGTGTAGGCCTGAAAGCCGCCGCTGGGCGGCTTCAGAAAGTTGCGGACGCGCTCGATCGTGTAGACGACATCGTCAGAGGTGAACGACGATCCGTCGTGGAAGCGCACGTTCTCCCGGAGCTTGAACTCCCAGCTGGTGTCCGACAAGCGTCGCCAGGAGGTGGCCAGACCGGGCTGCAGGTTCAGATGCTCGTCCTGGTAGACGAGCCGCTCGTAGATGTGGGAGAGCAGCGAGCTGTTCTCGTTCAACGTCGAATAGTGAGGATCGAGCGTCATCAGTTTGTATGACGTCGCGACACGCAACTCCTGTGCTGCTGCCGGCAATGCGGTCGCGGTGAAAAGCGCCAACGTCGCAGTAGCCGCACGGATGCCCGCGGATCGAAAACAGGTCGGAAATTTCATTCAGGATTCCCCTTTTTTCTCTTTACGAGGCCGTCCTCAGTTCTCATCGTCGGACGTCTTGAACGTCAAAGGAGGTGTTATATCCCCGACGGCGTCCCGATCATGACTTCATCGAATTGCCTTGCCAGCCAACGATTGGAAAAACGGCGCGGACCGTCAATTTATTAAGTTTTCGTGCTGCCCTATTAGTGTGGCTAATATAGGTATTTGAGCAGTCGCCACTCGGGCGGAAGCTCTTCGCGGAGCGAACGATGGATGAATTGGATGACGATGTTGGCCTCGGCTTAACGAGGGCCAGAGCGTTTCGGGAGATCATAAGATGTGGCTCGACGCGCCGCGCCGCAAAAGCTCTGCGGATCACACAGTCGGCCGTCAGCCAGCAGCTAAAACTATTTGAGGCATCGGTGGGCGAGAAGCTGTTTGTGAGGGATCGGCGCGGCCTCATCCCCACGACTCGCGCGATTGAAATCTACAACAAGATCGACCGCTATTTCGAAACGCTGGTTCGAATAGAGAAGGAGATAACTGGATCCTTCGGGACGGCGAGAAACAGCCTGACGATTGCGGCGCCTCACCTGGTTTGCCTGTCATTTGTTCCCAGGCTGATCAAAGAGCTCGACCGAACAGGACCCTCGATGGATTTCTACGTCCGGGCTCAGGGGTACGATCAGATCGCACAGAGCATATTGACGGAAGAGGCCGACATCGGAATTTCGCGACTGCCTCTCGATGACCGCTTTTTTGAGTGGCGTACGATTACCGTGAGCAAAAGCGTCTGTTTGCTTCACCCTCAGCATGCTCTGGCGCACAGAGATCGGATCTCCGTCGAGGATATTTCCTCCGAACGTTTGGTCGTTTTGGAGAGAGAATTCGCATCTCACCAGACCGGACTGAACGCGTTGGTCTATAGCGGCCGAAATCCCATCATTAGGGTTCGGACAGACGCGGTCGGCTTTGTGGCTGCGTTTGTTGCGCAGGGAACTGGTATTTCCGTTGTGAACGAGTTCATCGCTCGGCAATGTGAAATGTTCAATCTGAGGGTCGTACCGTTCCATCCGGCCGCGAAATACGAGTACGTCATATTCTGGCGCAGAGGCAGCGAGACGATGTCACGATACGCTGCTCTTGTTGAAACTGCTGTCCATATCGGCCGGGAAGATTTCGCCGCATCGGCAGCTCTATAGGACCCAACCAGGTGGGTTAACGAGAGGCTCTCGGTGAACGGTTTTCGGTTTGGCTAAGTAGGTCAGGATCGTTTCCACGCCACAAATTGCCAAATTTGGATGCTGGGATCAGTTTAGGTTCGGGAACGCGAGCCGGGCGGAGCCCGGCGAGCGGCGGCCGTCATGGCGCGACTACATCCGCCAATCCGCGTTCCTGATCAGCGAAAATTCTATGGTCCGTAAACCTTAAACGGGAAAGTCGTGCAGCCGGATTTACGGCTGCACGACTCCACGGAAATCAGGCAACACGCTCCAACAGCTTCCTGGCCTTGCCTTCCAGATCAAGGCGCGTGTCCTGATTGGTCTTCGTGCGGGCCAGCGCGGTGATGCCTTGCACAAAATCGAAGATGCTCTCCGGCTTGCGACCTTCCTCGTCCAGCACGATCTCGATGATCTTGCCGGTCTCGGCCTTGGAGAAACCGCGCTTGCGAAGGAAGCTTTCGCGGTCCTCGTCGGTGCGGGCGACGATACGCTCCCGCGCGGCCTTAATGCCGGCCACGAAAGGCGCAGGCGAGGAATTGGCGAAGCTGGTCAGCGCGGGCGCCGCCTCATGCGCGAAACGCTGTGCCGCGAACTTGCTGTGCCGGATGGTGATTTCCTCAAAACCTTCCACGCCCCAAAGGTTGCGATTCATGCATACCGCGCGGAGGTAGAATGAGGCGATGCCGAGGGTCTTCGATCCGACTTCGCTATTCCAGCAGTCGAAGCCGCGAAAGTACAAATCCGGCTCTCCGCTCGGCAGGCGTCCAGCTTCGATGGGATGGGTATCATCCACCAAGAACAGGAACACATCGCGGTCGCTGCCGTAAAGCGTGGTCGTGTCCTTCGCGACGTCCACGAACGGATTGTGCGTTACGGTCGCCCAATCCAGCACGCCCGGAACCTTCCACATGGTGTCGCCGGTGCCATTGCCCGCGATCTTCATCACGGCGGCGACAAGCTCATGGTCCCAGATGCGGCCATAATCGGGGCCAGTCACGGCGCGCAATTCAACGCGGCCGTCGTCCGCCTCCAAGGTCTTCACAAGCTCGGCACGGTGCGACAGCAAGCCATGCTGCAGGTTGATGCCGGCGAGCGGCGCGGGAAGCTGACGCATATAGGTCGCCGGTGCTCCGACAAGGCTGCACAACTGGCCGAAGCTCCAATGCGTCGGTGCGACGGGCTGCTCCTGTCCGGGGACGAAAAGCGAAAGCCTTTCCGCATTGTCGCGGCTCGCCTCCACCCGCACGGCGCGGCTCTCCACGGTGCGCGCCTTCGCGCGATCCGCACGCGCCTTCACGGCGTCGTAAAGCTCGGTGAGCGACAAATAGCGCTCGTCGTCGGGCCGCGAGAACCATTCCGACGAAACGCGGCCCATACGCTGCCCGCGCGAGATATCCACGCGGAAGCCGCTCGTGACCGCCTGCTGCTGGTTCTGGCTGCTGCTGATGAAGTTCATTGTCCTTGCTCCTTTTCCGTCAATGCCGAAGGCATGTCCCCCGGCATGCCTTCCGGGGGCGCGTGAGCGCGCGGGGATGGGAGGGGACAAATGCCGGCGAGCATGGCCGGCCTGCCAGCGTGAGCGGGACGGAATGACGAGGATCGGGAGAATGAGGATTGTACCCGTTCTGCGAACCGGCGGGGCTGCCAGTGCGCAGGCGGCATTTGCGGGGAGAAAGGGGAAAGTCCCCCTTGGCTTCCCCTTATGATCGGCAAGGCGTCAGCCGCAGCCGATCAGAACAAACCGGAGCGGAGCTCGCTGTGTTCCATTGAGGCGGTGGCGGCCATGAGCATGGCAAAGCCCCGCTTCGCGGGGCTCGGCCGATGGCCTATCCTAGTTGACGGCGCGGCGGCGCGACCAGATGAGCGCCAGATCCTCGGTCTCCGTCTCGACCAGGCTCGCATAGATCGGAGCGGGGAAGCTCGGATCGTCCAGCTTGACCGAGAGATAGGGGTTGCCCTTGTCGGACTGCTTCTTCCAAGCCGCGCCGAACTCGGTGGCTCCGGCGAACACGCGGAAGTCGGGGCCGTTCTGGTTGTCGCGCTCGGCCGGGACGAACTTCACCGACTTGACGTTGAGGTTGAGGGTCTTGACCGAGCCGGCGAAGC
The DNA here is from genome assembly GCF_044326205.1 of Mesorhizobium sp. IMUNJ 23232. NCBI lineage: Bacteria > Pseudomonadati > Pseudomonadota > Alphaproteobacteria > Hyphomicrobiales > Phyllobacteriaceae > Mesorhizobium > Mesorhizobium sp. IMUNJ 23232. The sequence goes on from NZ_JBIRCY010000086.1 coordinate 24,236, forward strand.
CGTCGTCGGTGCGGGAGAAAGTGCCGATCGTAGCCATCATGAAGTTCCTTCTGCTAATCGGACCGCGCCCATCGCGATCTCGATGATGGTCGACAGACCGGGGACGATCGGCCCGCACCCCTCGGGGGCCGGAACAAGGTGGAGGGCGGTCGGCGACAGCTTTTTTGTCTCGCGATGCAAAGCCGAAGGCGGCGGAAAAAAGCTGGCAGCGGACGTTGCGGGTTCAAGATCGAGGTGACGTTTGCGTCACCGGTCTTCGGTCAGACCTGATCAATCGAGTTCGCGATGGACGTGGTCTGGTCAGTGGAAAAAAGGAAATTCATGATGGCTATGATTGATCAGCGCTTTATTGCGGAGCACCGACAACGGCTTTGTCGGCTACCTCGCGAGCAAGTCCCTCAACCTCAACGTCAAGTCGGTGAAGTTTCCGCCGGCTGTCGACAGGGGAAACCCGAACGGCTCCGACTTTCGCCCGCCGTTCGCCGGAGCCGCCGAGTTCGGCGCGGCTTGGAAGGAGACGTCTGCCGAGACAAGGGCAATTCCTGCCTCTCGGTCAAGCTGTGCGTTCCAGCTTCGCGGCTTCGATCGTCCTGGTGTGGGCATGGCCGAGACGGAGACCGTGGATGTGGTGCCGCCCATCTGTTTCTCGCCGCCTTCAACCAGGATGGGCCATCGTCCGAGCTTCGTGGAAGCGCCGGCTTTTTTCTGGGCGAAATGGCCGCCGCCGTTCCTTGCGTCAGCGATCGTGACCGAAGGCGAAGACCCCGTAGGGGCTTCGTGAGCCGCAAAGGCGGCGAATAGAGCGCGGCCCGCAGGGAGACGCCTAAGAGTCAGTCCGGTAACTTTATGATGGATTACAAAGTCTTCTGATCATGAGGCGGATGGAGGCGAGCTTTAGGAAAGCGAGTGCCCTGGCGTTGAGGCATTCCCAGTCCTTGGCCAGGCGCCGACAG
>NZ_JBIRCY010000087.1:0-24219 GCF_044326205.1 Mesorhizobium sp. IMUNJ 23232
GGCAGCAAAGGCCCGATCAGTTCCCATTCCTCGTCCGTCAGACCAACACGTTCGCCCAAGGCTGCCTCCAAAAAGAAGCCTTGAATCAAAACCGGATTCTCCAGTCAACCTTTGTCAACGGACGCTAACCATAGACACCATCGGCCTCTCCGCCACCGTGGCCCAGATTAAGGGCTTCACTCACATTGGCATCAACAACGGCGGGGACACTTTCGACTTCTTCCTTCGGGGCGCTGGCGGAACCCTCGACTTCTCGACAAGCTTTACCGACCCACAGGAATTAAATATCGACGCCGAGCTGGTCACATCCCGGGTAGTCATCACCGGCAGCGCCGGCAAGAACGAGATCATCGGCTCCGATTTCGGCGACTGGCTGAATGGCGGCAAGGGCAATGATGTCGTCCGTGGCGGGTTTGGCAACGACCTTGTCAACGGCGGGCTCGGCCGCGACACGCTCTACGGCGACGACGGAAACGACGCTTACGTGTTCGACACCGCAGTGGCAGCCACCAACGTCGACCATTTCGGTGACTTCCGGCCGCAGGACGACTCGATCCGCCTTGATGACGCCGTGTTCCAATGGACTGGCCAGACGCTTGGCGCGCTGAAGCAGAGTGAGTTTAAGGTGATCGGCAACGGTCAGACCGTCGATGCCAATGACCACATCCTCTACAACCAGAACACCGGCGCGTTGTATTACGACTCGGACGGAGCAGGGGGCAAATCTGCCCAGTTATTTGCCATTGCCGACAATTTCTCTGGCGACATTCCGAACCTGACCTACCAGGATTTCTTCATCATCTAATTGGCGTCATTTTTCAGCCCGGCTGCGGAAACGTGGCCCGGCTATCCTTTCCGGATATTCTCAAGGTGCACAACCTTGTCTTCAATATCGATCTCTTCCGCCTGATCCCAACCTCGCAGCCAATCTCGATGGGCCTGTGTGCCTTCATCGTAGGGACACCAGGGCCGAAGCAATCCGAGACAATATGCATCGACACCTTCGTCAACAATATCACGGGGCGGCATGGCTAGGCTCTTACGTATCGTTTCGAAACTTAGTTAGCGGTCTGGCGTGATTGGCCAACGCCGGGCCGCGCGGCGCCGTAGTGGACTAAACCCCGTAGATGCGGAAAGTGTCGTAGAACGCGACTGCCCCTAGCGCGAGAATGAGCAGCGTAGCGAGCGCCAAGGCCGGAGTCACGATCGGTGATTCTTCCATCTGGACCACCTCGAAATCTACGAACCCGACCGGTCTAGCTAAGGGGGCAAGGGGTGGCGCTAAACCGGTCGGGGTGGCTCCTTTGAGAAGCGCAACTGCTTTTCCAGAAAGTGACTTCGGGTTGCAACATGGGAGATTGGGTGCGGTGGTGAAATTCCGCCACTGCGGTACTTCAGCAACGCTCAAGCTTTACAACCAATTTAGCACCCGCACTGATTGCATTGCGGGTGCAATCGAGGTTATCAGCCAGACATTGAGGGACCATCAAAGATGTCGGACCGGGAAAATGTGGCTTAACCTTACCAGAAAAAATCAACCCTTCCTGATCAACACAAAGTGGGTGGCGGACGTGCTTCCAGGCCGCGAGGGGTCTTTGCTGATCTTTGATAGTGCTCAAGGTGAGAACCGAAGGGTCGCTGTTGAGGAGACAGTGGAAGAAATCGCCGTCTACCTGGGAGCGCCTCAATCGCAAGGCCGATCGCGACGCGGATCACGATAACGCATTAAACGTCGAGCCGCGAGAGTTCCGTATGGCTACGACTGGTTGGTGGCAAAGCCCGGTGCCTGTGATGCTGCGTAACAGCGCAACGGTTCTCCTTGTGAACAACAACCTCCAGGCCGCCGATATCCTCCAGCATAGATGGCCTACTAAGGGAGGCTCAAAGCAACGTGCGGCATGCGAAGCGGTTATGGAGGCCTTGGAGCAAGCCCGTGACCAGATGGCGCTCGCCAAGGCTCAGAAGGCGTTCGCCGAGGCCGCGAAAGAGGCGGACATCCTGATTGAGTGACGCGCGGCCGGAGCGATGCGACCGTATTTCAGCGCAAAGGCTTTGACCGAACTTCTTGCTAGCCTGGTCGTTCTGGAGGCTAGTCCGAGCCGCCCTTTACGTCTCCCCTCGCGGGCCTGCGGTTCCAGAGGGGCCCGCCCAGAGTGGCGGGCCTTCCTGTTTTAGGAACACACCTTCCACCACCCATTTAATCAGGCGTCGCCATGAGCATCTTTAATTTCGCGCCGTTCGAGCTCGTGCTCGATCGCCTCGCGAATAAACGCCGCCATACGGTGCTTGCCGACGACCGCCTCAATCCGTCGACGGACATCCGCCGTGAGACGTACGCCCGTCAGCTTCGTATCCGAATCTCTGTCCAGTGGAGGTCGGCCCATCCGGCGAGAATTATCCGCCGGCATATGAGTCAAAGCAACCTCCGAGGCAAGGCAGATGGCCACGGCAGCATCTGCACCTGCGAATAGCCTCCATTAACGGGAGTTATCGGACCCAAAATCATGGACGACTTCAGCGCCGAAAGTAGCTTCGAACTCACCGTCGCCAACACGACCGTACGGGCCGTGGCACTCATCGACGACGACGTGCGGCGGTAGCCCGGGCATCCAAAGCCAAGAACACTCTCCTCGCCTACCGTTCGAACTGGACCGCGTTTCAGGCGTGGTGTGCCGACCGAGGCGTGACCAGCCTGCCGGCCGAACCCGGGACGGTGTCCGCCTATCTCGTGGCCCGGATGAAGGAAGGGCTCAAGGCCTCCAGCCTGGCCGTCGCCGTGGCGGCGATCCGCCATACCCACAAAGCCGCAGGGCTCCCGACGCCGACTGAGCATGAGGCGGTGGCCATGGTCATGAAAGGCATCCGCCGCACGATCGGCACCGCACCGGTCCAGAAGCAGCCGGCGACCGCCGAACGCGTCTCGGCTATGCTGGCCCATTCGGCGCGCACACCATGCAGGGCAAGCGCGACCGCGCGCTGATCTTGCTCGGAATGGCAGCGGCTTTCCGGCGCTCCGAACTGGTCGCGCTCGACGTGTCCGACTTGGCATTCACCGAGAAGGGTTTGGACGTGACCATCCGTCGATCCAAGACAGACCAGGAGGGACAGGGTTACACCGTCGCCATTCCGACTGGCGAAAGCCTGCGGCCCGTCGCCGCCGTGAGGGCATGGCTGGACGCTGCCTGCATGTCCGGAGGCCCCTGTTCCGCCCGGTCAACAAGGGCAGCGCGGTTTCCGCCGAGCGCCTGACTGGGTGGGCAGTCGCCAAAGTCATCAAGGGGTACGCGAGGCGTGCCGGGCTCGATGCCGGAGACTCCTCTGGCCACAGCCTACGCGCGGGATTCGTGACCAGCGCCGCCGAGCGCGGGGCGGACCTCAATCGAATAATGGACCAAACCCGCCACGTGGATCCACGCGCCGTCCGGAAATATATCCGCCGGGCGGAGAGATACCGGGATCATGCTGGCGCAGGCTTCCTATAACGGCGTGAAATGCGCTTGCTGCATAGCGCGCAAAATCAAATGGCAACGACGCGCAAAATCAAAGGGCACCAATTTTCGTCGCCGCCGGGCAGCCCGTATTGCAGGCTTATCCATGCCGGCCAGGGTGATAACGGCCTCACTCCGAGACATCTGTCGGTTGCAAAAAAAATCACGTAAGGTCACGACGCAACATCATGAGGGACAACGACCAACCATGAACGTATCACGTCGCACTGTTTCACTTGGTGGCCTGGGCCTGCTTGCCGCCACGTCGCTGAGCTCGACGGCCGCATCGGCCGAAGGCCTGATTTCGGACCTAATGGAAGGGTCCGATGAATTTGCCGACGCCATTGAAGCCTACATCTACGGCTATCCGCTGGTGACGATGGAAATGACCCGCCGGGTCATCACCAATGTCGCCGAGCCCGTGGGAACGAAGGGTCCGATGGGCCAACTTATCAAGCTCAGGGAGTATCCAAACGCCTCCTTCCGTGATGTCACCGCGCCGAACGCGGACACGCTCTACACGACCGCGTTTCTCGATGTCGGCGACGAGCCATGGGTCGTAAGTCTGCCGGACTTGAACGACCGCTATGCGCTGTTCCCGATGCTCGACGGCTGGACGACCGTTTTCGATGTCCCCGGAAAGCGCACCACCGGAACCGAAGCGCAGACCTTTGCCATCACCGGCCCAGGCTGGGAAGGCACGTTGCCGGACGGTGTCAAGCAGTACAAATCACCGACCAGCATCGTCTGGCTGCTTGGCCGCATCTACTGCACGGGAACGCCCGAGGACTACGCCGAAGTCCACAAAATTCAGGACGAGGTGAAGCTCTACCCGCTCAGCGCCTGGGGCAAGGAATGGACGCCGCCGGCCGGCAAGGTCGATCCTTCGATCGACATGAAGACGGCGGTGCGCGACCAGGTGAACAAGATGGACGCGGTCGAATACTTCACCCTGCTCGCGGACCTCCTGAAGCGTAATCCGCCCTACGAGGCAGACGCTCCGATGCTCGAGAAGCTGGCCCAGATCGGCATCGTGCCCGGGCAGGACTTCGACAAGTCGAAATTCGATCCGGCCTTCGCCAAGCGCATTCCCGAACTGGGCTTTGCTAAGATCATGCTGCACTTCAAGTTCAGCGATGGCGACATCAAGAACATCGACGGCTGGGGTTTCACGACCAAGACCGGTATCTACGGCACCAACTATGTCCAGCGTGCCCTGATCACGGCAATCGGCCTTGGCGCCAACCGGCCGCAGGACGCGATCTATCCGACGTCGCTGAAGTCGGCCAGCGGGCTCATCAGGCGGAAATACGACGGCTCTGAAAAATACGTTCTGACCTTCAAGAAGGGCCTGACGCCGCCCGTCTCCGGCTTCTGGTCGCTGACCATGTATGACGAAAACTACTTCTTCGTCGACAACCCGCTTAACCGCTATTCGATCAGCGCGCGTCAGCCGCTGAAGGCCAATGCCGACGGATCAATCGACCTCCTGATCCAGAACGAATCTCCCGGCGCGGACAAGGAATCCAACTGGCTCCCGGCGCCGAAGGGCAAGTTCATCCTGATGATGCGGCTCTATTGGCCGAATGAGAGCGACCCGTCAATTATCAACGGGACGTGGGTCCTACCACCCGTCAAGAAGGCGAGTTGAGTAGCTTCTTCGAGACCCGGGGTTCGCCCGGAACCTTGCCAGCGGCCAACGTCGACTTCTAGGGCTTCCTCCTCTGTCGGCGATATGGAGCGGAGGGCCTGACCACCACGGCTGGTCGAGGAGTGGCATTACCGCTGGCAGACGTTCGAAGACGAATATCTCACGCGGCGCGCGCCGGGCTATTACGACGTGAAGGACGACAGCCAAGGCGACCTGTCGGCAATTTACCGACATCCGGGGATGAGCCACATTGCTCTGATGGTAGCCAAACCGCCCAAGCGTCCGAACACTTATCCCGATCGTCATATCGACTGCCAGGAGGCGCTAGAGATTGAACTGCAAGGCTTCATAGAGCGAGCGCAACGGGCCGGCTGGAGTCTCGACGACATCGAGCGTGCGACGCGCACCCTGCTATGGGCGCAGCGGCGGGCATTGGAAGAGACCGCCAAGTTGGAAGCCGACTTGGCTATCATGCGGGCGATGGCGCGGGCGGCGAGATAGACCACCCTATTGGTCTAAATCAGGTCCAATAAGGGGAATTAGCGGAGCCAATCCGCGCGACCGTCGCCATCCGCCTGTGCCTGCTGCATGAGTTTGGCTGCGCCGGCAGGCGAGCCTTTCAGCACGGGCGCCCTACGCGCTACATGACCCCGTGATTAGCCTGAAAATCCCTTGCGATGCCATCCAGCGCCATCTTGATGTCGTCAGGGCTATCGATGCCGCCGCTGAAAAGAGCGATCAGGCGACGGGCCAAGTGCTCGCGCGCAGGGTGAGTGCCCTCCATGCCAGATAGCTCGCAATAGTCGTCTAGGATTCTGGTGAGTGTCGCCAACTGCTCGGCGTCTGCTATGCCTCGGAAGGTCATCGCGCTTATCCCTTGGTTGGGCGAAAGCGTGATCGACTCTTTCAAGCGCCCGTTTGCCATGAAGGTGCGGGCGACAAAGGTAGTGTACGCTCTTCGGCGCGGCATAGCGAATCCAAAACTGGCGCTAGCGACGGCCTTTCAGCAAACGCGCTTCACGAATGAGAGAGGGCCAGTTCAAGCCGAGCACTGCAACAAGGTCGGTCGCCTCTGCATTGGTAACGCCGGTTTCCGTGACGAGGCGCGCAGCGGCGGCGCGCGCTTCCGCACGCTTTTGGTCATCCTTATCGTCGGACATGCGGGCATCCCCTGTTCCCCCGGTGCCGCAACGTAAGTTATGGCGGGAGGTTCCCACCGGCTATAGCGCGGGATCGAAGAAGTAGGCGCCCCACCGCTGCGAACTGTTCATTTCCGTTCATCCGGCGCTTTCGGAACATCTTTCGCCGGCTGCCGTTGGACTGAAAAGTGAGGCCCACATGCCCGGAAAAGTCAAAAACCTTAAGCGCCAGATAGTTCGTGAACCCGAAGCAGCAGGCACGCCGATCAAGCGGCCCGACACGGCCGGCAAGGTCCCGGTAGGCTGTTCAGTTGCTCAACTCACCCACGTACGATGCTGCTCGACCCAGCTGTCGGGGGTGTTGTGAAGCAAGCCCTGCCGTTGAACGGCGTCTGTTTGCCTCCCATCCAGGAGTGCCTCGACAATTTCTGGCGCGAGTAGGGTCAGGCGAAAGGTCCGAGAGACGAACGAGCGGTCGAGCTTCCTGGATTTGGCGAGTTCGCCGATGGTTGTGTATTGGCCCTCGTCGAGCAGCCGCTGCCACTCGAAGGCCTGTACGATTGAGCGCAGGAGCGGGCGATCAACGAGGCGGCTGGTCAGCGGCGATTGTTCCTGGCCGCCCGGCGATATGACCAGCTTCCTGCCACCTCGTTTGCGGAAGGTCAGCGGCACATGAACGGTGATCGTCTTGCCGTCCGTGGCGATGTCGGTGACCTGGGGGCTGAGCATGGTCATGCTGCTTTTCCGGTTGCAGCCGGAACTTTTCTGAGTTCACCTGACAATCGTGAAAGCCCTTCAGCGCGCAGCTTGATGCTGGCGCCGTCGAGACCGACATCGACCCGCTCGACGAGAAGCTCAACGATACGAGCCTGCTCCGACGGAAACAAATCGTCCCACAGCGGATCGAGGCGCATCAGGGCCTCACGGACTTCCGATTCAGCGATGTCGGTTGCTGCCGCTGGTATCTCGCAGCGGGGCCTATTCGCCGTTGACTGGCTGATCGCCGAGGTTCGCGGCGCCTGGGCATCTGTCTCCATCTCCCGCGTAGCCATCCAGGTGCGGACGATCATCTCGGGCGAGGCCAGCATCGCCCGCAACTGGTCGATAACCACGGTTTCGATCTCGGCGGCTGCGATGCGTCTGATCGGGCAAGTGTGCGGCCCGAGCTTCACCACCGTTTGCGTGACATAGTATCGATAGAGCTTGCCCTTCCTGCGGGTGTGGGTCGGCGACATGGCGCTGCCGTTCGGCGCGAAGAGCAACCCCTTCAGCAAGGCCGGCGTCTGACGCCTGCTTGCCGCTGCCCGCTTGCGTGGATTCTCAGCGATGATGGAGCGGACCTTGTCCCACAGTTCGCGGGGGATGATCGGTGAATGCTCGCCAGGATATGCCGTGCCCTTGTGAACGGCCTCGCCGACATAGATGCGGTTGCTGAGGATCTTGTACAGCATGCCCTTGTCGAACGGCTTGCCGCTCCGGCTGGTGACGCCCTCGGCATTCAGCGCACGGGAAAGCTGCATGCCCGAGCCGGTCTTCAGGAAGCGTTGGAAGATCATTCGGACCGTGGCTGCCTCCGCCTCGTGGATGACCAGCTTGCGATTCACCACCCGGTAGCCGAGCGATACGGTCCCGCCCATCCACATGCCCTTCCTGCGGGAGGCCGCGAACTTATCGCGGATACGCTCGCCGATCACTTCACGTTCGAACTGGGCGAACGACAACAGAATGTTCAGCGTCAGCCTGCCCATGGACGTGGTCGTGCTAAAGCTCTGTGTGGTGGAGCAAAACGTCACCTGCTGCCGGTCGAACAGGTCGACCAGCTTCGAGAAGTCCGAGAGCGAGCGGCTGAGCCGATCGATTTTGTAGCAAACAACGACATCGACCAGCCCTGCCTCGACATCGCGCAGCAGCCGCTTCAGGGCGGGACGTTCCAGCGTCGCGCCGGAGACCCCGCCATCGTCATAGCGGTCGGGCACCAGCACCCACCCCTCGGCCCGCTGGCTGACCACATACGCCTCGCACGCCTCGCGTTGCGCATCCAGCGAATTGAACTCCTGATCCAGACCCTCCTCGGAACTCTTGCGGGTGTAGACGGCGCAGCGCAGCTTGCGCACGACCGGCTGGCGGGAAGGCGCGTGCATGTTCATCGTGCCGCTCCCCTGTGGTTGCGAAGCCCGAAAAACAATGGCCCGTTCCACCTCGTACCGGCGATGGCACGGGCGACGGCCGAGAGCGACGAGTATGGCCTGCCCTGCCATTCGAAACCGCCTGCCGTGACGGTGACCACATGCTCGACGCCCTGCCATTCGCGGACCAGCCTGGTGCCGGCAAGCGGCCGGTCGCCGCCGCGACCGCGGCCACGGCGGCCGCTGCCACGATCGTCACCGAGTTGTTCTGCCAGTGCCCGCAGGCGAGCAAGCGTCTCCGGCTTATGTCCGCCGAAAGCGAGTTCCTGAACACGGAAGGCGAGCCGGCTTTCGAGGAACGCGCGGTTGTAGGGTGGCGGCTCGCTCTGGAAGAGGTCCCGCCACTGCTGCTTCAGGTCGGAAATCGGCGCATCTTTCAGGGCAGCAAGGCGGGCGAGCACCTTCGGATCGTCATAGCGGTCTGGATGCGACAACGCCGCCCATGCGCTGCCGGCTGATGTTGCAAGAGACTGTTTTGTCATCGGAACTCCCCATTGCGATGGGTCCGACACACGCTCTCTTCCGCGCCAGAGTGAAGCGAACTCTCTGCGTCACCAGCATATATTCGACTTGACTGTTTTGCTCTCAGCCGAACCAGGCCAGCGGCAAGGATGGCAGCGATCTCGTCGAGCCGCTCGGTCGCGTTCATGCAGCTTGGGGTAAGAGCGTTACTACCTGAGAGAGTTCGATTGAAGTCCTTCATGGAGAGGGATAATTAGCTCTCGAACGCGGCTACTCCAGTACACGGCGAATTGATGGGGAAAGCTGCGCAAACAAACGTGGTCTCACGCATCTTTTGCCGGCCAACCTACTATATTGATTACGGGGAGGAGAATCGAAGTGCGGTTTCATCAGGAGTCGCCATGCCGTCCCTGAAAACGTTCGTTGCCAAGGTCTCCCACGCCGGACTCGTTAGCGAGCTACTTCGTCACCAAAAACTCGAACTGCCCAAAACTGCATCCGCACTCGATAGTAAGGAACTGTTCGAAGCCGTGGACGCGGCCATGTCCAGCGCAATGCCTGGAACGGCCGGCGCGATCGACAGGTTGATCGAACGCATCACAAGGCTGTCTGACGAGGCCGGAGCGACAGCGCTGGAGGAAGCAACTGACGATCCGGCACTTTCGCAACTGCCTTCAAAGCATGCCCGGGCCCTTTACGTTTTTCTCAATGATCGCGCTGCATTTAGGCACGCCGAAGAAATCGTCTATACTGACTCAAGGCGTGGAAATATCAGGGAATGGACAATGTTCGCGGTTGCGAAGCATTCGCTGCTGTCGCGCGATTCCGACGCTCTCGAATCATTCAAGCAAAAGCTGAAATCTTTCTTCGATACCCCCAATGTGCATGTCGAGATCATCGAGCGTGATCGGATCGAAGCGGACGAGAAAGGGGAAGGCGGCACGCGAATCGCCTCCCTCGTTCAACTGACCATCTATCGGGAGGACAGGCCTGACACCGAACTTGCGTTCGATCAGGAAGGGAACCTCGGAACGGAGGTTCGGCGCAAGGTTTTGGAGGCAGCGCTCACCTACGAGTACGATACCGGAGTGATCGAATGTGTTGCCCGGCAGCGGGATAGCCGCAAGGAGATGGCCCGCATCCTGGCGGTAACCCTCCTTGGCTATGAACCCGAATTCCAGCCCACTGGCATGCGTGCTTATGATCTGACTGTCCTGCGCCAGCGATTGGCCTTCGACCACGAACCTGTAGATCGCATTCAGGATGTCAGCGTCACCATGCTCACTATCACCCCGAAAGACTCCGCCGGAATCAGAATACGGGTGGAAAGCACTCCTGCGAAAAACAGGGATATCTGGACCGTTACAGACGATTGTCTGGGCTCCGGTGCCCTTCTAAATGACTATCAGATCAATCAGGCGCGGATCGTCATCCGATACAACAGTGGCGAAAGCGGTCACCTTCGTTCCCTACCCATCGTGATCACACATCCCGGCCGCTCCAGCCTGAAGGAACTGACTGCTTTTGAGAGGACGGTGTCGACCAAGTACCTGCCGCGCTGGGGACTGGTCGCCCAAGCATGAAGCCACCCTTGGTCGGCAGAGTCGAACTCCAGCTTCTGCTGGGACTCTTGGAAGCAAAAGCACTGCGCTTCACTCATGAGGCGCTGGTCGACTATCACGGCGAGTGGGGCCAAAGGTTGATAGACTCCGAGCTGATGCTGCCGTCTGGCTACGATACCACCGTGACCGACGAGAAAGACGATCTCGCATACGAGGTCGGCTACGACAACAGGAAGGGCGCTCTCGGCTATCATCATCCGCTTAGAGGCTGGATTGGGGTGCCACAGGATAGCCTTCGGTTCTATGTGCCCGATCTCGCCGCCATCTTTGCACTGTTGCTCGGATCGGAACTTCGGCCGCTTCCCACGGAACCGAATCCGCTCGAGGGCCCAGCCATCTGGGATGTCGGCAAAGCCCGCCTGACCAACACCGAGTTGCGGGACGTATGGTTCGCGCGGCGCCTGTCGGACGCGCGGATGTTTGAGATGCTCGAACGGGTCGTCCAGCGTCGTCCCTCACAGCAACTCCGCCTAGTGCTAACAACCACTCCCGCTACCCGATTGCCGGACAGGCAAGTGCCGGGTCACAAGATCGTGCCAATCGACGATGTTCTGTCCAATACCAACATCGGTATCGACATTGCAATATTGCGGGCACGTTTTGGCGGCCAGCCTCCCCCGCCTGGCGCAGTTCTGCATCTCTCCGAGGACAATCGAGTTCTGACCATCCACGGAAAGCAACTATTCTTCAGGAAGGGCGAAATCATCCGGAGCATCCTGCGCCAGTTGTACGACGCTTATCCCAGCGGATGGATTAGAACCAGCGAGGTACTTCAGAAGGCCTGCTCTGCGGCCAGCTCAATCGATCAGGCCTTTGGCGCGCGATGGCACGAGGTCAAGTCGTTCATAGAGCAGAGGGGCGGCATGTGCCGCTTCAATCCGTACCTCTCCTAGCCACCGCAAATCTGGGGGATTCTCTGGTTTTCCTATGGGTGATCCTCTGGCGACATTCATGTGAACGTCCCCGCCATCCCAACCATGATGGCGAGGACCTTCGCAATGATCCCCACCTACCTCAACCCATCCGAACTCGCCCGCCGTTTCCGCGTAAGCCCGCGCACCTTGGAACGCTGGCGCTGGAAGAAGACCGGGCCGCACTATCACAAGCTCGGCGGTAAGATCGTCTACGCGCTTTCCGACGTCGAAGCCTACGAGCGGCGCCGCCGCGCTGAGACCCACTCCTCGATCCTCGGTTCGTGGGAGTGAGACAATGGCGCCGGAGAAAGCTGCGCCGGAAGTGTTGGCGGGTGTTTATCAGGCTAGCCGGATAAAACGGCACCGCGCGACAAGAACAGAGGTCCAGTGTCGGCGCGCTGGCCTTTTCGATGTCGTCAGGTCCATGAAGCCTATGACTGTGCGCCAGGTCTTCTACCAGGCCACCGTGATCGGCATCGTCGACAAGACTGAGGCCGGCTACGCCAAGGTGCAGACCGACCTGGTCGCCATGCGGAAAGCCGGCACCCTGCGTTATGATTGGCTGGCCGACAATACACGCTGGCAACGCAAGCCACAGACCTTCGACAGTGTCGAGCAGGCGCTGCTCGATACTGCCCGGTTTTATCGCAAGTCGCTGTGGACCGACGCCGACAGCTATGTTGAGGTCTGGCTGGAGAAGGACGCTCTCTCCGGCGTCATCCTGCCGGTCACTGACATCTACGACGTCCCGCTGATGGTTGCCCGCGGCTACGCGAGCCTGTCCTTCCTGCACAGCGCGGCTGACTACATCGCCAGCCTCGATGTTCCGACGTTCATATATCATCTCGGGGACTACGATCCGAGCGGGGTAAATGCCGCCGAGACGATTGAGACGACGCTTCGGCAAATGGCTCCGGCCGCCGAGATTCACTTCCGCCGGCTGGCGGTCTGGCCATCGCAGGTCATGCAGTGGAAGTTGCCAACGAGACCTACCAAGGTAAGCGACACCCGGTCCAGGGGCTTCGGCGACATCTCGGTCGAACTCGACGCAATCCCGCCCGACCGGCTGCGGCGGTTGGTTGAGGACGCAATCACACAGCACCTGCCACCGGATCAGTTCCGAGTGCTCAAGGCCGCCGAGGAAAGTGAGCGAGAATTGATTGCCGCCCTGGTGGGCAGGATGGGAGACGTCGCATGAAGGCCTCCCGTCCTGAATGCCCGCTTATCTGTCCCAACGGCCTAGACATCGAGGCGCTCCGCCACGCCGGCGTCGGCATCATGTCGCTGGCGACGCCCTGCGCAATGATGGTCGCCCAAGGCCTCGTCGCTCGGGACCACCGCTTCGAGCCTCGCGGCAACGGCGAACGCTGGTTTGCCTTCGAGCAGGCCGATGCCGGTGACATCGTTTTCTGGCACCTGCCGACAGGCAAGATCACCACATGGTCCGGTCGCGCCTTCGCCTTGGGCGAGGAGGTGATCAACAATCCCGGGACCTACAGTTTCGACTGCGCCCTGAACATCTTCGCCGGTCCTGTGGACTGGCTGCGAGCAAAGCGCGACGGGATCGTGGTGCTCGACTGGGATCGCGCCTTCGACCGCCTCCGGGACGCGCCACGCATCGCCCTCGCGGAAAGCTTGGTGCCGAAATACGAGCGGTACATGCGGCCGGCCCACATGCCCAAACTGTTCGTCATCTCCAACAGAAGGCGGGCGGCGTGATGGACGAGACCGTGATCCCCATGGCCGAGTTCAAGCGGCGCGAGCGCAAGAAGTCTCGCTTCAACAGGACCAGCACCACCACGATCATGGCGACCGCATTCCCGCCGATCAGGTGGATTGTGGAAGGCTACGTCCCCGAAGGCCTGAGCGTCCTGGCCGGTCGGCAGAAGCTCGGCAAAACCTGGCTGGCGCTCGACTGGGCGATCGCCGTCGCTTGCGGCGGCATCGCCATGGGCTCAATCGAATGTGAGCAGGGCGACGTCCTCTATATCGATCTTGAGAATGGCCAGCGGCGCATCAAGTCCAGGATCGAGATCCTCTTCCCCGACGAGCGGCTCCTGCCCGATCTATCGCGACTTGACTGGGTGAACAAAGCTCCTGCCCTCAACAAGGGGTTCATCGACGCCATAGACGACTGGCGCATGTCGGCGGTGAGCCCCAGGCTGGTCATCATTGACGTGTTGCAGCGAGTAAAGCCACCGGGAAACGCAAATCAGACATCTTACGAAAGCGACTACGCGTCCCTGGCCGAACTCCAGCGCTGGGCAACAGAGCACCGGGTTGCGGTGGTCGCCCTTCACCATACCCGCAAGGGAGGCGCGGACGATCCGCTGGAGGCATTGAGCGGTTCGAACGGCCTCTCCGCCTGCGCCGATACCACCCTCGTCCTCAACCGGGATGCCAATGGCACAACGCTCTACGTCCGCGGCCGCGATGTCGAGGAGAAGGAGACGGCCATGAACTTCACTGGCGGCAATTGGACCGTCGTCGGGGAAGCCTCCGATGTTCGACGTTCCGGCGAGCGTGGTGCGATCCTGGATGTCCTGCGGGCCAGTACTGATCCTATGTCGCCCGCCGATGTCGCCGGCGCACTGGGGAAGTCCTCCGGCGCGGTCAAGAAGATGATGTTCACGATGGCGAAGGCCGGCGAGATCGAGCGGCTGTCGCGCGGCCGCTATCGCGCGTCAAAGGCCGGTAACCTTGGTAACCACGGTAACCAAGTCGAAAAACATATTCAAAATCAATTCCATAATGGGCTTCAGAAAGGTTACCGCGATGAGTAGCGCCGGTAACCAACGCACTCTGGCGGTAACCATCGGCAGGATGGAGGTTACCAGGTTACCGGCTCCAAGATCGATCGGTAACCTTTCCGGCCCGAATGATTTCAATGGCTTGGATGCGATTGGTTACCAAGTTACCGTTGTTACCCGGGGACCTATCTGCCGGCTTCACGAGGAGGGTGCGTCATGACCGATGTAACGCTTTACCGACAACAGTCTGCCGCTCGGCACCCTCCATGTCCGGAGTACCTGCAACGCCAACCGAGACAGTGAAGGCTTTTTGCTCTCGACCGTTGCCGGACTCAATCTGACTCTTGGCCCCGTAAACCGCTACGGCGCCGACTGTTCATCAAGCGAGGGGTTTGAGCCGCTGCTGCGTGCCACACGCATTGGCGAAAAGTTGGACATCGCCATCGCTTGCCCTGCTCCAACTTTAATAATGGCGATTTTCGGACACAGCTGGCGCTGCGCGGATAGCGCATCGTGCGCCGTCGAATAAACAGCGCGCCAGCCGAGCATGCCTCGGAATTCACTCATCCTCACGAAGTTTTGCCCCAAGGAGGGAGCAATGGCGACAATTATTGGAACGATAGGCAATGACGTCCTGTCTCTGACAAACGGGAGCGACGTCGTTACCGCATTAGACGGCGTTGACAAAATTATGGCGGGCGCTTTTTTCAACGCCACCGACAAGGTCGACGGCGGTGCCAAGCAAGATACCGTGGTCCTCGACGGTGATTACAGCGCGCAGCTGACCCTGGCTGCCGACACACTGTTGAATGTGGAAGTGCTTGAGCTCAGGACCGGGCACGATTACTCGATCAAGACCCACGAGGCCACGGTTGGGGCAAACGCTGAACTGAAGGTGGTGTTCGCGGGGGATACAGCCCTGGGCGGACGATTGATCTTCGACGGATCGGCGGAGACCAGTGGCAGGTTCGACCTTTTTGGTGGCGCGGGCAACGACATCCTGAAAGGCGGCGCCTCCGGTGACGGCTTTTCGCTCGGTGGCGGCACCGATACCATTCTCGGCAACGGCGGCGACGATGTCGTGAACGCCGCAGGCAACCTTACGGCCACCGACAAAATCAACGGTGGTGACGGATACGATCTCCTGAAATTGGACGGCGACTATCAGCAGCAGCTCATATTCGGAGCGTCGAGCCTCAAACAGGTCGAATACATCCATCTGCGCGCTGGTCACACCTATTCTCTGAAGACGGACGACGCGAACGTCGCCGCTGGTCAGCAGCTATCGATCGACGTGATCGACGGGACGAGCGGCCGCATCCTCTTTGACGGCTCTGGCGAAAAGGACGGCCATTTCGGTGTCAAGGGAACTGATGGCGACGATATAATCAAGGGCGGCGGCAGCGACGACGTTTTTTGGGTCTGGCAGGAGGGACTTGACAAGATTGTCGGGGGCGGCGGTGACGACACGGCCATCTTCAACGACGGCTACTCGCCCGATGACCGTTTCGCCGGCGGCACGGGCCACGACACGATTGTTGTCGGCGGTGACATGGAACTCACGCTTGACGCTGAAAAGATTTCGAGTGTCGAGCAGGTCACCCTCGACAAGAAGGACTTCGGCTCAACGCTGCTGACCGTCTGTGACTCGTTCGTCGCCAAGGACACTACTCTCACGGTAGACTTCAACTGGGGCGGCGGGTTCGAGCAGGCGCTCGGCTTCAACGGCAGCGACGAGACCGATGGCCGCTTCGACCTTTCCAGCGGCGAAGGTAACGACATCCTGTTCGGGGGCGCTGGAGACGATGTGTTCCATATGAACAGGGGCGGGAACGACTTCGTTTCGGCGGGCGCCGGCAACGACAAAATCGAGTTCGAAAAGGATTTCGATAAGGACGACAGCGTCGACGGGGGCGACGGCTACGACGCCCTGCACGTCAGTGCCCATGCGGCTATGGGAACGCTGACGAACGCTAACCTGAAGGGCATAGAAGCGCTCTACTTCACTTATAGCGCTCCAATCAGTTCGGCTACCATCGACGACTCTATCGCCCCCTCCGGCGGAACCCTGGACGTATCAGCGGGGTACTTGACGGCGGGAACCCATTTTACCTTCGACGCCTCGGCCGAGACTGATGCAGCTATCGGATACATGGATCACGTCGGTACCGACATCGTCTATGGTGGCGGTGGAGATGAGGACGTCGACCTGCGCGGCGGCGGAACCGATAAGGTCTACGCTGGCGACGGCGACGATCTCATCCGTGCTTCCAACACGCTCGACGCCACCGACCGACTGAACGGCGGCAAGGGCGAGGATCGCGTCAGCCTGGACGGTGAATATCTTTTCGCCTTCGAGTCCGCCACAATGCGCAATGTGGAATTTCTGTCGCTGGCCAGCGGTCACGACTACGAACTCTACCTGCACAAGGACACGATTGGAGCCGGGCAGACCCTGACGGTCGGCGGCTACTGGCTTGATGCCGGAGACAAGCTGGTGATCAGCGACACCTCTGGTGGCACGGGTACGTTGGACGTCAGAGCTGGGCTGGCATTTCTGAACAGCGGCAGCGCGGTTCGCGCAGGGACAGGCACCGAGGACAAGGTTGACTTGGATGGCGACTACTCAGCGCCTCTGGTCTTCAATGCCGGCACGCTGCTCGGTGTGGAGCATCTCACTCTGGGCGCGGGCCACTCCTACAACCTAGTCTCGCACGACAACACCGTAGCCGCAGGTAAGAGCATGGAGGTCCGCGGATACTGGCTCGGTGCCGCTGACAAGCTCACATTTGACGGGTCGGCAGAAACCAATGGATCTTTCCAAATCTCCGGCGGCGCCGGAGATGACGTCCTGACCGTCGGTGCCGGCGCGGACGACATACGGCTGGACATGGGCGGACACGATGTCGCCTTCGGCGGAAAAGGGGACGACGTGTTCGATCTGGGAGCGGCTCTGGACACTGCAGACCAGATCAACGGAGGCAGTGGATACGACACGCTGAGGCTCAATGGCGATGTGGTGGCGACATTGGGCACGACCACGGTGTCCGATATCGAGAAGATTCAGCTCTGGAGCGGTCACACCTATTTGTTCGGCATTAACGACGGGCTGCTGGATGCAGGCGAAACGCTCACACTCACAGCTTGGTCGCTCGGTGCTGACGATATCGTCAAGTTCAGCGGTCAGGCGGAGACGAACGGGTCATTCCTCATCGAAACTGGGGCCGCAATTGATACGCTGCAGGGCGGGCAGGCTGCCGACGTGCTGAAGTCCGGCGCGGGTAACGACAAGCTGTTCGGTCATGGCGGAAGCGACACGCTGAATGGCGGAATCGGCAGCGACACGCTGAACGGCGGCGACGGTTTCGATATCGCCTCCTACGAGACTTCGCAGGGCGCGGTCACGGCTTGCCTCGCGTCAGGCAAGGGCACGGGCGGCGACGCCCAGGGTGACACGTTCACCTCAATCGAAGGCCTGCGCGGGAGCGTAAAACACGATCTCCTCTCGGGTGGTGCAAGCTCCGATACACTGGACGGATATAACGGTGACGATCTCCTCCAGGGCGGAGCGGGAGCCGATACCCTGGTTGGCGGCTATGGAACCGACACGGCGACCTATACAGCGTCCGCGATCGGCGTGACGATCAACCTCGGCACTGGGCTTGCCAGCGGCGGGGAAGCGGCGGGCGATATCTTTTTCGGCATAGAGAACATCACCGGCTCCGCCTTCAACGACGTGATCTCTGGTGACAACGGTCGCAACGTTCTCCTTGGAGGCAAGGGAGCTGACATCTTGGCAGGGATGGAGCACGGGGATACGCTGGACGGCGGTGAAGGCAACGACATCCTCGTCGGAGGCATCAATAGCGACACATTCGTCTTTTCGGGCCCGGACTGGGGCACGGATACGATCCTCGACTACGAGACCGGCTATGACGAGCTCGACCTGCGTGGCCACGGTTTCGAATTTCAGGACCTGAAGCTTATCTATGCAAACGGCAATGCCACCGTCGTGACGACGCACGGCTCCATCGTGCTTGCCGGCGTTTCCAGCGGTTTGTCGGCAGACGACTTCCTGCTGTAACGCAGAGCAGGGTTCGCGAAATCGGGACGGCCGCTCGGGCCGTTCCGACCTTTTCATATGCATCCGCTCAACGTGTCCGCTTCAGCGTGTCGATCGGCGATTCGCCGAAGCGAAGCCGATAGTCCTGGCTAAAATGCCCGAGGTGACCGAACCCCCATTTCAGTGCGACCTCAGTCACCGAAACCGTTGCAGGTTCGGCCGCCGCAAGGTCGTCGTGCGCGTGTTGAAGCCTGAGGGCTTTGAGCCAGGAAAGCGGGGTCGTACCGCGAAAGCTCTGAAAGGACCGATGCAGTGTCCTAGCGCTCACGCCTGCGGCATTGGCGATCTCAACCAGTCCGATCGGCTCGGCCGCGTGGGCCTGTATGAACTCCATAGCACGTCGGACGTGAAAAGGTGCCGCCGAGGACCGCTGATTCAACAACGCGTCAGTGTAATTGTGAGGCTGCATTGTAAGCAGCGTGCTCATCAGCATCTGATCGAAGGATGCCATTGCTAAAGGCGAATTGGACAGAAGCGACGCTTCGCCCGCGAACGCCTCTTCCCTCAGATATTGCAGCAAGCGCCGCCAGCGCGCCCCGCCGTCTCCGGCCAGCGAGAAGCCCAACGCGAAGCTGAGCGGCCGGTCCAGCCCGCTGCCGCGTTCTGTGAGCAGTTGAGCGCAGTGCCGTTCCAGTCGCTGTGCCGACAGCCTGAGAATCATCAGATCAAAATCGGAAGAGAACTCAAACTTGATCGGAAGGTCCGGCCGGATAATGGCTCCCATTCCGACATCGGAGCTCAAGCTGGTGTTTCCGTTCTGGATCAACGCAGTGCCGGAGAGTGGCGTCTGCACAAGAAGATGCGGGCCGCACGTATCCGCATTGATTGATATTTCAGCACCATAGCTAATATGGATGAGACCGATATTCCCGACATCTGCTTCTGCTTTGGAGGCGAGGATTTTTCGAACACCCGCGTTCGGATTGGCGACGTGGTGCGATATTGCACGCGTCATCTCGAGCTGAATTTCGTCGAGGTCGCTTGTGACAAGCGGATGCTCGCTGCCGGCCGCTTGAGCGAAGGACGGAGTTCCCGATCCTTCCAACCTCAATGATTCAGCCGAAACTTCATGCCCATGCTCTAATCGAAACTGCGGGTTGTGGGGCACTACGCCTACTCTTGCGGATGCCGAACTGTGGCATGGCGAAAGGTCTAAGTTGAACTTCAGGTCAAACGCGTGATTGTGCAATCGAATCTTTCGGCAGAAGTCAATATGCCCTGAGCGAGTCCGTTAGCAAGCTGGGCTGCAACATGTGCACATTTAAGGCCCCTCCGCCCAAATCTATGCAGATCGGTTCGATCGCCATTAAGGTCGCGACCCTGTTTGCGGCGCTGGCACCGGATCACGCGTGAGGCGCCGGCATGATGACGTGAGGATTCTTCTTATTCAATCGAACGAGAGAGGATCATCCCCGATGTGCGGCTTCTCCTGTCAGGTCGCATTGCGCGTAGCCCTGCGTACGAATGTCGGATAATGTCAGGATTCCATGCACTTAGCTGCCGTGATAGAATCTGACCTGCGAATGGTGATGCCCTGCAGGTGCGCTGAAGCCATTGTCCCCGGGGGCCGGTTCAAAACCTCAGGGGATGGAAAGCGTAGACCGGTCGCCCGCCAGATTTTCACCGCCGCGAAATTGTCTGATCGATGGTGTCACATGCGAGTTCGTCAGAAAGCCAAAGAATACCGAGGCTTAAGCATGCCTGCCTTGGGTAATCAGTCCGCAATCCAGTCGACCAACTGCGGTGGTCACTTGGGCATCTTACCCCTGCTCTTGCGAAGAGAGGCGACCAATGCGCGGTCGTAAGCCTGTCCCGACGAGGCTGAAGCTCGTAGCCGGCAATCCCGGCAAACGTCCGCTCAACCGCCACGAACCCAAACCTGAAACCGCGCTGCCGACCTGTCCCTCGCATCTGTGTCCCTCGGCCAAGGCTGAATGGAAACGCCTCATTCAAGTCCTGCACCGGCTCGGCATGATGAGCGATCTCGATCGGGCAGCGCTGGCTGCTTACTGTCAGTCATACGGAAAGTGGGCCGAGGCGGAACGCAAGGCCAAGGAAACCCCGCCACTGCTCAAGACTCCCAGTGGCCACATCCAGCCGTCGCCATGGCTTGGCATCGCAATCAAAAACCTGGAACTGATGCACAAATTCATGACGGAGCTCGGGCTGTCGCCGTCGTCGCGCACCCGCGTCAGCACCGCCAGTCGGTTGGGCAGCACTACACACGAAGAAAATCCGTTCAAGCTACTAGGCTGACTGTGAGGGAGCTGACGGTCAGCCCTGATTGCTATATTGCACCTTAAATCGAACAGGAACTGAATTTGCGCGTCGCACGCGAGGAGCTCGTCGCGGTCCTGGAGTACGTCGCTAGCCTCACCATACCGCGGCCGAGCGGCAGGCCCGCGTAGAAACCTATGGCGACGATCCGTTACTCGAAACTTGGCCACCATTCCCTTAACGTTGGCAGTGACACGGCGTCACCGCGGATGCTCGAGGAAGGCGCTGCAGTCTGCTTGGGGATCAGCTCACAAGCGGCGCGTTGGGCGGATCATATGAAGAACGCGACGATCGCCATATGCCGGCTTCATTGGGTCGATGGTCGGATATGCAGCTTTCGCGCCCAATTTCGGTCGGTCAGCGTCTAATGTAATCGTCCCAGGAGCGGACACTTAAGTGTCGGAATGACGAATAGCTTACGAGCTCCAACTGATTTAAACGTGTCGGCGCGCGAGCATCTCATGCCTGCTTCGCTCGGCAAGAAAAGTTCGAGCATTCAGAAATGAATCGTGCGCCGGCGTACGATCAGTGCATTCGAGGAGCATACCCGTGGCAACCGCGCCTCTTGCTCTACCACGCCTTCGCAAAATGCTGTCCGACACGGATGATACAAACATTCTCGACCTGTTCTGGGGCGTCCACGCTCTGCAGAATGATAACGTTGACGGTGCACGTCGCGTAATCAAATACCCGCCTGAGGCGGCGAACGCCGACATTATGTCGCGCTTTGCCGTCCATCCGTGGGATGTCGAAACCGTTCTAACTCTGAACATGAACACGGCGAAAGCGTCAGGGCCTGGTCGGCGGCCGCTGCCTACTGACCAATTCAACGCGGCCGGAGAACTCATCAACACCCTTCGCACGGCGCGGGAACAGGATACGGCGGGTCGGATCAGGGCCGATAATATCACGTTGGAGATGCACCGAGTATCGCACCGACAGTTTGCTTGGCAGCGGGGCTGGGCGAACAAGATTGATATCTTTCGCTACCTGTACATCTACGGCCAGGGAGCCTGCGCAGACTATTTTCACCAGACTTACGGCTTGACCATATCCGATTTCTTCGGCGTAGCACTTGCAGCCTTCCAAATGCATAGCGAACGTCCCTGGTTAGAAATGATCTATGGCACGGAAGCTGTGCTTGGCATCACCGACGACGCAGTCCAACGGGCATATGGATTGCTTTCGCAGGAAATCTGGTCAGGTCGCCGCTCAGCGAAGGCACTGCGCGAGAAGTTTGAAGCCAGCTTAGGCGCCTCGCTTCCGGTGATCTATTATCCGAGCTTCCTGCGGGTTAAGCCCATCGTGAAGGTCTTTACGGCTCGCAAGAATGTATATATCGCGCCACTGCCTCAATTGATTATGCATCGCGCCACGATTGGCTTATTTTTCGACTTGGTGCCTGGTGGGACTGCAATAACTAATGATGCGAACGCTCGGTTCGAGGAGTACGCGCGCCGAGCAATTGAAGGATATTGCCCAGCCTTCGAGGCAGCACCGGCCGTGAAGTACACTTTCAGCGGCAACCCCGTGGACACGCCAGATATTCTGATGAAGCGAAACGGCGTCGTTCAGACGGTATTTGAGTGCAAGGCGACGAAACTCACTTTCGAAGCCCAGTATGGCGACGACCCGGTACAAAATGCCAAGAATGGTTATGCACAGATGGCAAAAGCTATCTTCCAGCTATGGAAGTTCTTCTCTCACGTTCGACGCGGGATCCTGGCTGCAGATGTCGCCGACGATACCACAGGAGTGGTCCTCACCATCGAGCCGTGGACTCAGATGTCCAGCGAGCTTCGTGACCGGCTTGTTCAAGACGCTAGTGACCTTGCTGCCTCGAAAGACCCCGGCATTACCGACCTCGACAAACGACGACCGGTGTTCTGCACGATTGAAGAGTTAGAAGACGTCATCAGGGAAGCTACCGAGGACCAATTGTTAGCGACTTTCCGCAGTGCGATGGAAGATCGGTTCAACGGATGGAGCATCCGCGAAGTACGCAAGGAAGTTGCACCCGAAAAGACTACGCTGAAGCCCCATCCCTTCGATTTCGGTGATTTATTGCCCTGGTGGGATGCCGTGGAAGAGTATGGCAGAAATCGTGCTGAAGCCGAGACCGGCTGATACTGCCTACACGTCGCCCGAAACCCACTAGGCAGCTTCGCACCGCATTTGCGCCGTTCAAGTCGACTTACGCCGATCCCGGAAGCCGTCATTCGTTCATGTGACGGAAAGTGTCACGCCGAATGGCTGCCCGTTGGGACCTATCTGCCTGTCTGCTTTAGGAAACGGATAGCAAGTTGCGGAAGGGTCGCTTTCTAAATTTCGGCTCGGCAAACATCGCACAAGTTTTGCGGCACTCCCTGTGATCTGGTTTTGGACTATCTCAATTGCACCCAATCCACCGCTTCGAGCGCATAGGGAGCAAACAGGAAATCCCGAATCGCCGAGATTTGGTCGTCGCGCCAATCGACCAGCACGAAATGCGCGGGCTTCTGCATCGCACTACTTTCGAAGACCAGCATGGCCGGAAGGCCTTCAACCGCACCGAAAGAGAACCGCCATTTCGTCTCTTCGGCATAGCGGGTGAAATAGGGGACGATCTTGTCGCGCCCCTCCCATTTGAGCCGGTTTACCAGCTCAAGCTTCACGTCGTCGGCGAGCGTGGCGCGGATCGCGTCGAAGTCGCCCATGCGAAACAGATCGACAAAAGCGGCCATCTTCTGCCGGGCCGCATCAGGCATCAGCGGCAGCCGGGTGTCCGTGGGCATCTGCGCGCGTTGCCGCAGCGCCGCGCGGCCGCGTTGAAGCGCCGATTTAGCCGCCGCCGGCGTACAATCGGCGATGCTCGCGACCTCGTCCACGGAGTGGCCAAGCACGTCCTTGAGGATCACCGCGCAGCGCTGAAGCTCAGGCAGCTGCAGAAACGTCTGAAAGCTGACCGCGACGATATCAGCTTCGGGCATCGGCGCTGCTTCGAAGTCTTCGGTGAGCGCAACGACGGTGTTCCGGGACCTGTGGCGAAGCAGGTCGAGGCTCGTATTGTGGGCGATGCGAAACAGCCAGCCCTCAAGATTGTCCACTCTGGCGCCTTCGGCTCTTGAGCTCAGCGCTTTGACGAGGGTATCCTGCAATACGTCCTCGCCATCGACCGTCGATCCCGTCATGCGTGCGCAGTAACGATGAAGCCGTGGCCTAAGCGCGGTCAGCCGATCCTCGAATTCGTCGGTGCTCATGCATCAAGACCTGCTTCACGCCCGCGCTGGTCCGCCACGAACCGGACGGATATGTCGAGAAGAATCCTCGACAAGGCGGCCGGTTGCGACAGGAAGGGCGAATGGCTGCTTTCCATTGTGTGCGTGATCGTCGTGCCGCCGATCGTGCCGTCAACCGCTGCGATCATGTGATCCTGACCGGTCAATGGAACCGCACGATCCTGGGTGGTGCGGATATAATGGCGCGGCACGGAGCCGAAACTGTCAATCGGCGCGCAAAGTTGACCCCGGATCGGCGTCCAATTTTGACCCCCTTCGTGCAGTGCGCGAGGGTGAGCGCCCGACCGGGTGAAGCTGGTCGGGGTCGCGCAGCCCGGTCGGGCGCGTTG
>NZ_JBIRCY010000088.1:0-24132 GCF_044326205.1 Mesorhizobium sp. IMUNJ 23232
TGTCGGCCGCCGACGGCCCGATGCCGCAGACCCGCGAGCACATTCTGCTGGCCCGCCAGGTCGGCGTGCCGTCGATCGTGGTGTTTTTGAACAAGGTCGACCAGGTCGACGACGCCGAGCTGCTCGAACTGGTCGAGCTCGAGGTTCGCGAGCTGCTGTCGAAGAACGAGTTTCCGGGCGACGACATTCCGATCGTTCCGGGCTCGGCTTTGGCTGCCCTCGAGGACTCGAACAAGGAGATCGGCGAGGACGCGATCCGCAAGCTGATGGCCGAGGTCGACCGCTACATCCCGACGCCGGAGCGTCCGATCGACCAGCCGTTCCTGATGCCGATCGAGGACGTGTTCTCGATCTCGGGCCGCGGCACGGTTGTGACCGGTCGCGTCGAGCGCGGCATCGTCAAGGTCGGCGAGGAGCTTGAGATCGTCGGCATCCGCCCGACCACCAAGACGACCTGCACGGGCGTCGAGATGTTCCGCAAGCTGCTGGACCAGGGCCAGGCCGGCGACAACATCGGCGCTCTGCTGCGCGGCGTCGACCGCGAGGGTGTGGAGCGCGGCCAGGTTCTGGCCAAGCCGGGCACGGTGAAGCCGCACAAGAAGTTCAAGGCGGAAGCCTACATCCTGACCAAGGAGGAGGGTGGCCGTCACACGCCGTTCTTCACCAACTACCGTCCGCAGTTCTACTTCCGCACCACCGACGTGACCGGCATCGTGACGCTGGCCGAGGGCACCGAGATGGTGATGCCGGGCGACAATGTGACGGTCGACGTCGAACTGATCGTGCCGATCGCCATGGAAGAGAAGCTGCGCTTCGCCATCCGCGAAGGCGGCCGCACCGTCGGCGCCGGCGTCGTCGTCAGCATCAAAGAATAAGAAGCAACCGATCTGTCGCGGGCGGGAATTCGCCCGCGCCGCGCCAGAACAAGGAATTCGACGAGATGAACGGTCAAAATATCCGCATCCGCCTCAAAGCGTTCGATCATCGCGTGCTCGACGCTTCGACGCGGGAAATTGTATCGACGGCAAAGCGCACCGGCGCCAACGTCCGTGGGCCCATTCCGCTGCCGACGCGGATCGAGAAATTCACGGTCAACCGCTCGCCGCACATCGACAAGAAGAGCCGCGAGCAGTTCGAGATGCGCACCCACAAGCGGCTGCTCGACATCGTCGATCCGACGCCGCAGACGGTCGATGCTTTGATGAAGCTCGACTTGGCGGCGGGTGTCGACGTCGAAATCAAGCTCTAAGGGGCGGGGATCACGAGCCGGACGGGCGAAAGCCCGGAAGGCTCCTCTGAAGGAACAAGAGGCAGGAAGGGGTCATGCCCCGGCCGGTAACTCTGAAGGAAGATGAACCGATGCGTTCAGGTGTTATTGCACAGAAGTTGGGAATGACGCGCGTCTACAACGACGCCGGCGAGCATATCCCCGTTACCGTTCTCCGCATGGAGAGCTGCCAGGTCGTGGCGCAGCGCACGAAGGAAAAGAATGGCTACACCGCCGTTCAGCTCGGCGTTGGCCTTGCCAAGGTCAAGAACACCTCGAAGGCAATGCGCGGCCATTTCGCCGGTGCAACCGTCGAGCCGAAGACGAAGCTCGCCGAGTTCCGCGTTTCCGACGACAATCTGCTCGACGTCGGCGCCGAGATCACAGTCGATCACTTCGTTGCGGGCCAGAAGGTCGACGTCACCGGCACTTCGACCGGCAAGGGTTTCCAGGGCGTCATCAAGCGCCATCACTTCGGTGGTGGCCGCGCGACCCACGGTAACTCGGTGTCGCACCGCACGCACGGCTCGACCGGCCAGCGCCAGGACCCCGGCAAGGTGTTCAAGGGCAAGAAGATGGCCGGCCACATGGGCGCGACCCGCGTGACCACGCAGAATGTCGAGGTCGTCTCGACCGATGCGGATCGCGGCCTGATCCTGATCCGTGGCGCGGTTCCGGGCACCAAGGGCGCCTGGATTCTGGTGCGCGACGCCGTCAAGGTGGCGCTGCCCGACAACGCGCCGAAGCCGGCCGGCCTGCGCGCCGTGGCCAAGACCGAAGCTCCGGCCACTGAGGGTGCGGAATAATGGACATCAAGATTTCAACACTGGGCGGCGAAGACGCCGGCAAGGTCGAGCTTTCCGACGCGATCTTCGGGCTCGACCCGCGCGACGACATCCTGCAGCGCGTCGTGCGCTGGCAGCTTGCCAAGAAGCAGCAGGGCACGCATCAGGCGAAGGGCCGCGCGGACATCGCCCGCACCGGCGCCAAGATGTACAAGCAGAAGGGTACGGGCCGCGCCCGTCACCATTCGGCCCGCGCTCCGCAGTTCCGCGGCGGCGGCAAGGCCCACGGCCCGGTTGCCCGCAGCCATGAGCACGACCTGCCGAAGAAGGTTCGCGCCCTTGGCCTGAAGCACGCGCTGTCGGCCAAGGCCAAGGCTTCCTCGATCATCGTCGTCGACGATCTGAAGCTGACCGAGGCCAAGACCAAGGCGCTGGTGGCGAATTTCGCGACGCTGGGCCTGTCCAACGCGCTGCTGATCGGTGGTGCCGAGCTTGATGCGAACTTCAAGCTGGCGGCTGCCAACATTCCGAACATCGACGTGCTGCCGGTCCAGGGCATCAACGTCTACGACATTCTGCGCCGCGGCACGCTGGTCCTTTCCAAGGCTGCCGTCGACGCCCTCGAGGAGCGCTTTAAATGACGGATCTTCGCCACTACGACGTGATCGTCAGCCCGGCGATCACCGAAAAGACGACGACGGCGTCGGAACGCAATCAGGTCGTCTTCAACGTCGCCAAGAAGGCGACGAAGCCGGAAATCAAGGCCGCCGTCGAGGCGCTGTTCAGCGTCAAGGTCACCGCGGTGAACACGCTCGTCCGCAAGGGCAAGGTGAAGCGGTTCCGCGGCACGGTCGGCCGGCAGAGCGACGTGAAGAAGGCGGTGGTCACGCTGGCCGACGGTCAGTCGATCGACGTCGCCACGGGTCTCTGAGAGGCGCGAGGACAGTAAGATGGCATTGAAGAATTTTAAGCCCGTAACGCCGAGCCTGCGCCAACTGGTCATCGTCGACCGTTCGGCGCTCTACAAGGGCAAGCCCGTCAAGGGCCTGACCGAAGGCTTGCGGAAGTCCGGCGGACGCAACAATACCGGCCGCGTCACCGCTCGTTTCATCGGTGGCGGCCACAAGCAGTCGTACCGCATCATCGACTTCAAGCGTCGCAAGTTTGATATGACGGCGACGATCGAGCGCATCGAATACGATCCGAACCGCACCGCCTTCATCGCGCTGGTGAAGTACGAGGACGGCGAACTGAACTACATCCTGGCGCCGCAGCGCCTGGCTGTCGGCGACAAGATCGTTTCCGGCGAGGCCGTCGACGTGAAGCCGGGCAACGCGATGCCGCTTTCGGCGATGCCGGTCGGCACGATCATCCACAATGTCGAGCTGAAGCCCGGCAAGGGTGGCCAGGTCGCGCGTTCGGCGGGCTCCTACGCCCAGTTGGTGGGTCGCGACCAGGGCATGGCGATCCTTCGCCTGAATTCGGGTGAGCAGCGCATCGTCCACGGCTCCTGCTTCGCCACGGTCGGTGCGGTCTCCAATCCGGACCACGGCAACATCAACGACGGCAAGGCCGGTCGCACCGTTTGGAAGGGCAAGCGCCCGCACAATCGTGGCGTCACCATGAACCCCGTCGATCACCCGCACGGCGGCGGCGAAGGCCGCACCTCTGGCGGTCGCCATCCGGTCAGCCCGTGGGGCAAGCCCACCAAGGGCAAGAAGACCCGGTCCAACAAGGCGACCGACAAGTTCATCGTGCGTTCGCGCCATCAGCGCAAGAGCTAAGAAGAGGTAACGCGAAGTGACCCGTTCAGTCTGGAAAGGTCCGTTCGTCGACGGCTTTCTTCTCAAGAAGGCCGACAAGGTGCGCGACGGTGGCCGCAACGAAGTGATCAAGATGTGGACCCGCCGGTCCACCATCCTGCCGCAGTTCGTGGGCCTCACCTTTGGCGTCTACAACGGCCAGAAGCACGTCCCGGTCTCGGTGAACGAGGACATGGTCGGCCACAAGTTCGGCGAGTTCGCTCCGACCCGGACCTATTACGGTCACGGCGCGGACAAGAAGGCAAAGAGGAAGTAACATGGGCAAGGCCAAAGCTCCGCGCAGGCTTGCTGACAACGAGGCGCGTGCGGTCCTCCGCACCATCCGTATCAGCCCGCAGAAGCTGAACCTGGTTGCCGCGCTGATCCGCGGCAAGAAGGTGCAGACCGCGCTTTCGGATCTCGAATTTTCGCGCAAGCGCATTGCGGGCACCGTCAGGAAGACGCTGGAATCGGCGATCGCCAATGCCGAGAACAATCATGATCTCGATGTCGACGCGCTGGTCGTCGCCGAGGCCTATGTCGGCAAGTCGATCGTCATGAAGCGTTTCCACGCCCGTGGCCGTGGCCGCGCCAGCCGGGTCGAGAAGCCGTTTTCGCACCTGACCATCGTCGTGCGCGAAGTGGAAGAGAAGGAAGCCGCCTGATGGGTCAGAAAATCAATCCGATCGGCCTTCGCCTCGGCATCAACCGTACCTGGGATTCGCGCTGGTACGCGAACACCGGCGAGTATGGCAAGCTGCTGCACGAGGACATCAAGATCCGCGAGTACCTGATGAAGGAACTCAAGCAGGCCGCCGTGTCGAAGGTGGTGATCGAGCGTCCGCACAAGAAGTGCCGCGTCACGATCCACGCCGCACGACCGGGTCTGATCATCGGCAAGAAGGGCGCCGACATCGAGAAGCTTCGCAAGAAGCTGACCGAGATGACGAAGTCCGAGACGCACCTGAACATCGTCGAGGTGCGCAAGCCGGAGATCGACGCGACGCTGGTCGCCCAGTCGATCGCACAGCAGCTCGAGCGCCGCATTGCCTTCCGCCGCGCCATGAAGCGCGCCGTGCAGTCGGCCATGCGCCTCGGCGCCGAGGGCATCCGCATCAACTGCTCGGGCCGCCTGGGCGGCGCCGAGATCGCGCGGATGGAATGGTACCGCGAGGGCCGCGTGCCGCTGCATACGCTGCGCGCCGACGTCGACTACGGCACGGCCGAGGCGCAGACGGCCTACGGCACCTGCGGCGTGAAAGTGTGGGTGTTCAAGGGCGAGATCCTCGAACACGATCCGATGGCGTCCGAGCGCCGCGCCAGCGAAGGCGATCATGGCCATTCGGGCGAGCGCAGCGATCGTGGCGAGCGTAGCCGCCGCCGCGAGAACGCCTGAGAGCATAGGAATCTGGAGTAAGAACGATGCTGCAGCCAAAGCGCACAAAGTTCCGCAAGCAGTTCAAGGGCCGCATCCACGGCGCCGCCAAGGGCGGCACCAACCTGGATTTCGGTGGTTTCGGGCTGAAGGCGCTTGAGCCGAACCGCGTCACCGCGCGTGAGATCGAGGCGGCCCGCCGCGCGATCACCCGCGAGATGAAGCGCGCCGGCCGTGTCTGGATCCGGGTGTTCCCGGATCTGCCGGTCACCTCGAAGCCGACCGAAGTCCGCATGGGCAAGGGCAAGGGCGCCGTCGACTACTGGGCGGCGCGCGTCAAGCCCGGCCGCATCATGTTCGAGATCGATGGCGTCAACGAGGAGACCGCGCGTGCCGCGCTCGCCCTCGGCGCCGCCAAGCTCTCGGTGAAGACGCGCTTCGTGCAGCGCATCGCGGAATAGGAAAGGGGTCCGACATGAAGATTTCCGACGTCAGGGCGAAGACCCCCGACCAACTCGATGATGACCTGGCCGCGCTGAAGAAGGAGCAGTTCAACCTGCGCTTTCAAAAGGCCACCGGTCAGCTCGAAAAGACCGCTCGTGTGAGAGAGGTCCGCCGGGACATAGCCCGTATCAAGACCGTCGCCGCTGAAACAGCGGCCAAGAAGGCTTAAGGACGAACAAAATGCCGAAGCGCATCCTGCAGGGCGTCGTCGTCAGCGACAAGAACGAGAAGACCGTCGTGGTCAAGGTCGAGCGCCGCTTCACCCATCCGGTGATGAAGAAGACCGTGCGTATGTCGAAGAAGTACAAGGCGCACGACGAGAACAACGCCCACAAGGTCGGCGACACCGTCTTCATCCAGGAGTCGAAGCCGATCTCCAAGGACAAGCGCTGGGTCGTCGTGACCGAGGCGCAGGCCTCGCAATAACAACGAATTTTGGACAGACCGGGGAGGGGCGTTTGCCTGTCCCGATTAGAGAAGAAAAAGGCGGCCAGTCATGATTCAGATGCAAACAAACCTCGACGTCGCGGATAATTCCGGCGCCCGTCGTGTCATGTGCATCAAGGTGCTGGGCGGTTCGAAGCGGAAATATGCTTCGGTCGGCGACATCATCGTCGTTTCGATCAAGGAAGCCATTCCGCGCGGCCGCGTTAAGAAGGGCGACGTGATGAAGGCGGTCGTGGTTCGCACGGCCAAGGACATCCGCCGCCCGGACGGCAGCGTGATCCGTTTCGACAAGAACGCGGCTGTTCTCGTCGACAACAAGAAAGAGCCGATCGGCACGCGTATCTTCGGGCCGGTTCCGCGCGAGCTTCGCGCCAAGAACCACATGAAGATCATCTCGCTCGCGCCTGAAGTGCTGTAAGGAGCCGGAAAATGCAGAAGATCCGCAAGGGCGACAAGGTCGTCGTGCTCACCGGCAAGGACAAGGGTCGTTCCGGTGAGGTGCTTTCGGTTCAGCCGAAAGAAGACACGGCGATCGTGCGCGGCATCAACATCATCGTGCGCCACCAGCGTCAGACGCAGGCGCAGGAGGGCGGGCTGATCCGCAAGGAAGCCCCCATCCATCTGTCCAATATCGCGCTGGCCGATCCCAAGGACGGCAAACCCACCCGCGTCGGCTTCAAGATCGAAGGCGATAAGAAGGTGCGCGTCGCGAAGCGCTCGGGAGAAGTGATCAATGGCTAAGGCAGCAATCCAGCCACGCCTTAAGAAGGTCTACGAAGAGACCATCCGCAAGGCGCTGCTCGAGCAGTTCAAGTACGACAACGAGATGGAAGTTCCGCGTCTCGACAAGATCGTGCTCAACATGGGCGTCGGTGAGGCGACGGGCGATTCCAAGAAGCCCTCGATCGCCGCGGCCGATCTGGCGCTGATCGCCGGCCAGAAGCCGGTCGTCACCCATGCGCGCAAGTCGGTCGCCCAGTTCAAGGTGCGCGAGAACATGCCGATCGGTGCGAAAGTCACCTTGCGCAAGGAACGCATGTACGAGTTCCTCGACCGCCTCGTGAACATCGCATTGCCGCGTGTCCGCGACTTCCGCGGCCTGAACCCGAAGAGCTTCGACGGGCGCGGCAACTATGCCATGGGCATCAAGGAGCACATCGTGTTCCCCGAGATCAACTACGACAAGGTCGACCAGATCTGGGGAATGGACATCATCGTTTGTACGACCGCCAAGACGGATGACGAAGCCAGGGCTTTGCTCAAGGCTTTCAACTTCCCGTTCCGGCAGTAACGGCAGCGAGCAAAGGAAAAATCTGAAATGGCAAAGACCAGCTCAGTCGAGAAGAACAACCACCGCCGGGCGCTCGTCGCGCAGAAGGCCGCCAAGCGCAAGGCGCTGAAGGCGGTCGTCATGGACAAGGGCGCTTCGATGGAGGAGCGTTTCCGCGCGCAACTCAAGCTCGCCGCGATGCCGCGCAATTCCGCCAAGGTGCGCATTCGCAACCGCTGCGAGATCACCGGCCGTCCGCGCGCCTATTATCGCAAGCTGAAGATGTCGCGCATCGCGCTGCGCGAACTGGGCTCGCTCGGCGCCGTGCCGGGCCTGGTCAAGTCGAGCTGGTAAGGAGGATACGATATGTCTTTGAATGATCCTCTCGGCGATATGCTGACCCGCATCCGTAACGCCTACGGACGCAAGAAGAACAAGGTCTCGACGCCGGCCTCGCGGCTGCGCAGCCGTGTCCTCGAAGTCCTGAAGGCGGAAGGCTATATCCGCGATTTCAGCCAGACAGATTTCGACAACGGCAAGTCGGAGATCGAGATCGAGCTGAAATATTTCGACGGCGCGCCGGTGATCCGCGAGATCGCCCGCGTCTCCAAGCCAGGCCGCCGCGTCTACGTGTCGGTGAAGTCGATCCCGTCGGTCGCCAACGGCCTGGGGATTTCGATCCTCTCGACTCCGAAGGGCGTGATGGCGGACCACGAAGCGCGCGAGCAGAACGTCGGCGGAGAGATTCTCTGCCAGGTGTTCTAGGCGCACTGGCTGAAACAGGAAGGACGAGGACAGAACAATGTCTCGTATTGGCAAGAAACCCGTCAAGGTGCCGGCCGGCGTGACCGCTTCGGTCAACGGCCAGACCGTGACGGCAAAGGGCCCGAAGGGCGAGCTGAAGTTCGTCGTCAATGACGACGTTCTGGTCAAGCTGGAGAATGGCGAGATCGCCGTTCAGCCGCGCGACCAGACCAAGACGGCGCGCTCCAAGTGGGGCATGTCGCGCACGCAGATCGTCAACATTCTCGAAGGCGTCACCAAGGGTTTTGAGAAGAAGCTTGAGATCAACGGTGTCGGCTATCGCGCCGCCATGCAGGGCAAGAACCTGCAACTGGCGCTCGGCTTCAGCCACGACGTGGTCTATGAGACGCCGCAGGGCATCACGATCACTGTGCCGAAGCCGACCGAGATCACAGTATCTGGCATCGACAAGCAAGTGGTCGGCCAGACGGCCGCCGAGATCCGCGAATATCGCGGCCCCGAGCCCTACAAGGGCAAGGGCGTGAAGTATGCCGGCGAGCGCATCGTGCGCAAGGAAGGCAAGAAGAAGTAACGCCACGGTGCGCGGTCGCGGGAAGCTTGGCTTACCGCACATGGCCGCTCCCGTTTTATGAAGGCAGGGAAAGACGGCTATGGCCTCCAAGGAAGCAACACAAAAGCGCGCCGATCGTATTCGCCGCCAGATCAAGAAGGTGGCCGGTGGCCGCCCGCGCCTTTCGGTGCACCGCACGTCGAAGAATATCTATGTGCAGGTGATCGATGACGCGCAGGGCCGCACGCTGGCTGCCGCTTCGACCCTGGAAAAGGATCTGAAGGGCGAACTGAAAACAGGCGCCGACACTGCCGCTGCCACTGCGGTGGGCAAGTTGATCGCTGAGCGCGCCGTCAAGGCCGGCATCAAGGAAGTCGTCTTCGACCGTGGCGCCTATATCTATCACGGCCGCGTCAAGGCACTGGCTGAAGCTGCCCGCGAGGGTGGCCTGAGCTTCTAGGAATTTCGCCGCGCGCCGGCAAAAAGGTCGGGCGCATACCAGCAACCCGTGCTTCCGGAAAAGAACAAGGACAGGATATGGCACAGGAACGTAGGGAAGGTCGCCGCGAGCGCGACCGTGAAGAGCGCGACAGCGAATTCGTCGACAAGCTCGTCCACATCAACCGCGTCGCGAAGGTCGTGAAGGGCGGGCGCCGTTTCGGCTTCGCCGCTCTCGTCGTCGTCGGCGATCAGAAGGGCCGCGTCGGCTTCGGTCATGGCAAGGCGCGCGAAGTGCCGGAGGCGATCCGCAAGGCGACCGAATCTGCCAAGCGCGACCTGATTTTCGTGCCGCTGCGCTCCGGCCGTACGCTGCATCACGACGTCGAGGGCCGCTGGGGCGCCGGCAAGGTTCTGCTGCGCGCCGCCAAGCCGGGTACCGGCATCATCGCCGGCGGCCCGATGCGCGCCGTTTTCGAGACGCTCGGCATGCACGACGTGGTGGCCAAGTCGATGGGTTCCTCGAACCCGTACAACATGGTTCGCGCCACCTTCGACGCGCTGAAGAGCCAGTTGCATCCGAAGGATGTGGCTGCCCAGCGCGGCATCAAGTATTCGACCCTCCAGGCTCGCCGCGGCAACGCGGTCGCCGCGGAAGAATAGTCGCGGGCTGGAAGGAGTTCGATCATGGCAAAGAAAGCCACCAAGACCGTTACGGTCGAGCAGATCGGCAGCCCGATCCGCCGCCCGAAGGAACAGCGTGCGACGCTTGTCGGCCTCGGCCTCAACAAGATGCACAAGCAGCGCACGCTTGAGGATACGCCGTCCGTGCGCGGCATGATCGCGGCCGTGCAGCATCTCGTTCGCGTCGTCGACGAGAAGTAACCGGCGGGCAGGAGAAAGACGATGAAACTCAACGATCTGCGAGACAACGAAGGCGCGACCCATTCGCGCAAGCGGCTCGGTCGCGGCATCGGCTCCGGCTCGGGCAAGACTGCGGGCCGCGGCGTGAAGGGCCAGAAGGCGCGTTCCGGCGTCGCCATCAACGGCTTCGAGGGCGGCCAGATGCCGCTCTACCGACGCCTGCCGAAGCGTGGCTTCAAGAACCCGTTCACCAAGAGCTACAATGTGGTTTCGCTGGCCCGTATCCAGGTGGCGGTCGATGCCGGCAAGCTCGACGCCAAGGAGACGGTGACGGCGGAGGCCCTCATCAAGGCCGGCGTTGTGCGCCGTCCGCTTGACGGCGTCCGCGTCGTTTCGGACGGCGACCTCAAGGCCAAGCTGTCCTTCGACATCGCCGGCGCCTCCAAGGCGGCGGTCGAGAAGATCGAGAAGGCCGGCGGCTCGGTAAAATTCCCCGAGCCGGTCGAACCGGTCAAGAAGATGGCCAAGAAGGCCAAGTGATCCTTCGTCGCAGGCGGCGTGACGGCATCGTCCGCCGCTTGCAACTTCGAGGCCCGGAGCCTATCTCGTGGCTTCGCCGACTCGTGCCGCCGCTGCGGCCCTCTCAGCGTGACGAAGCGGAGAATACTTCATGGCATCGGCCGCCGAGCAACTTGCCTCCAATCTGAATTTCGCGGCCTTCGCCAAGGCCGAAGATCTGAAGAAGCGCATCTGGTTCACGCTGGGTGCGCTTTTGGTCTATCGTCTCGGCACCTACATTCCGCTTCCAGGCATTTCTCCCGAGGCTTTCGCGCAGGCGTTCTCGCAGCAAAGCCGCGGCGTGCTCGGCATTTTCAACATGTTCGCCGGCGGCGCTGTCGAGCGCATGGCGATCTTTGCTCTGGGCATCATGCCCTATATCTCAGCATCAATCATCATGCAGCTCATGACGTCGGTTGTGCCGGCGCTGGAGTCGTTGAAGAAGGAAGGCGAGCAGGGCCGCAAGATCATCAACCAGTACACCCGCTACGGCACGGTGCTGCTCGCCCTGGTTCAGGCCTACGGTATCTCCGTCGGTCTTGAAGGCGGTAGCGGCATCGTCACTGATCCGGGCTGGTTCTTCCGTATTTCGACGGTCATCACCCTGGTCGGTGGCACCATGTTCCTGATGTGGCTGGGCGAACAGATCACCGCCCGCGGCATTGGCAACGGCATCTCGCTGATCATCTTCGCCGGTATCGTCGCCGGCCTGCCGAATGCTATCGGCGGCACGCTGGAACTCGGCCGCACGGGCGCGCTGTCGACCGGCCTCATTCTGGCGATCATCGTGCTGGCGATCGTCGTCATCGCCGTGATCGTCTTCTTCGAGCGTGCCCAGCGCCGGCTGCTGATCCAGTATCCGAAGCGTCAGGTCGGCAACCGCATGTTCCAGGGCGATACGTCGCACCTGCCGCTCAAGCTCAACACGTCGGGCGTCATCCCGCCGATTTTCGCCTCGTCGCTGCTGCTTTTGCCGGCGACCGTCGCGGGCTTCTCGAACACGCAGAACCTTCCGGGCTGGGCCAGCACGATCCTGGCGACGCTCGGCCACGGCCAGCCGCTCTATATGCTGCTTTATGCCGCCATGATCGTGTTCTTCGCCTTCTTCTACACGGCGATCGTGTTCAACCCGAAGGACACGGCCGACCAGTTGAAGAAGCATTCCGGTTTCATTCCCGGCTATCGCCCGGGCGAGCGGACGGCGGAGTACATCGACTACGTGCTGACCCGCATCACCGTGATCGGCGCGCTCTACCTCGTCGTCATCTGCCTCATGCCCGAATTCCTGATCTCGGCCACTGGCGTACCGTTCTACCTTGGTGGCACTTCGCTTTTGATCGTCGTCAGTGTAACCCTCGATACGGTCGCCCAGATCCAGGGCCACCTGATCGCCCACCAGTATGAGGGGCTTATCAAAAAGTCGAAGCTCCGTGGGGGGAAGAGGGGAAGATGAGGCTCATTCTGCTTGGCCCGCCAGGGGCGGGAAAGGGAACGCAAGCCCAGAGACTGGTCGAGAAGTACGGCATCCCCCAGCTCTCCACCGGGGACATGCTGCGTGCGGCAGTGAAGGCAGGGACGCCGGTGGGCCTGAAGGCCAAGGCGGTCATGGACGCCGGCGAGTTGGTGTCCGATTCGATTGTCAATGCCATCGTCGCCGAGAGGATCGATCAGGACGATTGCCGCAACGGCTTCATCCTCGATGGCTATCCGCGAACCCTGGCCCAGGCCGATGCCGTGCAGGCGATGCTCTCCGAGCGCAAGCAGCGCCTCGATGCTGTGATCGAATTCGTCGTCGACGACAAGGAACTGATCAACCGTATCGCCCAGCGCGCGGAAAAGGCGAAGGCGGCGGGCCAGCCTGTCCGCAAGGACGACGAACCGGCCGTGGTGCCCGAGCGCCTGCGCGAGTATTACAAGAAGACCGCGCCGCTGATCGGCTACTACTACGCCAAGGGGATGCTGAAGACCGTCGACGGCATGGCCGATATCGACACCGTCACCCAGGCGATCGAAGGCATTCTCGGCAAGGTCGCTGAAAACGCCTGACTGCTCTTGACTAACAATCGGTTTTGGATTATGGCCCGCCGTCTTCCCTCAAGGAACGAGGCATGCGGGTCCTTTCTGGACCCTTTTGCTGCTTGAGAAGGAACACCCGCAAGGGCCGGCCTCCACCGGACGCGGGTCAATCGAAGCGCCGGCTTTGCCGGCCCACATGGAGTGAGAGAAGATGGCCCGTATAGCCGGCGTCAACATACCGACCAACAAGCGCGTCGTGATCGCGCTTCAGTACATTCACGGGATCGGCAAGAAGTTCGCCCAGGAGATCGTCGACAAGGTCGGCATCCCGGCGGATCGTCGCGTCAGCCAGTTGACCGACGCCGAAGTGCTGCAGATCCGCGAGGCCATCGACCGCGATTACCAGGTCGAAGGCGACCTGCGCCGCGAAGTGTCGATGAACATCAAGCGGCTCATGGACCTCGGCTGCTACCGCGGCCTGCGTCACCGCCGCTCGCTGCCGGTCCGCGGCCAGCGCACGCACACTAACGCCCGTACCCGCAAGGGCCCGGCGAAGGCGATTGCCGGGAAGAAGAAATAAGGCAGTTGGCAATAGGCAGTCGGCAGTCGGGAAAAAACCTACTGCCTACTGCCTAATCCCGATTGCCTCAGGTGTAGCCGCTGGCACTACGGCGGCGTTGAGATCGAACGAAAGGACTGACATGGCCAAGGAAGCCACACGCGTTCGCCGTCGCGAACGCAAGAATATCTCGTCGGGCGTCGCCCACGTGAATTCGACCTTCAACAACACGATGATCACCATCACCGACGCGCAGGGCAATGCGATTGCCTGGTCGTCGGCTGGTGCCCAGGGCTTCAAGGGCTCGCGCAAGTCGACCCCCTTCGCCGCCCAGATGGCTGCCGAGGACGTCGCCAAGAAGGCGCAGGAACATGGCATGCGCACCCTCGAGGTCGAGGTGTGCGGACCCGGCTCCGGCCGCGAGTCGGCGTTGCGCGCGCTGCAGGCCGGCGGCTTCACGATCACCTCGATCCGTGACGTAACGCCGATCCCGCACAATGGCTGCCGGCCGCGCAAGAAGCGCCGCGTCTAAGCAAGATTAGAACTGCCGCGCGAGCGCTTGGTTGTGAAGCGCTCCTCCACGGCTTCCACACGAGCCCGTCACGATTGGATGGTGCGGGCCAGCGGAAGGAAGAAAAATGATCCAGAAAAATTGGCAGGAACTGATCAAGCCGAACAAGATCGAGTTCTCGTCGAAAGGCAAGACCCTGACGAGCCTCGTCGCCGAACCGCTGGAGCGCGGCTTCGGCCTGACGCTCGGCAACGCGCTGCGCCGCGTGCTGCTCTCTTCGCTGCGTGGCGCCGCTGTCACCTCGGTGCAGATCGACGGCGTGCTGCATGAGTTCTCCTCGATCGCCGGCGTTCGCGAGGACGTGACCGACATCGTGCTGAACATCAAGGAAATCGCCATCAAGATGGAAGGCGATGGTCCCAAGCGCATGGTTGTGCGCAAGCAGGGACCGGGCGCCGTGCTCGCCGGCGACATCCAGACGGTCGGCGACGTCGAGATCCTCAACCCCGACCACGTGATCTGCACGCTCGACGAGGGCGCCGAGATCCGCATGGAGTTCACCGTCGACACCGGCAAGGGCTACGTGCCGGCCGAGCGCAACCGCGCCGAGGACGCGCCGATCGGCCTCATCCCGGTCGACAGCCTGTACTCGCCGGTCAAGAAGGTGTCCTACAAGGTCGAGAACACCCGCGAGGGCCAGGTTCTCGACTACGACAAGCTGACCATGTCGATCGAGACCAATGGCTCGATCACCGGCGAGGACGCCGTCGCCTTTGCGGCGCGCATCCTGCAGGACCAGCTCGGCCTGTTCGTCAATTTCGACGAGCCGCAGAAGGCTGCACCGGAAGAGGCCGTCACCGAGCTCGCCTTCAACCCGGCGCTGCTCAAGAAGGTCGACGAGCTCGAACTCTCGGTGCGTTCGGCCAACTGCCTGAAGAACGACAACATCGTCTACATCGGCGACCTTATCCAGAAGACGGAAGCCGAGATGCTGCGCACGCCGAATTTCGGCCGCAAGTCGCTGAACGAGATCAAGGAAGTTCTGGCCGCGATGGGTCTCCATCTCGGCATGGAGGTGGCCGACTGGCCGCCGGAGAACATCGAAGATCTCGCCAAGCGGTATGAAGACCAGTACTGAGCCTGAATAGAGCATGGTTCCGAGGACTTCCGGTCCGACGGCCATGCGGAAAACCATCAGAGGCCGTGGCCTCTTGAACAGATAGAAGGAAGACAGCCATGCGCCACGGTTTCAAAGGCCGTCGCTTTGCCCGCAGTGCAAGCCATCGCAGTGCGATGTTGGCCAATCTCGCCGTCTCGCTTATCGAGCACGAGCAGATCGTCACCACCCTGCCGAAGGCTAAGGACCTGCGTCCGATCGTCGAGAAGCTCGTCACCCTCGGCAAGCGCGGCGACCTGCACGCCCGCCGCCAGGTGATCGCCCAGATCGGCAACGACAACGTCGTCAAGCGCCTGTTCGAGACGATCGCGCCGCGTTACGCCACCCGCAACGGCGGCTACCTGCGCATCATCAAGGCCGGCTTCCGCCACGGCGACAATGCCGCGATGGCGGTGATCGAATTCGTCGATCGCGACACGTCAGCCAAGGGTGCGGCTGACCGCGCCCGCGTCGAGGCTGAAGCCGAGACCGCCGAAGCGGCGTAAGCCCCTTCGTCAGCGACTGAGCCGTTTGGACCGGCGAGCCGAAAGGCTCGCCGGTCTTGCCATGTCTGCAGGCCCAGCCGTGGCGGCTGCCACAATCGCTGCGCGGTTTCTGCACGAGACCGGCAACATCGAAACCAGATCGCATTGCATCATGATCGTCTGCGCAGGAGATGCGCTGCAACTCATGGGGACTTTATGCTGATCGGTCATCTGCCGCTTGGATACATCATCGGCTCGGCGCTGCGGCGCCGGTATGGGGAGGTGAGGGGCGTCATCGCCGCGTCGCTTGTCGGCAGCACCGCGCCCGATATCGATATGCTTCGTTTTTATCTGATCGATTTCGGCAGCTACAATCACCGCTATTATTTCACACACTGGCCGTCCTTCTGGCTGGCAGCGGCCGTCGTGACCTTGCCGACGATCTATCGGCTGCGGCGCGCCTGGTTCCTGCCAGTCGTCGGTTTCTATCTCGGTGTCGCGTCGCACCTGGTCACCGATACGGTGCAGGGGCCGGTGCGCTGGTTTGCGCCGTTCAACCCCACCGCCTACGAACTGGTACGCATTCCGGCGCTCTACAGCCACTGGATCCTGAGCGCTATGGGCTACTGGACCTTCCTGTTGGACATTGCCGTCTGTGCGGTCGCGTTCCTGATGTGGCGGATGGATCGCGTAGCTGCGCCTTCCGGCGCGCGCG
The DNA here is from genome assembly GCF_044326205.1 of Mesorhizobium sp. IMUNJ 23232. Lineage (NCBI taxonomy): Bacteria > Pseudomonadati > Pseudomonadota > Alphaproteobacteria > Hyphomicrobiales > Phyllobacteriaceae > Mesorhizobium > Mesorhizobium sp. IMUNJ 23232. The sequence continues at coordinate 16,068 of NZ_JBIRCY010000088.1, forward strand.
TCGAACGCACGGCCTTTTGAACAGCCAAGCGAGGCGGTGCCATTCCTGCCGCGCTTCGCCGATTCCCGGTCCCATTAGCGTCGCATTTTGCTGGGACAGCTTTCCCAACCAGCGCATGCTGGCCGATGGAGTGTCCGCGGAAATCGGGAGATGGGCGGATGGTGATATTGACGCGCGTGGTGACCATGGTTCTGGTCGCGCTGGTGTCCGCAGCCTCTCTGGCTCCGGCGGAAGGAGGAGACGAATCGTTGCTCTACGAAGCCGCTGCGGCAGGCGATGTCCGTCAGGTGAAGCGCCTGCTGGCCGCCGGCGCAAAGGTTGACATGCGCGATTCGGCCAGGCGCACGCCGCTGCTGCTGGCCACGCACGCTAACCACGTCGAAGTGGCGCGCCTGCTGATCGAGGCAGGCGCCGACGTCAATGCCAAGGACACGATCCAGGACACCCCGTTTCTTTATGCCGGGGCGGAAGGGCGAAACGAGATCCTTCGACACATTCTTACGACCGGCAAAGCCAATCTCAAGGACACCAACCGCTATGGTGGGGTGGCGCTTATTCCGGCGGCGCATCATGGTCACGCCGAGACGGTGCGTATTCTGCTGGAAACCGGCATCGACGTGAATCACGTCAACAAGCTCGGCTGGACGGCATTGATGGAGACGGTGATCCTCGGCGATGGCGGCCCCGTTTATCAGGAGATCGCCCGCCTGCTCATCGGTGCCGGGGCGACGCAGATTCCGGATCGCGACGGCACAACGCCGCTCCAGCACGCACGCTCCAAGGGATACGAAAAGATTGCCGCGATCATCGCGGCGGGCACGCACGACGGGTAGACGTTCACCTCAAGACGCGACCTCTGTTTTCACGGCGGTTTTTCTCCTGTAGTTTCAGCAGTATTGGGGCGTATCGAGCGGCGGGCTGTGGCCTGTCTCTCACGCTTGAGGAGGGCGTCGAAAAATCATGCCGGAATACCGTATCCTGGAAATAGGCGATCCCGCCCCGTGGTTCACGCAACGGTCGACCTCCAACGACAAGTTCCACTTCGATACGGCGGCGGGCCGCTACATCGTGCTCTGCTTCTTCGGCACTGCCTCCGACGAGATGGGACGCTCAATGCTGAAACTTGTCGAGGAGCGGCGCGCGCTTTTCGAAGATGGAAAGCTCGCCTTCTTCGGCGTCAGTCACGACCGCAACGACGAAGCGCAGGGCCGCATCAAGGAATCCCTGCCGGGGGTTCGGCATTTCTTCGATTTCGACGGAGCCATCGGCCAGCGCTACGGCAGTCTGCCGGTGGATTCCAGCTCCGGCCAGGTGGCGATCCGTCGTTTCTGGCTGGTGCTCGATCCCACGATGCGCATTCGCGCGATCTTTCCGGCTGTCGCCGACGGCGCCGAGCGCGCCCAACTCGCCGCCTACCTTGACGCGCTGCCCGCCGTGGACGCCTATCCCGGCTTCTCGGTCCAGGCCCCCGTGATCGTGTTGCCGAACGTCTTTGAGCCGGCCATGTGCCGGCAGTTGATCGACCTCTACGAGGCCGGCGGAGGCACCGATTCCGGCTTCATGCGCGAGGTCGACGGCAAGACGGTCGAAGTGGTCGACGCGCGCCACAAGCGCCGCGCCGATTATACGATAGAGGACGAGAAGCTGAAGCTTACGCTCCGCCAGAAGATCATCCGCCGCATCGTGCCGGAGATCCAGAAGGTGCATCAGTACACGGTGACGCGCATGGAGCGCTACATCGTCGCCTGTTACGACAGCGCCAATGGCGGCCATTTCCGCGCGCATCGCGACAACACCACCAAGGGCACCGCGCACCGCCGCTTCGCCGTGTCGATCAACCTCAATGCCGATTTCGACGGCGGCCAGGTGAGCTTTCCCGAATACGGGCCGCGTTCGTTCAAGCCGCCGCCCGGCGGGGCGGTGGTGTTCTCATGCTCGCTGCTGCATGCCGTCTCGCCGGTGACGCGCGGAAAACGCTACGCGTTCCTGCCGTTCCTCTATGACGACGCGGCAGCGGCGATCCGCGAAGCCAACAACAAGTATCTCGACGAGAGCGTGGGCAACTACGTGAAGGCCTGAACGGCGCGCGAGCGGCAGGCAGAGCCGCCCGCGAGACCGGCATGCCTTTCAATTTACACAATCTTCGCGTCTATAGAGGCCGTTCCTCTGGAGGATTCGCATGGTTCCGAAAGGCTGGATAGCCATTCTGGCTTCCGCTTTGCTGCTGGTTGCCGCACCTGCCTGGACGCAGGACAAGCCGGCTCCCGACAAGCCCGTCGAGCCCGGGCTGAAGGACGTGCTCACCGACCTCCTGGAGAGCATGGAGGAGCCTCCTCCTCCGCCGGCGCCTCCCGGCCGCCGCTTGCCGTTCGGCAGGGCGGAAATCCAGCTCTCCTTCGCGCCGCTGGTGAAGGAGACGGCTCCCGCTGTCGTCAACGTCTATGCCTCCAAGCAGGCGAGGGCGCGTTCGCCCTTCGAGGGCGATCCCTTCTTCGAGCGCTTCTTCGGCGGCGGCGGCCCGCCGCGCGCGCGCTCCGCCCTCGGTTCGGGCGTGCTCGTCGACAAGAGCGGCCTGGTTGTGACCAACTATCACGTCATCCGTGATGCCGACGAGGTCAAGGTCGCCACCTCCGACGGCCGCGAGTTTGAAAGCAAGGTGCTGCTCAAGGATGAGACGATCGATCTCGCGGTGCTGAAGATCGACGGCGACGCGGATTTTCCGGTGATCCCGATCGGCGATTCCGACGCGCTGGAGATCGGCGATCTGGTGCTTGCCATCGGCAACCCCTTCGGCGTCGGCCAGACGACCACCAGCGGCATCGTGTCGGCGCTCGCCCGTTCGCATATCGGCGTGTCGGATTTCGGTTTCTTCATCCAGACCGACGCCGCAATCAATCCCGGCAATTCGGGCGGCGCGTTGATCAACATGAGCGGGCAGGTGGTCGGCATCAACACGGCGATCTTCAGCCGCTCCGGCGGTTCGATCGGCATCGGCTTCGCCATCCCGTCGAACATCGTGCGCGCCGTGGTGAACGCCGCCAGGAACGGCCAGGACTTCTTTGAACGTCCCTTCATCGGCGCGACCTTCGAGCCGGTCACAGCCCAGATCGCCGAGTCGCTCGGCATGAAACTGCCGACCGGCGCGCTGGTTTCCGACGTGGCCGACGGCGGACCGGCGGCCAAGGCCGGCCTGAAGCCGGGAGACGTGGTGCTTGCCATGAACGACATCGCGATCGAACACGTCGACGCGTTGGGCTATCGCCTGGCGACGCAGCCGATCGGTGGCAAGGCTACCCTCAAGATACTCAGCAAGGGTGAGGAAAAAACCATCGAGATCAGTCTCGATCGCGCGCCCGAAGGCGCTTCCAAGGAAGCGGTGACTATTGATGGCCGCAGCCCCTTTGCGGGCGCCAAGGTGACCGCGTTGTCGCCCCGGCTGGCGCAGCGCCTCGGCATACCCACCGAGACCACCGGCATCATCATGACCGACATCGACCGCAACTCGCCGGCCGCCGGCTTCGGTTTTCGCCCCGGCGACATCGTGCGCGAGGTGAATGGCGAAAAGATCACCAGCGCCGCGCAGCTTGAACAGATCGCCGGCCAGAACACCCGCTGGTGGCGTTTCACCGTCGAGCGGGATGGTCAATTGATGCGCCAGATGCTGCGTTACTGATGAGCGACCTGTTCGCGCAGGACAAGCCGCAGCGGCCGGAAAAAGGCCGGCCGCTGGCTGATCGGCTGCGACCGAAAACCCTTGCCGAGGTGGTCGGACAGGATCACCTGACCGGCGCCGACGGGGCGCTGTCGCGCATGATCCGGTCCGGCTCACTCGGCTCAATGATTTTCTGGGGTCCGCCCGGCACCGGCAAGACGACGGTGGCGCGGTTGCTCGCCGGGGAGACCAATCTCGCCTTCGAGCAGATATCGGCGATCTTTTCCGGCGTCGCCGATCTGAAGAAAGTGTTCGAGACGGCGCGACTGCGCCGCACCAACGGCCGGCAGACGCTGCTTTTCGTCGACGAGATCCATCGCTTCAACCGCGCCCAGCAGGATTCTTCCCTTCCCGTGATGGAAGATGGTACGGTCATCCTGGTCGGCGCGACGACCGAAAATCCGTCCTTCGAGCTCAACGCAGCGCTCTTGTCGCGCGCGCGTGTGTTGGTTTTCCACACGCTGGACGAAGGCAGCATCGAACTGCTGCTGAAGCGTGCGGAGGAGACCGAGGGAAAAAAACTGCCGCTCGACGAGGAGGCGAGGGCGGTGCTTCTGCGCTTGGCCGACGGCGACGGCCGCGCCGCGCTGACCCTTGCCGAAGAGGTGTGGCGCGCTGCCAAGTCTGGCGAGGTCTTTGATGCGGAAGGTCTTCAGCACGTCATGCAGCGCCGCGCGCCGGTCTACGACAAAAGCCAGGACGGCCACTACAACCTGATCTCGGCCTTGCACAAATCGGTGCGCGGCTCCGATCCGGATGCCGCACTTTATTACCTGGCGCGCATGTTCGACGCTGGCGAGGACCCGCTGTATCTCGGCCGCCGGCTGGTGCGCATGGCGGTGGAGGACATCGGCATGGCCGACCCGCAAGCGCTGGTGATTGCCAATGCCGCGAAGGACGCCTACGACTATTTGGGTTCACCCGAAGGCGAACTCGCGCTCGCTCAAGCCGCGATCTATATGGCGACCGCGCCGAAATCGAATGCGACCTACACCGCCTTCAAGGCAGCGACCCGCGCGGCAAAAGAATTCGGCTCGCTGCTGCCGCCAAAGACGATTCTCAACGCGCCGACCAAACTGATGAAGGAAGAAAGCTACGGCGCGGGTTATCGTTACGACCATGACGAGCCCGACGCCTTTTCGGGGCAGGACTATTTCCCGGAGAAGATGGGCCGCCAGACGTTCTACGATCCGCCGGATCGCGGCTTCGAGCGCGAAATCCGCAAACGGCTGGATTATTGGGCGAAGCTCAGGGCGGAACGATCGGGCGACTACTGAGCGGCAACTCTGGCATTCAGCCCGTCTGATGGAGTTTGCGCCGATATCCATTGTCGGCGGGCGGTTTGAAACTGCTTTAAATTTTCCGGCCGGTATGGCGTCTTGCACTTTATGGTCGCAGGCCCGATCATGAGCGCGATAGGGAGGAGTTGAGACATCCGCTGCCGGCGCGAGCCTCCGGATGTTTTGGATCGGGTGATGCGCCCGCGACGGCGACACAGGTCCGCGCCTGAAACACCTCAGTACCGAATTTCGGCGAATGGCCCATGGCCATGCGCTTGCAAAAACGCGTGCCGGCTTTTCCCCATCGACTGAAATCGCACCGCGGCGGCTATAGCCTGCGCTGAGAAGGGGAATGGAAAAATGCTGGAAAGGCTTTTCAAGCTCTGCGAGCACAAGACGACGGTTCGCACCGAAGTAATCGCCGGCCTGACGACGTTCCTGACGATGTCCTACATCATCTTCGTCAACCCCGACATCCTCTCTTCGACCGGCATGGACCGCAATGCGGTGTTCGTGGCGACCTGTCTTGCCGCGGCGCTCGGCTCGTTGGTGATGGGCCTCGTCGCCAACTGGCCGATCGGCATGGCGCCGGGCATGGGGCTCAACGCCTTCTTCGCCTTCACGGTGGTGGCCGTCATGGGCTTCACCTGGCAGCAGGCACTGGGCGCGGTGTTCATCTCCGGCGTGATCTTCTTCATCCTGACGATCACCGGCGTGCGCTCCTGGCTGGTCGCCGGCATCCCGCAATCGCTGCGCGCGGCCATCGCCGCCGGCATCGGCCTTTTCCTCGGCATCATCGCGCTGAAGAATGCCGGCATCGTCGTCGACAATCCGGCCACGCTGGTCGGGCTGGGCAATCTGCACCAGCCGGGCGTGCTGCTGGCGATCCTCGGTTTCTTCGTCATCGCCGGGTTGGATGCACTGAAGGTGCGCGGCTCGATCCTGATCGGCATTCTCGTCGTCACCGTATTGTCGATCCTCTTCGGCCTCAGCCCGTTCCAGGGCATCGTCTCGGCGCCGCCAAGCCTCGCTCCGACCTTTCTGCAGCTCGACCTGCTGGGCGCCCTGCATGTCGGCATCGTTCAGGTCGTCCTGGTGTTCGTGCTGGTCGAGGTCTTCGACGCCACCGGCACCCTTATCGGCGTCGCCAAGCGGGCAGGGCTGATCGAGCCGGGAAAACCCAGCAATCTCGGGAAAGCACTGTTCGCCGATTCCACCGCCATCGTCGCCGGCTCGATGCTGGGCACCTCCAGCACAACCGCCTATGTCGAGAGCGCGTCCGGCGTGCAGGCCGGCGGTCGCACCGGCCTGACGGCGGTGGTCATCGCCCTGCTGTTTCTCGCAGCCCTATTCATCTCGCCGCTGGCAGGCTCGGTGCCGGCCTATGCCACCGCGCCGGCGCTGCTCTACGTCGCCGGCCTGATGCTGCACGAGCTGGTCGACATCGACTGGAGCGACGTGACCGAATCGACGCCGGCCGCGCTGACGGCGCTGGCCATGCCGTTCACCTATTCCATCGCCAACGGCCTCGCCTTCGGTTTCATCAGCTACGTCGTGCTGAAGGCGGTGACCGGCAAGGCGCGCACGGTGCATCCGGCGACATGGTTGGTGGCGGCGCTGTTCATCATCCGCTTCGCCTTCTTCGCGGAGTGATCCGCGCCGCACAACGACAACACGATCAGGCCGGATACGCTGGAAACGGCCTCCGGCCTGCGTCATGATCGGCGCATGGCCAGACGGCGAACCGGTCTCGACGAAGTCCGCGCCCACTACGCTAAGCAGATGGCGGCGGTGAGCGGGTCGCGCGACCCGCGCATCGAGCGCGCTTTCGACATGGTCCCACGCGAGGCGTTCCTGCCGCCAGGTCCATGGCAGGTGGTGGCGGGCGACCACCTCATTCCCACGCCGACCGCCGATCCTGCCTTCCTCTACCAGAACGTGCTGGTCGCCATCGATCGGGACAAGGGCATCAACAATGGCGAGCCCTTTTTGCACGCCGGCTGGATCGGCGCCGTCGCGCCGCAGCCCGGCGAAACCGTCACCCAGGTGGGCACGGGCGGTGGCTATTACACGGCGGTGCTTGCCGTACTGGTCCTGCCGGACGGAACCGTTACCGGCTTCGAGATCGACGCCCATGTGGCGGCCGACGCGGCGACGAACCTGAAACCGTTCGAGAATGCGACTGTCATTGCGGCGAATGCGGTGACGGCAGCATTTATGCCCTCGGACATCATCTATGTGAACGCTGGTGTCGTTGCGCCGCCGCTGCACTGGTTGAAGGCGTTGAAGCCAAACGGGCGCATGATCTTCCCGTGGCGCCCGGCCTATAATGTCGGTCTGGCGGTGCTCGCCAGGCGAACGGATCGAGGTTTTGCCGCGCGCATTCTCAGTTCGGCGTGGTTCATTGGCTGTGTCGGTGCCACTGACTACCACATCAGCCGCAGGCAGCCGACACCCGCCGAGGCGAGGCGGACCAAGTCGATCGTGCCGTCCGAAGAGCGCCCGCCGGACGAGACCGCCGTGGTGATCTATCCCGAGCTCTGGTTTTCCAGCGCGCCTGAGTGAAATTCCCTCGGTTGTCCGTCTGGCCCGTTGCATCAGTCAAATCCGATGCCGGCAATTCCGTACTATAACCGACGGCGTTCGAATTTGACCGGCACCGGCTGCGTGCTTTGCCGGTTCTGCCTCGTCGACACGCGCGATGCCGGACGGCGACGATAGTGATAGGAAATATTTCCTTGCGCTTTCTTGCCGCTCTGCTATTGTGCCTTCCGAGCGGAGGCTGGAATGGGCAGGGCCGAATACGAGGATGAGCGGAAGGCGCTGAAGGGCATCGCGGCGACGCTGCTTTGCCTGGCCGTTCTGGCCGAATTGCTTTGCCTCGTGCCGTTGCGGGTTCGCGTCCTTATCCTGTCGCTGCTGCGGCCGGCCGAGGCCGTCGCGCGGGCGTTTGCCGCCGAATGGGCCGGCGGCGCGCTGGCCCTGCCTTCGGCGGCGGCTTGCGGACCAGATGGCGACGGCTGCGCCGAGGCTTCGCGGCTCGCGCTCTGCTTCCGCCTGCTGGCCTCCGTCG
>NZ_JBIRCY010000089.1:0-23773 GCF_044326205.1 Mesorhizobium sp. IMUNJ 23232
GTCTTGTCCGGGCCACCAGCCCGACCTGCGCCGAAGCCCTCGACCTTGGCCCAAACCGGCCCGGCAGAATGAGGCCGATTGCGTGCGGCACGCTTTAGCCGTCACGAGATCATGTATCGCCGGTGCGCACACCGGCGATACTTTTTGACTGGCGCGATGACTTGCTATCCGAATTTCGGATCGAGGCTGCCGCTCTTGTAGCGCTTCGCCATCTCCGACACCGGCAGCGGCTTGATCTTTTGGGCATTGCCGGCGGTGCCGAACTCTTCCAGCCGCTGCTTGCAGAGTTTCGTCATCGCCGCCATGGCCGGCTTGAGGTATTTGCGCGGGTCGAACTCGCTCGGGTCCTCGCTCAGCACCTTGCGGATCTGGCCGGTCAGCGCCATGCGGTTGTCGGTGTCGATGTTGATCTTGCGCACGCCGTTCTTGATGCCGCGCTGGATTTCCTCGACCGGCACGCCCCAGGTCGGCTTCATCTTGCCGCCGTAGCGGTTGATGATCTCCTGAAGGTCCTCCGGCACCGACGACGAGCCGTGCATGACCAGATGCGTGTTCGGCAGTTTTTTATGGATTTCCTCAATGACATGCATGGCAAGCACGGCGCCGTCGGGCTTGCGCGAAAACTTGTAGGCGCCGTGGGAGGTGCCCATGGCGATGGCCAGCGCGTCGACCTTGGTCTCGGCGACGAATTTCACCGCCTCGTCCGGGTTGGTCAGCAACTGGTCATGGCTGAGCTTTCCCTCCGCGCCGTGGCCGTCCTCCTTGTCGCCCATTCCGGTTTCCAGCGAACCCAGCACGCCGAGCTCGCCCTCGACCGAGATGCCGCCGAGATGCGCCATGTCGGTCACGGTCTTGGTCACGCCGACATTATAATCCCAGTCGCCGGGCGTTTTGCCGTCGGCCTTGAGCGAGCCGTCCATCATCACCGAGGTGAAGCCCGACTGGATGGCGGTCATGCAGGTGCCGGGCTCGTTGCCGTGGTCGAGATGCACGCATGCAGGGATATGCGGATAGATTTCGGTCAGCGCGTCCATCATGTGCTTCAGCATGATGTCGTTGGCGTAGGCGCGGGCGCCGCGCGAGGCCTGCAGGATCACCGGGGCATCGACGGCATCCGCCGCCTCCATAATCGCCAGGGCCTGCTCCATGTTGTTGATGTTGAAGGCAGGCACGCCGTAGCTGTGCTCGGCGGCATGGTCGAGCAACTGGCGAAGGGTGATCCGGGCCATAAAAACTGTCTCCTGATGCTTTGGCGGAAGTGAGTGGACCTTCGCCAATAGTGGAAAAATCGTCGCGAAAACAGCGCTTTTGGCGGTTTTTGCGATATTCGCGGTTCCCCTCGCGCGCATCCTGCGGCATTCATCCGCCTCAATCGATTGAAAGGGCGGATCCGTGGTTTTGTATTTTGTCGGCACCAGTTGGAAGATGAACAAGACGCTGGCCGAGGCGCTGGATTTCGCCGAAAAACTGAAGGCGTTCCTGCCGGGATTCGACCCGCGTATCCAACCCTTCGTGATCCCGCCGTTCACGGTTGGGCGCCAGGTCAAGGTGGCGCTCACCGAAAGTAGCATAAAAGTCGGCGCGCAGAACATGCATTGGGAAGATTCTGGCGCCTGGACGGGGGAGATTTCGGCGCCGATGCTCAGGGATTGCGGGCTTGACTGGGTCGAACTCGGCCACAGCGAGCGGCGCGAGTTTTTTGCGGAAACCGATCGCACGGTCGGCCTGAAGACGGCAGCGGCGGTGCGTCACGGTCTCGTGCCGCTGATCTGCGTCGGCGAGACGCTTGCCGAGCGGGAGGCGGGCAGGGCGGACGCGGTGCTAGAGGAGCAGGTGAGGGGAGCGCTGCAATTCATTGACGACGCAGGCAAATCCACGCAAATCCTGTTCGCCTACGAGCCGGTCTGGGCGATCGGCGAAAAAGGCATTCCGGCCAGCGCCGACTATGCGGACAAGCAGCAGGCGCTGATCAAGCGGGTCGCCGGCGCGATCCTGCCCGCCGCGGCGCCGGTGCTTTATGGCGGCAGCGTCAATCCCGGCAACACGGCTGAACTGATTGCCCAGCCGCATGTCGACGGGTTGTTCATCGGCCGCTCCGCTTGGGCAGCGGAGGGGTATATCGACATTTTGCGGCGGGCGTCGGCGGCGATTGGGTAGCACCTCTTTCTTCTCCCCGCAGGCGGGGAAAGGACGCTGCCGTCAGGTCGCGTCCGGCCGTTGAGGCGTTACCCAGCCACTCCCTCCCTCATCGCCTCGATCACCACCATCGCCGAAGCAGCGCCGGGGTCCATGTGGCCCAGCGAGCGCTCGCCGAGGCGCTCCGCGCGGCCTTTCGCGGCGACCATGTTTTTCGTCGCCTCGGCGCCCGCTTTCGCAGCCTCGACGGCGGCGGCGAGCGATGCGGCGAGATCGCCGCCGGCGGCAAAGCGCTCGCCGGCAGCGTCGGCGGCGGGCGCCCAGGCGTCGACCATGGTCTTTTCGCCGCGCTCGGCCTTGCCGCGATCCTGGATGCCTTTTGCCGTCGCCTGGAAGGCGGCGACGAAATCGGCGTCGGTCAGCGCCGACTTACCCTTGACGGCAGCGCCCGCGCGCATGAAGGCTGTGGCGTAGAGAGGGCCGGAGGAGGCGCCGACCGCGTTCAGGAAGGATTTTGCCGCTGTATTGAAGACTGTAGTCGGATCGGCGGCGGGGTCGAGGGCCGAAACCGCGTCGCGCGCGGCGGAAAAGCCCAGGGACATCGCGATACCGTGGTCAGCGTCGCCGATCACGCCGTCCAGCGCGCAGAGTCGATCTTTCTCGGCCTCGATCCTCTCGGCGATCTTTCCGAACATGGTGACCAGTCGGGCGGAAGTGATTTCGGTCATGCAATGATCCCGGATTTCTGGGGCGCGCTATCGCCGAGGAGCAAAAAGATCAGCCGGCGCGGAACATTGCGCAGTCACAGGGATGGTCCAGCATCTCCTGCAGTTCGCCGTCGAGACGGTGGAGCGTCACCGAGGCGCCGGCCATTTCGAGCGAAGTGCAGTAAGGCCCGACCCAGGTGGCGTGGACGCCGACGCCGATGTCGTCCAGCCGCCGTTTGACCCGCCGGTTCATGATGTAAAGCTCCATCGGCGGGGTGGAGCCGAGCGAATTGACGAGAACGGCAACCTTGTCGCCCCTCGACGGCGTCATCTCGGAAAAGATGCGGTCGAGCATCTCGTCAACGATCTCGTCGGCGGTTTTCAGCTTGCCGCGCTGGACGCCCGGTTCGCCATGGATGCCCATGCCGATTTCCATCTCGTCATCGCCGATCTCGAAATTCGGTTTTCGCGTTTGCGGCAGCGAGCAAGGTGAGAGCGCGACGCCCATCGTATAGGTGTGGTCGTTGGCTTTGCGGGCAATGCGCTCGACCTCGTCGAGGGAAAGCATCTTGTCGGCCGCGGCGCCCCCCGCCTTGAACACGAAGAAATTGCCGGCGACGCCTCGTCGCTTGGCCTTGGTCGACGTTGCTACGTCGTCGGTGGTGAGCACCGTCCGCACCTCGATGTCGTCCATGTCAGCCATCTCGGCGGCCATGTCGAAATTCATCACGTCGCCGGCATAGTTGCCGTACTGGAACAGCACGCCCGCGCCGCCGCTGACCGCCTTGGCGCATTCGAGGATGGGGTCTGGGGGCGGGGAGGCAAAGACGTTGCCGACCGCGCAGCCGTCGGCCAGGCCCTTGCCGACATAGCCGAGAAATGTCGGCTCGTGACCCGAGCCGCCGCCGATGACGATTCCGACTTTTCCCGGGCGCGGGCCGTTCTTCGCCACGATCGAGCGCGGGCTGCCGGGGACGGCGAAAAGGTGGTTGGGATGGGCGGCGAGCACGCCTTCCAGCATTTCGTCGACGGCTCTGTTGCCGTCATTGATGATCTTCTTGGTCTGCAAGGCGTCCTCCCGGTATGCGTTGCGCGATACTACGCGGCGCGGCGCGGAATGCCAGCCTTGCGAATGTCCCGCAAGGGCCACCCAAGCGTTAGGCCCACGCAAGACTATAGGGCGGGCACCGTTGCCGGTTGCCCGCCCTTGCAGTTCGCTAGAACCTATTCCGCGGCGCCGAGATAATCCGCCAGCGGCGGGCAGGAGCAGACGAGATTGCGGTCGCCGGCGACATTGTCGATGCGCGACACCGGCGGCCAGTATTTGGCGGCGAAGTTCGCATCGGACGCGGGGTAGGCAGCCTCCAGCCGCGAATAGGGGTGCGTCCACTCGCCGGCCAGCGCTTCGGCCGCCGTGTGCGGGGCGTTGACCAGCGGATTGTCGGTTTTCGGCCATTCGCCCGCCGCCACCTTGGCCGCTTCTTTGGCGATGGAAATCATCGCCTCGCAGAACCGGTCGAGTTCGGCCTTCGGCTCGGATTCGGTCGGCTCGACCATCAGCGTGCCGGCCACCGGCCATGACATGGTCGGCGCGTGAAAACCGTAGTCGATCAGCCGCTTGGCGACGTCCTCGACGCCGATGCCGGCGCTGTCCTTGAGCACGCGGGTGTCCAGAATGCACTCATGCGCCACGCGTCCATTGCGGCCGGCATAAAGGACCGGGAAAAACTCCTTGAGGCGGTTTGCGACATAGTTTGCGTTGAGGATCGCCATTTCGGTGGCGTTCTTCAGCCCGACGGCGCCCATCATGCGGATATACATCCAGGTGATCGGCAGGATCGAGGCGCTGCCGAAGGGTGCGGCCGAGACCGGATGCTTCGATCCGTGGTCGATATGGCCGGGCAGGAACGGCGCCAGATGTTTCGCGACGCCGATCGGCCCGACGCCGGGGCCGCCGCCGCCGTGTGGGATGCAGAAGGTCTTGTGCAGGTTCATGTGGCAGACGTCGCCGCCGATGTCGCCCGGCCGCGCAAGACCGACCAGCGCGTTGAGATTGGCGCCATCGAGATAGACCTGCCCGCCATTGTCATGGATCAGTTTTGTCAGGTCCTTGACGCCTTCCTCGAACACGCCATGCGTCGAGGGATAGGTGATCATCAGCGCCGCCAGATTGGCCTTGTGCCGCTCCACCTCGGCGCGCATGTCGTCCATGTCGATGTCGCCGCTGTCGGTGCATTTCACCACGACGACATCCATGCCGGCCATGGCGGCGCTCGCCGGATTGGTGCCGTGGGCGGAGGAGGGGATCAGGCAGATGGTGCGGTTCGCCTCGCCGCGCGTGGCGTGATAGCGACGGATCGCCAAAAGGCCGGCATATTCGCCCTGGCTGCCGGCATTCGGCTGCAGCGAGACGGCATGGAAGCCGGTGATCTCGGCCAGCCAGCGCTCCAGATCGTCGGTCATCGACTTGTAGCCCTTGGAATGCGCCTTCGGCGCGAAGGGATGCAGATTGGCGACGTTCGGCCACGACACCGGGATCATCTCGGCGGCCGCGTTCAGCTTCATGGTGCAGGAGCCGAGCGGGATCATGGTGCGGTCGAGCGCAAGATCCTTGTCGGCCAGTTTTCGCAGGAACCGCATCATCTCGGTTTCCGAGCGGTTCTCGTGGAAGAAGGGCTGCGTCAGGAAACCTTTCAGCGGGCGCGGCGCGCCGGGCAGGGCGCGTTCGGCGCTCGCCGTGACCTTCGCTCCGAACAGCGCAGCGATGGCCTGGAGATCGGCATCGGTCGAGGTCTCGTCAAAACTGATGCCGACCAGGTCGGCATTGACCATGCGCAGCAGGCGTCCGTCCTTCTGCGCCGTCTTGGCAAGGGCTTTGGCCTGGCCCTTCACCTCCACCGTCACCGCGTCGAAGCGATGGTCGCCAAGCACCTTGTGGCCCGCCGCCTTCAGCGAAGCAGCCAGCCGCGCCGCCAGCCCATGTACGCGGGTTGCGATGGCCTGAAGCCCTTCCGGCCCGTGCCAGATCGCATAGGCCGTGGCCATGTTGGCCAGCAGCGCCTGCGCGGTGCAGATGTTGGAGGTCGCCTTGTCGCGGCGGATGTGCTGTTCGCGCGTCTGCAAGGCGAGCCGGTAGCCCGGCCGGCCTCTTGTGTCGACCGACTGGCCGACGAGACGGCCCGGCATCAGGCGGGTGAGCTTGTCCGACACCGCGCAATAGGCGGCATGCGGCCCGCCGAAACCGATCGGCACGCCGAAACGCTGCATCGAGCCGACCGCGATGTCGGCGCCAAGGCTGGCCGGGGTCTGCATGATGGTCAGCGCCAGCGGGTCGGCGACGAAGATGACGATCGCGCCGGCGGCCTTCGCCTCGGCTATCTTCGCGGCATGGTCACCGAACACGCCAAAAGTGTCGGGCCAGGCGACGACGAGTGCGGCCGTGTTGTCGTCGATCGTGTCGCCGTCGATGTCCCAGCCCAAGGGTTCGGCGCGGGTCTCGACCACGTCGCGGGTCTGCGGATGCGGCTGGTTGGCGAAGGCGATCTTGGTGCGCTTGTCCTTGTGATGGCGCACCGCCATGCCGACCGCCTCGGCCAGCGCGGTGGCTTCGTCCAGCAGCGAGGCGGAGGCCACGGGCAGGCCGGTGAGTTCGGTTGCCAGCGTCTGATAGTTGAACAGGAGTTCCAGCCGGCCCTGGCTGATCTCCGCCTGATAAGGCGTGTAGGCCGTGTACCAGGCCGGGTTCTCGAACAGGTTGCGCAGGATCACCGGCGGCACAAACGTGCCGTGGTAACCGAGGCCGACAAAGCTCTTCAGCACGACGTTTGCCGACATCTTTTCCGCCAGCTCGGCCAGCGCCTCGGCTTCCGTGGCCGGCGCCGGCAGGTCGAGCGGGCGTTCGAGCCGGATCGATCGCGGCACGGTCTGCGAGATCAGCGTTTCCAGCGACGGTATGCCGAGCGAGGCCAGCATGGCGCGGGTCTCGGCGATGCCCGGGCCGATATGGCGGCCGGCGAATTCGGATTTTTCGGTCATGATACCTTGCCTCAGCCGATGTGCTTCTTGTAGGCGGCCTCGTCCATCAGGCCTTCCAACTGGCCCTTGTCGGCGAGCTTCATCTTCCACAGCCAGCCGTCGCCGGTGGCAGACGAATTGACCAGCGCGGGCTCGGAGGACAGCGCGCCGTTGGCGTCGACGATCTCGCCGTCGACCGGGGCGTAGACGTCGGAGGCGGCCTTGACCGATTCCACCACCACCGCCACGTCACCCTTCTTCACGCTCTTGCCGGCTTCCGGCAGTTCGACGAAGACCAGGTCGCCAAGCTGCTCCTGTGCGTAATCGGTGATGCCGACGGTCGCGGTGTCTCCCTCGACGCGGATCCATTCATGGTCTTCTGTGTAGAAAATCTGCGGCATGGGGTTCATCCTTTGCGATAGCGGTGTGGGGTGAAGGGCAAGGTGTGGACGTCCACGGGCACTTTTGTGCCGCGCACGTCGGCGAAGATTCGGGCGCCGGGTTTTGCGAGCGGAGCGGCGATGTAGCCCATGGCGACGGGATGGCCGGCCGAGGGGCCGAATCCGCCGGAGGTGACGCGGCCGACGGCAGCACCGGTCTCGTCGAACAGTGACGCGCCGGCGCGCACGGGCTGGCGGCCGTCCGGCTTCAGGCCGACGCGTTTTTCGCCCGCGCCGAGCGCGATCTTCTTGTGCAGCGGCTCCGCGCCCACGAAGGTGCCTTCCGTCCGAAGCTGCTTCGGGATCGCCCAAAGCAGACCGGCGGCGACCGGATCGGTGTCCTTGGAGATGTCCTGGCCATGCAAGCAGAGTCCGGCTTCCAGCCGCAGGCTGTCGCGGGCGGCGAGGCCGATCCAGATCAAGCGCTCGTCGGCAAGCAGTTTGGCGGCGAGCGCCCGTGCATCGGCTTCCGGCAGGCCGATCTCGAAACCGTCCTCGCCGGTATAGCCCGACCGGCTCATGAACCAGTTTTCGCGCGGCTCGAAGCCGGTCATGAAGGCGAGATGCGAGCCATCGACGCCGGCGGCCGTGAGGATGGCTTCGGCCTCCGGCCCCTGGATCGCCAGGAACACGCGGTCGAGCGGCGTCACCGTGCAGTCGTAGTCTTCCGCCAGCGCCATCAGGTGCGCCTCATCCTCGGCGGCGTTGCCGGCATTGGCGACGACCATGAAGCGCGTCGGGCCGAGCCTTGTCACGATCAGGTCGTCGATGATGCCGGCCGCCTCGGTGAGGAAAAAAGTGTATTTTGATTGCCGCTCGGCCAGCGCTTCGGCATCGAGCGGACAGGCTTTCGACAACAGCGCCGAAGCGCCCGGCCCGGAAACCTCGAACAGCTTCATGTGCGAGATGTCGAACAGGCCGGCATGCTCGCGGGTGTGAAGATGTTCCTTCATCACGCCCGCCGCATATTGCAGCGGCATCGACCAGCCGGCGAACGGGCCGAAACGCGCACCGGCCGCCTGATGCAAATCTTCGAGCGGAAGTTTCTTCTGGCCGAGGTCGGTCATTGCTTCTCCAGAGCGCACGTTTCCGGCCGCTGAAGCGGCCATTCCGTGCCCCTCTGTCTGAAGCCTGAGAGACTCGCGCAACCGGAACTCTGTCGGCGACGCTTACACCTTCGGCGCGGGGTTTTCGGCCCCGACTTTCCAGAGTGTCTTGACCGGTTGCGGTTCTTTTGCCTGAGAGATTTCGGGCGATTTCCCCTTCGGCGGCAGCGACGCTGCTCTCTCCCGCGAACCGGTGAGGATCCTTGCGGAACCTCCGACGACTCGTATGTAGCCCACGGGCCGGCCTTTGTCACCTGCATCCCGCGTTGCAACAGATCGCTAACCACGCCCTTTTGCCGAATTTCAAGACGAGGCTGCTATCGCTGGCAATGAGGCAGGCGACCGGCCGGGTGGCTGACGCGACAAGCCTGTTGCGGGGTGCTGCGATGGACGAGCTGAAATCGAGCGTTGCCGAAGGGGCGGATGCGGTGATGGAGACGATCACCGGCGCCGACGTCAGGGCGATGCGCGCGTTCGTCTATCCCGACGGTGTAGTGTCGCGGGCGGAGGTCGAAAAACTGTTCCGCCTTAATGCGGCCGCGAAATCCGTCTGCCCTGAATGGCGGGATTTCTTCGTCGAGGCGGCCACCGACTATCTGGTCCACCAGGAGAGGCCGGAAGGTTATGTGTCTGAGGAAAACGCGGACTGGCTGATCAAAATGATCTCGCAGGACAGTGTCGTCGAGACGCTGACGGAGGTCGAGTTGCTGGTGACCGTGCTGGAGAAGGCGAAGTCTTCGCCGGAAAGACTGGTGGCTTTCGCGCTGGAGCAGGTGGCGGCCGCCGTCATCGGCGGCAAGGGCGCGTTGGCGCGCGTGCCCGGCCGACTGCCGAACATCGTCGACAGGGATGAAGTCGATCTCATCCGCCGCGTGCTCTATGCCTTCGCCGGCGACAGCAATGTCGCCGTCACGCGCGCCGAGGCGGAAATGCTCCTGAAGATCAACGACGCCAGCATCGAAGACCGGAACGATCCCGCCTGGAACGACCTGTTCGTCAAGGCGATGATGAATTTCGTCATGTTTGTTTCCGGCTACCAAACGCCGAGCCGCGAGGAAGCGCTGCGCCACGAGGTTTTTCTGGACAGCCCGAACATGGGCGTGGGCGGGTTCTTCTCGCGCATGGTGTCCGGCGGACTTTCTGCCATGCTCGGGCGGAGCGACGATCTCGAAAGCGTCGAAGACGTTTCACGGGAACGCAATGCCGAACAGGGAACGGCTGCACGTCGTGCCGAGGCAGTCGACGATGACGAGGCCCGCTGGCTTGCCGAGCGCCTCGGCAAGGGCGGCAGCCTGCGTGGAAACGAGCGGACGCTACTTGTGTCGCTGCGCGATTCCGCTCCATCGATCGCGCCGGCGCTGCAGCCTCTGCTCGACAAGGTCGCCTGATCCCGCACGCGATTTTCGCGTCAGATATCCGAGTTGCGGACGCGGTCCTCGAGATCGAGCCGTTGTTCATCCGGCGTCGCAAGCCAGCGGAACAGCCATTCCGAGATCAAGCCGCCGATCAAGCCCGCGCAGAGAAACAGCGCCAGGCCGATCCACCAGACATCGGCTGTCAGGAACAGCCACAGGCCGCCGACGGCGAAGATCAGGAATACGATCGTGCGGGCGAGATGGGCCTTGCTCACTTGAGTTCACCCGTGAAACCGGCTCGACCCTATCACATCCCGCCGAACCAGTCGTAGCCGCGGTCCTCCCAATAGCCGCCTTTGCCGAAACCCATCGCGGCGAAACTGTCGACCAGTTCGATGCGATGGATGTATTTCGGCATCTTGTAGCCGAGCTGCCGTTCGACCCGGACGCGCAGCGGGGCGCCGTTCTCGACGGGGAGCGGCTTGCCGTTCAGCCCGTAGGCCAGAATCGTCTGCGGGTGGCGGGCATCGACGAGGTCGATCGAGCCGTAATATTTGACGTCGCCCGACAGGCTGCGCTCGATCGTATCGAGGCAGTGGAAAACGACGAAGCGCGCTTCCGGTTTCACCTTCGCCTCGTCGAGCACCAGCGACAGCGGTGTGCCCGTCCATTTGGCGATGCAGCTCCAGCCTTCGACGCAGTCGTGGCGGGTGATTTGCGTCCGCGAAGGCATTTTCTGAAGCTCGTCGCGCGACAAGGAAAGCGGCTTCTCGACGAGACCCGCGACTTCCAGCCGCCAGTCGGCGAAATCCTTGGAAAGCAGGTCCTTGTAGACCGAATCGTCCGGCGCGGTGATGCCGTTTGGCCGCTGCGGCTGGCGGATGTCGGCCTCGGAAAACTCCTGGGCCAGCGCGTCGCGGCCGGCCAGCAGCCGCTGTACCCGGTAGGTCAGGTCGTTGGCGCTCTCCAGCACGTTGCGGACGCTGCCATCCGCGGGCAGTCCGTCGAAGACATCGCAGCCCGATAGCAGCACACCGGATAGGGCGACGCTTGATGCGCCAAGGAATTTTCGGCGATTGATGCGGAAGGTGCTGATGGTCATGATCTCCCCTGGGATTGCGGTTCCGCACCCGCGGGCGGATCGGTCCGGTACCAGCCGGTGACGATCGAGCGCAGCTCGTTGAGCGGGCCGGCGGCGAGGATCATCAGCATGTGGATGACGAAGAAGCCGACAAGCAGCAGCATCGTCAGGAAATGAATGGTGCGTGCCGTCTGGCGTCCGCCGAGGATTTCGGGAAGCCAGGGCAGGGCGGCGTTCATGGTCGGCGACATGGCGAGCCCGGTGGCGATCATCAGCGGGAAAAGCACGAACAGCACGCCGGCATAGGCGAATTTCTGCAGCGTGTTGTAGTCGCGGCCGTGATGGAAGCGCAGCCGGACATGGTCGGCGACGTCGCGCGGCAGGTTCCGCAGGTCGGAGAAGCGGAGGGCGAGGTCGCGCCGCAGATGACCGTTGATAAGGCTGCCGAGCAGCCACAGGAGCAGCGTGGCCGACAGCATCCAGGCGAAGAAGAAATGCACGACGCGGCCAGTCGCCAGATCCTGATAGGAAGGTATGGTCGCCCAGGCGGGAAAGCCGCGCGCTGCCGGCTCTCCATTTTCCGATGACAGGCCGAGCAGACCGGAGGTGTCGAAGGCGTGGCCGAGGATGATGGTACGCCCAGCAGGCCCCGCGGCGGTGTTTTCGGCACGCATCGAAAAAACCTCGTTGTCGAAGCCGAAGCCCGACTGGTCGCCGATATAGAGCGCCGGATGGGCGTTGAAGATCTGTAAGCCCGACAGAAGCAGGAAGAACAGGCTGATCGCCCAGAGCCAATGCGTCAGCCGCGTCCACAGGAACTGGCGATAGATGACAGGTCGCTTGATAGGCCTCGGCGCAGGCGTATCGGCGCTTGCCGTCCGGTCGTGGATTTCAGGCGTGGGCGCGTCCATTTCTCTGGCTCCTCGGGACGACGGGGCATTCCCCGTCCGTGTCCTTGGAAGAGATACGTAAGGCACATACGAAATGTTTCATCGGGGGGAACAGCGCCGGCACTCCGTGGCGGCATCGAGCCCCTTCCTGCGTGCCGGCCCGGCCGGGCGCTATCCCCCGAGACTCACCGCGAGATTGACGGCGGCGGCCAGCAGTACGGTATTGAAGAAGAACGAAACCACCGCATGCAGCATGTTCAGCTTGCGCATCGTGGTTTTGACGATGACGACGTCCGACGTCTGCGCCGTCATGCCGATGACAAAGGCGAAGTAGAGGAAATCGTACCCCGTCGGCTCCGGCGTCTGCGGGAATTCCAGCCCGCCACGCCGCATCGCCACGCCGTCCGACCGGACATGCGCCGGCGACCAGTATATGTGCGCGTAGTGGAACGCCGCCATGGTGTGTACGGTCGCCCAGCCGAGCGCGACCGACGCCAGCGACAAGACGAGTTGCAGTGCATCCGGCGCGTCATGGGCGTTGATCAGAAGGAACAGAGAGGCGACCGCCACCGCCACCGCCAGCAGGGTGACGATGAAGATGACCCATGCCGGCACGTCGGCGCCGGCTGCGTGCTTGCGCAGATAGGTTGCGCTGAGCAGCCGGAGTTTTATCGCGCTCAGCACCAGGTAGGTAAGGAAGAATGCATTTGAGCCGGCAACGATCGCATATTTTGGTGCGATCCAGCCCAGGATCAGCAGTACAACCGCGCCGGCCGCCAGTGCGACGTAGAAGGAAGTATTGCGGCCGTGACGGGTCATTGCGCGGTTCCTGCGGCGGCGATGGCGCGGCGTGCTGTCTGGTCGAGAGCGCCGAGGAAGCGCGAGCGGTCCTCGCGTGCGAAACCGGCATTGTAGCCTTTGCTTTCGCCGGTCTCGCGCAGATGCTGCTTGAGGTCGCGCATTGCCACAGCCATGCCGATGTTCTCCGGCGTGAACGGTTTTCCGGTCGGCCCCAACACATGCGCACCCTTGGCCACCGCGCGCGCCGCCAACGGGATGTCCGCCGTGATCACGATGTCGTTGGCATTCGCGTTCTCGGCGATCCAGTCGTCGGCCGCGTCCGCCGATTTCGGCACGACGACGTTACGGATCATCGGATCGCGCGACGGCCTGAGCCCGCCATTGGAAACGAAAGTGACGGCGAGGCCCAAGCGTTCGGCCACCTTCACGACCTCGTCCTTCACCGGGCAGGCGTCGGCATCGACCAGGATTGTCGGATAGGGCATTTGCGCCGGTGCGGTCTCATTTCTTGTCGGAAGCCAACCCGACGAGCAGGCGGGCGACGATCATGTCCCGTAGCACGATTCCCCGGGGGACGCGATTCGCCGTGACGGCCACCAGGCGGCTGGTGTTTTCCCGCTCCATCTTCTCCAGGGCCTCGACATTGCTCGCCTCGTCGGGGATGGATTTGTCGGTGAACCCCGGGACATTCAATATGTCCGTCGGCGTGGCGCTTCTCAGCGCCGCCATGAACTGTTGTCCCTGATCGGAAGCGTCGAGCAAGCCCGCCACGACGATGCCTTTGCTCGAGGCAACATATTTGCCGTCGGCGTCGATGATGACCACCGACATTTCGGGGTCGCTGGCGGACAATACGCGGATGTATTCGCGTATCACGCTTTCCACATAGAAGGAGCCGCGCCCGAGTTGAAGCGTCAGCGCGATCGGCTCGCCGGGCTCGATCGTCCTGGCGGCCTGTTCGAGCATTACATAGTCGCCCTTGGCGATGAACTCGCCGTCGACGATCGACTTGCTCAGCGGCACCGGGTCCACCGGTTTCGCGGCAACCTCGTGGAACTTCGCACCCCATCCTCCCGGCGCGGTAAATTCCTGCACTTTTCCCGATACGACGCCGTAGGCAATGAGAGGTAGAAGCATCAGCGCAAGGAAGGTCACGCTATCGCCGAGCGAGAACTTCTTGATGCCAAATGCCAGCAACACGCCGACGGCCAGAACAACCGCACCTGCAAGAATTGCTTCCATGGCGCACCCGAGAAACCTACTGCGCCATGCAGTCTATCATCCAATACCGCGCGCTATGCTATACAAAATAGCTGCCTCGCATATTCCCGCTTTTCTCGCCCGACCATAGCTCGGTCGTCGGCAAGCGGGTGACAGTCAACATCATGGAGTCCTAATAAACCACCACGCTGCGAATGCTCTCGCCGGCATGCATCAGGTCAAAACCCTTGTTGATCTCGTCGAGCGTCAGCGTATGGGTGATCATCGGGTCGATCTCGATCTTGCCGTCCATGTACCAGTCGACGATCTTCGGCACGTCGGTGCGGCCGCGCGCGCCGCCGAAGGCCGTGCCCTTCCAGACGCGGCCGGTGACAAGCTGGAACGGCCGCGTCGAGATTTCCTGTCCGGCGCCGGCGACGCCGATGACGATCGACTGGCCCCAGCCGCGATGCGAGGCTTCCAGCGCCTGACGCATGACTTTGGTGTTGCCGGTGCAGTCGAATGTGTAGTCGGCGCCGCCGATCTGGTCGGTGCCGCGCTTGGTCAGGTTGACGAGGTAGGGCACGATGTCGCCGTCGATCTCCTTCGGATTGACGAAATGTGTCATGCCGAAACGCTCGCCCCAGGCTTTCTTGTCGTTGTTGAGGTCGACGCCGATGATCATGTCGGCGCCGGCCAGCCGCAGGCCCTGGATGACGTTGAGGCCGATGCCGCCGAGGCCGAACACCACCGCCGTCGCGCCTTCCTCCACCTTGGCGGTGTTGATCACCGCGCCGATGCCGGTGGTGACGCCGCAGCCGATGTAGCAGATCTTGTCGAAGGGGGCGGCCGGATTGACCTTGGCCAGCGCGATCTCGGGCAGCACGGTGAAGTTCGAAAAAGTCGAGCAGCCCATATAGTGGAAAATCTTGTCCTTGCCGATCGAGAAGCGGCTTGATCCGTCCGGCATCAACCCCTGGCCCTGGGTGGCGCGGATGGCCGTGCAGAGATTGGTCTTGCGCGACAGGCAGGACGGGCATTGGCGGCATTCTGGCGTGTAGAGCGGGATGACGTGGTCGCCTTTCTTCAGGCTGGTTACTCCCTTGCCGACGTCGACCACCACGCCGGCGCCCTCATGACCGAGGATCGCCGGGAAGAGGCCTTCCGGGTCGGCGCCCGACAAGGTGAACTCGTCGGTGTGGCAGATGCCTGTCGCCTTCACCTCGACCAGAACTTCACCCTCGCGCGGGCCGTCAAGGTCCACCTCCATGATCTCGAGCGGTTTTCCAGCGGCGACGGCCACGGCGGCGCGTGTCTTCATAAGGCGGATTCTCCGGATGCGATTGCGGGCGCCAAACTTTCAGGATTTCGGCAGGCCGGCAACCCTACCAAAGCAGAGGCCGGTTCGGCTGTGGGGAAAAACTAGCGGTTGCGTCGCGCTCTCGACTAGGGAGTGTATCTTTGCTGCCACAAATTCGCCTATTTTGCTCAACGGACCGGCCGCGGCCCGCATCGATCATAGAAATGTGACCGCATATGTATTAAGCGGAACCAGTGGAAAGGGGGCTTTCCGGTCAATCGTAAGCCATTTCCAGCGCGGTCCGTGAGGGGCACCGTTCCGCGTGACTATTTTGCACGCCCATTTTGTTAAACCAGTTTTCTGGAGGTCAGAAAGTGAACATCAAGAGCCTTCTTCTCGGCTCCGCTGCGGCCCTGGTCGCAGTCACCGGCGCGCGCGCGGCCGATGCGGTCGTCGTCGCCGAGCCGGAACCCGTCGAATACGTTCGGGTCTGCGACGTCTATGGTTCGGGCTTCTTCTACCTGCCCGGCACCGAAACCTGCCTGAAGATCGGCGGTTATGTCCGCGTCGACCTCCGTGGCGGCGACTTCTACGGCGTCGAAAGCGCCGCGGGCGACGAGACCTACAACAACCGCGTCCGCTTCCAGCTGCGCGCCGACGCCCGCAGCGAGACCGAATTCGGCACGCTGCGTTCGTATGCCGCCATCAACTTCAACTACCAGGTGTCCGGCAGCGGCACGACTAGCTACGACATGGAAGACGGCAGCAGCATCGAGCACGCCTATATCGAGCTCGGCGGCTTCCGCATCGGCAAGACGGACTCCTACTTCTCGACCTTCACCGACTATTCGTCGGGCGTCATGAACGACGGTATCGTTCCCTACGGTCCGTTCGGCACGCTGCAGATCGCCTACACCTACACCGGCGCGAACGGCTTCTCCGCCGGCGTCGCGATCGAGCAGGGCGACAATGACGATGCCGTCAACTACACGCTCTTCGATGCCAACGGCGATCCCCTTCCCACTTCACCCGATACCCTTTCTGGCATCACGGGGAACTATGGTCCGTATGTCGTCGGCGGTCTGTCGTTCACGCAGGGCTGGGGCAAGATCGGTGTGGTCGCCGGCTATGACAGCTGGCAGGAAGAAGTCGCGGTCAAGGGCCGTTTGGACATCAACATCACCGACACCGCTTCGGTGTTCGTGATGGCCGCCTGGGATTCTGGTGGCGATAAAATCGAAACCAATGCCGCTGGCACAGTGGTCGTCGACAACGGCAGCAACTACTACGCTCCGTGGGGTGGCGACTGGGCCATCTGGGGCGGTACGGCGATCAAGTTGAACGAGAAGGCCACCTTCAACGCCGAAATCGGTTATGACGACTTTGAGGACTTCTCGGTTGCGGCCAACGTTGCCTACGAACTGGTTCCGGGCTTCACCATCACGCCGGAAGTTGTCTATGCCGACAATTTCGGCGACGAGATCGTGAACGCATACGACAACGCCTGGGGCTTCAACCTGCGCTTCCAGCGCAACTTCTGATCGGCTTTCCCGATCGGCGCAAACAGACCCGGCGGGCAACTGCCGGGTTTTTTGTTGCCGGTCCCCGGCACAACACCGCCATGCCTTCGCATCGCGTCCGACAGGCCGCTTGAGCCGGCGGCGTCATGCCCATAAGAAGGGGCGGCGTTCCGTGGGGAGAAGCCGTCTTAATGTTCAGCAAGATACTGATCGCCAATCGCGGCGAGATCGCATGCCGCGTCATCAAGACGGCAAGGAAGATGGGGATCGCGACGGTCGCCGTCTATTCCGACGCGGACCGCGACGCGGTGCATGTCGAGATGGCCGACGAGGCGGTGCATATCGGGGCGGCACCCGCCGCCCAGAGTTATCTGGTCGCCGAAAAGATCATCGAGGCGTGCAAGGCGACCGGAGCCCAGGCGGTTCATCCCGGCTACGGGTTCCTGTCGGAGCGCGCTTCCTTCTGCGCGGCGCTGGAAGAGCAAGGTGTCATCTTCATCGGCCCGAAGCCTAAGGCCATCGAGGCGATGGGCGACAAGATCGAATCGAAAAAATTCGCAAATGCGGCAAAGGTAAGCACCGTTCCCGGCCATCTCGGCATCATCGAGGATGGCGACCACGCCGAAAAGATAGCCGGCGAGATCGGGTATCCGGTGATGATCAAGGCCTCGGCCGGCGGCGGCGGCAAGGGCATGCGCATCGCCTGGTCGAAGGAAGAGGTGCGCGACGGTTTTGTCCGCGCCCGCTCCGAGGCGAAAAATTCGTTCGGCGACGACCGCGTGTTCATCGAGAAATTCGTGGTCGAGCCGCGGCACATCGAGATCCAGGTGCTGGCCGACGGCCATGGCAACGCCATCTATCTAGGCGAGCGCGAATGCTCGATCCAGCGCCGTAACCAGAAGGTCGTGGAGGAGGCACCGTCTCCTTTCCTTGACGAAAAGACGCGAAAAGCCATGGGCGAGCAGGCGGTGGCGCTGGCGAAGGCCGTCGACTACCAGAGCGCCGGGACCGTCGAGTTCATCGTCGATGCCAAGAAGAACTTCTATTTCCTCGAGATGAATACGCGCTTGCAGGTCGAGCATCCGGTGACGGAACTCGTCACCGGTGTCGATCTGGTCGAGCAGATGATTCGCATCGCCGCGGGCGAAAAGCTCGCCATCCGCCAGCAGGACGTGAGGCTGGACGGGTGGGCGGTGGAGAGCCGGCTCTATGCGGAAGATCCCTACCGCAACTTCCTGCCGTCGATCGGCCGGCTGACGCGCTACCGCCCGCCGGCGGAAGGGCGGAGCGGCAATCCCGGCTCGGGGGCCGGGGCAGGCATCGTGGTGCGCAACGACACCGGTGTCACAGAGGGCTCGGAGATCTCAATGTTCTACGATCCCATGGTCGCAAAACTGTGCACCTGGGCGCCGGACCGGCTGACGGCGATCGAGGCGATGTCGGATGCGCTCGACGAATTCGTGGTCGACGGCATCCAGCACAACATCCCGTTCCTCTCGGCGCTGATGCGCCATCCGCGCTGGCGGGAGGGTCGGCTGTCCACTGGCTTCATCGCCGAGGAATATCCCGACGGTTTTGCTCCGATCGTGCCGAACGACGAGGAGAAGGTGGTGATTGCCGCGGTGGCGACGGCCGTCGAACTGCTTCGCCGCGACCGGCTCGACCGGCTGGGTGGCCGGCTTGCGCCGCATTCCGGCGCGCTGAAGGCGGATTGGGAGGTGAAGATTGGTTCCGATTACGTCCCTGTGCGTCTCGGCGAGGGCCTGGTCTCGGTGCCGATGGAGATCGACATGAGCGTGGGCGGCGGCACGCCGCTGACGGTCGCCTCCGACTGGCGGCCGGGTGAACCCGTCTGGCACGGTACGGTCGGCGACCGCAAGGTGGTCGCCCAGCTTCGCCCGCTGGAGAACGGCGTGCGCATCGACTGGAAAGGCATGTCGGTGACCGCCCGCGCCATGCTGCCGCGCACCGCCGAACTCGACAGGCTGATGCCGGTAAAAGTGCCGCCGGATACGTCGAAAATGCTGCTCTGCCCGATGCCGGGGCTGGTGGTGTCGCTCGCCGTCGGCGAGGGCCAGGAGGTCAAGGCCGGCGATATTCTGGCCGTGGTCGAGGCGATGAAGATGGAGAACGTGCTGCGCGCCGAGCGCGACCTGACGGTCTCCAAGATCAACGCCAAGCCCGGCGACAGTCTTGCCGTCGACGCGGTGATCATGGAGTTCGCGTAAGCCTCGCCAGCCGGCGAACTCCGGTCTAGAATAGCCGACTTCCTTCCTGTATAGAGCCGCCTTCCCGAAGGGGCAGGGCATTTTGCCCGTGCGAGCGACGATTGGGTGCGACGATGACGAAATGGTCCCCGAATTCCTGGAGAGCCAAGCCGATCATGCAGGTTCCGGCCTATCCGGATCAGGCTGCGCTGGCCGAGGTCGAAGGCCGTCTCGCCACCTTTCCGCCGCTGGTTTTTGCAGGCGAGGCACGCAAGCTGAAGAAGCAGCTTGCGACCGTCGCTGCCGGTGACGCATTCCTCCTCCAGGGCGGCGACTGCGCCGAGAGTTTCGCCGAGCACGGCGCGGACAATATCCGCGACTTCTTCCGCGTGTTCCTGCAGATGTCGGTGGTGCTGACCTTCGCCGGTGCGCAGCCGGTGGTGAAGATCGGCCGCGTCGCCGGACAGTTCGCCAAGCCGCGTTCGTCCGATACCGAAACCAAGGACGGCGTGACGCTTCCGGCCTATCGCGGCGATATCATCAACGGCACCGGCTTCGATGAGAAGTCGCGTATTCCCGATCCGGCCCGCCAGGAAATGGCGTACCGCCAGTCGGCGGCGACGCTCAACCTTTTGCGCGCCTTCGCCCAGGGCGGTTATGCCAGCCTCGAGAACGTGCACCGCTGGATGCTCGGCTTCGTCTCCGACAGCCCGCAGGGCGACCGTTACGAGGCGCTCGCCAACCGCATCACCGAAACGATGGACTTCATGCAGGCCATCGGCATTACATCGGAGAGCAACTATTCGCTGCGCGAGACCGATTTCTACACCAGCCACGAGGCGCTGCTGCTGGGTTACGAAGAGGCGCTGACTCGCGTTGATTCGACTTCGGGCGACTGGTACGCCACGTCGGGTCATATGATCTGGGTCGGCGATCGCACCCGCCAGCCCGACCACGCGCATGTCGAATACTGCCGAGGCATCAAGAACCCGCTCGGCCTGAAGTGCGGCCCGTCGCTGACGGTAGATGGTCTCTTGCAGTTGATCGACATCCTCAATCCGGAGAACGAACCCGGCCGGCTGACGCTGATCGCCCGCTTCGGCTCGGACAAGGTCGCCGACCACCTACCGAAGCTGGTCCGCGCGGTGAAGAAGGAAGGCCGCAACGTCGTTTGGTCGTCGGACCCGATGCACGGCAACACGATCACCGCCGCCGGCTACAAGACACGGCCATTCGACCGTATTCTCAAGGAAGTTCAGACCTTCTTCGAGGTGCATCGCGCCGAGGGCACGCATCCGGGCGGCATCCATATCGAGATGACCGGTAAGAACGTCACCGAATGCACGGGCGGCGCGCGCGCCATCCGCGACGACGAGTTGCAGGACCGCTACCACACCCATTGCGACCCGCGCCTCAACGCCGACCAGGCGATCGAGCTGGCGTTCCTGGTTTCGGAGCTTCTCAAGAAGGGCGCAGGCGTGACGCAGCGCAAGGTTGTCAACGGTTAACTTTCTTCCTTCTCCCCGTTCACGGGGAGGAGGTGCCCCGATAGGGGCGGATGAGGGGCCGCGCCCACTCGTCAAGGTTCGTGCCGCCCGTCCTTCGGACCCCCCTGCCGGGACCTTCTCCCCGTAAACGGGGAGAAGAGAGCCAACCGCTAATCCTTCTTGTACAGCAGCCAACTCTTCAGCGGCCGATCCTGCACCGTCGAGAATTTGGTCACGCGGTTGCGGCCGGTGATCTTCGAGCGATAGAGCGCCCGGTCGGCCTTGGCATAGAGGTCGTCGGGACCGTCGGCTTCCGCTGCCATGCAGATACCCATCGATATCGTCACCGGGCCATAATTGATGCCTGTCGGTGACGAGAACAGCGTCTGCTCGATTAGCGTGCGTAAGCCGTCCGCCAGATCATATGTCGCCTGCTCGCTGGCGCCTTCCAGGATCAGCGCAAATTCCTCGCCGCCGGTGCGCGCCACGAACATGTCGCTGTGCAGGCTGCTGCGCAGGATCTCGGCGACCAGTTGGATGATCTTGTCGCCGACCGGATGGCCGAAGCGGTCGTTGATCTCCTTGAACCGGTCGATGTCGGCCAGCACCAACGCGCCGAACATCACACCCTTGCGGTCGTTGTAGATGTCGGCGATCTGCTTGTCGAAGGCGCGCCGGTTCCAGATATGCGTCAGCGGGTCGGTGTCGGCGAGGATCTTGTATTTCTCCAGCGCCGACTTGACGCTCTCCAGTTCCGCCGATTTCTCGCTGAGCGTTGTCGCCACCTGTTTGCCATGGTCGATGGTCGAATTGGTGGCAACGCTCATCACGCCGACGATCCGCTGCAGCAATTCCCGGCTCATCGCGTGTCGGCTGGTCAGCCCGTCCGAGGTCTCGGTCAGCACCTCGCCGTATTTCTCGATATGCGAGCGCTCGCTGCGCAGCAGGCGCGCGACATCCTCCAGTTCCTTGGCGAGGGTCTCGCGCGCTGTGGCGACGATCGCATGTTCGTGATTCTGCGCGAAATATTTGCGGCCGATACGGTCCAGTTCCTCTTGCGAGGGACGGCTGCTCAGCGACACCACCTCCATCGTCAGGTCGTGATTGGAGCCGGTCAGCGCCTCGTAGAAAATCTCGTAGTTGCGCGGCAGGCCCATGACGCCCATCTGGCGCATGGTGGTGACGACGCTCATGGCGATGTCGTTCGATTTCTCCGAAGGAGCTATCGCCGGCTGCATCTACGACCACCCCAACGCACGCGGTGCCGGTTAACCCGGCCTGTTTTTCAGGACCGGCATTCATGCCGGTCCGGGGCAGGCGACTGCCCGGCAGAAACGGGGACGCGAGCGTCATACTCGCATCCCGATATGTCTAAGATTGCAGCACTCCTTCTAATGTTTCCTTAATCAGGAAGACCTTGCAGACGACTTTGCAAAATCTTTCAAGGTCTTGCGTCGCCCGCCGGATACTCGTGTCGGCTTTGTCACAAGTCCGCCGACGCGATGTCGCATTCAAGCCGGCGAGGCGCTCCGATCGATGCGACGCTTTGTGTCCGGCGAAGGTAGAGCCTATCGGAGAGGTGTTCATGGACGACATGCACAACGGCTCGTGCAATTGCGGCGCGGTCCGGTTCCGCACCAGCGGCAAGCTGCGCGAGATCGTCTATTGTCATTGTTCGCAGTGCCGGAAGCAGTCCGGCCATTTCTTCGCCGCGACCAGCGTCGCAGCGTCAAAACTCGCCATCGAAGGTGAGGAAGCCATCACCTGGTATGCCGCCTCGCCGGAGGCACGGCGCGGGTTCTGCCACATCTGCGGCACGGCGCTGTTCTGGAAGCAGGAAGGCGGGAACACCGTGTCGATCCTCGCCGGGGCGTTCGACAAACCGACCGGCCTGAAAGGTTCGATGCATATCTTCGCGGCTGACAAGGGCGACTACTATGCGATCGACGATGGCCTTCCCGTTCATCCGCAATGGTGGCCGGCCGAAGCGGCGGAGGGGGAGCAGACGGTGGCGGGATGAGCCGAGCCGTCCACGATTGCTGAACGCAGCGTCGTGGCATTGCCGGCTCGCGGCGACGGACGCACTGGGATAGAACACCCTCAGGAGTCCGAGTTCATGCAAACCTTGCCCTCTCTCTTCATTTCTCATGGCGGGCCGAACATCGTCCTGTCGGATACGCCCGCGCGCCAGTATCTCGAAGGGCTGTCTTCGCTGCTGCCGCGGCCGAAGGCGATTGTTATTTCCTCGGCGCATTTCGAGACCGACGGAGTTGCCGTCGTCACCGATGCCGCGCCCAAGATGATCTATGATTTCCGTGGCTTCGCGCCCGAGCTTTACGAGATGGTGTATCCCGCGCCGGGCGATCCGGTACTGGCGGAGCGTGTCTTCGATTTCCTTGCCGAGGCCGGCCTTTCCCCGAGCCGTGCACAGAAGCGCGGTTACGACCACGGCACGTGGACACCGCTGAAGCTTGCTTATCCGCAAGCCGACATTCCCGTCGTGCAGGTTTCGATCGACCCGAAGCGCGATGCCGCCTGGCATCACACGGTCGGGCGCGCCTTGGCGCAGTTGCGCGCAGAGGGCATTCTGGTGATCGGCTCCGGCCACATCACCCACAATCTGCGCGCTTTCTTCTCGGTCGTGCGCCAAAGCGCCGAACCTGACCCGGCGCTGCCGGGCAAGGTGAAGGCTTTTACGGACTGGTTCGCGGACGAACTTTCGCAAGGCGATACTGAAGCGCTGCTCGACTGGAAACAGCGCGCGCCGTTTCCGGCGGAAAACCATCCGACCGACGAACACCTGATGCCCATCTTCTTCGCCTATGGCGCGGCGGGCGAAGGTGCCCACGGACGGCGCGTCCATGATTCCGTCAATCACGGTTTTTTCGCCAATGATTCCTACCTGTTCCAGTAGTCGCTGCTTTTCGCTAAGAGCCGTTCTCGATCAAAGTGGCAACGAGCAGGGCGGTTTTTCGACGATGGAACGTATCATCAGCGCTTTCTGGAATTCGATGCGGGCGCTGCGCCGGTTGACGCTCACCGAGAAAGCGTTCCAGCAGGAGCTTGGTCTGCTGATCGTGTCGATCCCGATCGGCTGGTTCGTCGCCACGTCCTGGATGGTTTATGCGCTGCTGATCGCCTCGATCCTGGTGCTCATCATGGTCGAGGTGCTGAACACCGGCATCGAAGCCGCCTGCGACGCCTTCTCGCGCGAGTTCAACGTCGAGATCCAGCTGGCCAAGGATTGCGGGTCGCTGGCCGTGCTGATCGCCATCATCCTCGCTGTCGGCGTCTGGGGCTTTGCGATAGCCGAACGATTGGGCGGCCTGCCGGCCTGACCACCCCGCGCCGATCTGGAGACAACGCACGAACGGCGCGCCGGTCAGATGCAGTGTCCCTAGGTGTCATTTCCAAGGACGTTGTCCTTGATCAATCTAGCTATGGGTGGTTTTCCGCCGAGGGCGGCGTGAGGTCTGCGGTTGTTGTAATCGCCGAGCCATGCAGGCATTGCGGCGGTTCGCTGTGCGGA